>NZ_JAKWFH010000001.1:0-297998 GCF_029522185.1 Burkholderia sp. IO2 | reverse complement strand
CGCGGCAGGCGACCGCGTCGCTCGGCGCCGCAGGTGCGGACCCGGCGCCGGCGTCCGCGCCCGCGCCGGCCGCCGCGCGCGTACCGCCCGCGCTGGCCGACGACGCAAAAGCGCAGCGCGGGATCAATGCGCTCGACAGCACCGGCGAGTTGCTGCTCGCGCTGGTGTCGGCGGGCCGCGCGCTGCCGCTGCGCGATCTCGCGACGGCGGCCGGCATGCCGGCCGCGAAGGCGTTTCCCCATCTGGTCAGCCTGCAGAAGATCGGCCTGCTGAGCCGCGACGACGCCGGCTGCTTCGACGGCGGCCCGCTCGCGCAAGCGCTCGGCCTGATCGCGATGCAGCGCGTGTCGCCGACCCGCGATGCGGAAGCCGAGATCGTCGCGCTCGCCGGCGCGACCGACATGAGCGTGGCCGCCGCGACGCTCGGGCCGCTCGGGCCGACCGTGATCCGGCTCGAAGAATCGGCGCGGCCGCAGCACGTGAGCCTGCAGGTCGGCACCGTGATGTCGCTCGTCAATACGGCGATCGGCCGGATTTTCGCGTCCGGCATGTCCGACGACGTGCTGGCCGACCTGCTCGCCAACGAGCCGGTGCGCCTCGCCGGCGCGCACGCCGCGCCGGACGATGCGGCCTTCCGCGCCCGGCTCGCCGCGATCCGCGCGGACGAACTCGATTTCGCGTTCGACGCGCCGGTGCCCGGCATCGGGACGATCGCCGCGCCCGTATTCGATCACACCGGCAGCATCCGGCTCGTGATCGCGATCATCGGCTCGTCGCGCGGCTTCCCGCGCGGGCCGGACAGCGCGCTGGCGCAAGCGCTGCGGGCCGCGACGCGGCGGCTGTCGTGGCGCTTCGGGTGGATCGGCCGGTAAGCGCACTTTTTTTCCTACGCCCGACTTCGTTGTTTCTCCACGCAAGGCCGTGCCGGCACGGCCTCGTCACGCCTGCCCGGCGTGCCCGGGTGGCCGACATTCATGTTGCGCAGCAGCAACACAAATTGTCAGTAATTCTCATATAACGAAATCGCATTTCACAAGACGGTGCTGCTTCGCTATGATTAGGGTTATCCCTAACTCGCCACCTATATGGGGCTTCGTCATGCAAACGTCTAATGTCTCCGATCGTTCCACCCAATCCACTGGCTGGCTCGCACGTGTTGGCGAGCTGCTGGCAGAGGCCTGGGCGCTCCACCTCGAGAACTGCGAAGTCATCGCTGAAGCACACGCGCGTCTGCCGCGCTGAGCGAACGGCCGGCCGGCTGACGCGTTTGCGCTGACGCACGCCGACCGCGGCGGTCGCGCGGCGTACCCGACGGGCGCGCCGGGCATGTAGAAAGAGGCCGGGGTTCATCCTTCCCGGCCGGATACGCGCACCGCATCGGAAGCGTTTCAAGGTCGTCTCGAGGCCGTGTTTCAGGCCGAGACCGGCGCCGATTCGTGTCGGCGCGGACCGTCAGCCGGTTGCGGCCCGGACGGGATGCCATTCTTCTCGACTTGCGCGCGCTTGCGCCGGGCCATGCCGGACGGAAGATTCATCCGTTTTTGTGCCCGGCGGGCCGTCTGCCCAGCACGCCCTTCCTGTCAACCGTTCGCCGGCTTTCCTCCGCGCCTGCGTCCGATCGCACCCGCCGTCGCTGCAGCGACGGCCGTGCGCCCGTCTCCGCTCCCTCACACCTGAATCGAAGGCACGTCCTTCATGCATCGCAGCGCGAACATCGAGCGGCTGTGGCGGATGCTCGAAATCCGGTACAGCTTTTCGCGCAGGAAGCGCTCGTAGCCGGCCGTGCCGTCCACCGCGACCTTGATCCAGTAGTCGTACTCGCCCGACACCAGATACGCCTCGAGCACCTCCGGCAGCGCCGCCAGTTCGGCGCCGAAGCGCGCCAGCGCGTCGTCTTCATGGCGATCGAGCGTGACTTCGAGGATCACGATGTCCGCGTAGCCGAGCTTGCGCTGGTTGACCAGCGCGACATAGCCGTCGATGTAGCCGTCGAGTTCGAGTTGCCGCGTGCGGTTCCAGCAGGCGGTGGTCGACATGCCGATCTGTTCGGCCAGTTCGGCGTTCGACAGGCGCGCATTTTTCTGCAATGCCCCCAGGATCTTGCGGTCCTGATTGTCGAGCGTTTTCGGCGTGCGTTCGCGGGTAGCCATGATAAGAAGAATCTTCTACTGAAAATCGGAATTCTATCTGAACAGGATTCCGGTTTCAGGCGCGTTTTGCTGGAAAACAGGAAGCCTTTTAACCAGGCCGCTTGATACATTTTCTCCATGCCTGCTGCCCGGCACGCTCCCCGCGACAACCCCTCGCAGCGGGACGCACGGCCGCAATCACGAGTTGCGGTGCCGGCCGGCAGGCATGCGATTCCCCGCCGCCCGCACGCCTATCCGACCGCGTGCGGGGCCGGTGCCTGCTTCCCCGTTCCTGCCCGTCCGTCATGTCGTTCAAGCTTTATCTGTCGTTCCTCGCCGCTTCCGTCGTCCTCATCTACGCGCCCGGCCCCGTCAACCTGCTCACGATGAACCAGGCGCTGCGCACCGGCTGGCGCCGCGCGCTGCCGTGCGTCTGGGGCGGCACGCTCGCCGTGCTGCTGCAACTCGCGCTGACCGCGCTGTGCCTCAATTCGCTGGTCCACCTCGACGAACACGCGCTGACCGTGCTGCGCTGGGCCGGCGCCGCGTATCTCGTCTGGCTCGGCGGCAAGCAATGGCTGAGCCGCGCGCCGGCCGGCGCAGCCGCGGCACCGGCCGACGTCGACGCGGGAACGGCGATCGCCGCGCCGGACGCCGACTCCGGACGCGCGCTGTTCTGGCGCGGCGTCGCGACTTCCGGGCTGAATCCGAAGACGCTGCTGTTCTTTCCGTCGTTCTTTCCGCAGTTCATCAGCCCGACTGCCGACTGGAGCCTGAACCTTCAATACCTGCTGCTCGCCGCGACGTTCGCGCTGCTGTTCGCGGGCGGCGTCGCGTCGATGGCGCTGTTCTCGCACCGGCTGAGCCGCGCGCTGCAGCGGCCGGCGCGGATGCGGGCCATGAACCGCGTGACGGGCGGGCTGCTCGTCGGGATGGGCGCGATCATGGTCGGCTGGAACTGAACGGCCGGCGTGCCGGCTCCGTCGCGGCGACCATCATCGGGCCCCGCGAAAAAGCAGCCGAACGCCGAATGCTTTAGGGTAGCGGCTGGTTCGTTGGACATGCCCTGCCGGGCGACTGAATGAAGCACGTCACTACCCGCCTGCGGCGCCTGTTCGCGCCGATCGGCCTGCACTGGTATCTCGCCCTCCTGCTCGCGCTCGATGCACTCATGGTGCTGCGCCCCGTCGTCGAACACGCGCGGCGCGGCCTGCATCGCGCCTGGCTCGCCGATGCGCTGAACCTCGTCGACAACATGGGGCTCGTCGTGCTGCCGCAGGTGGTCGTCGCGGCCGGCCTCGCGACGATGGCCATCGGCATCGTGCTGCGCGCCCGCGTCGCGTGGGTGCTGTCGATCCTGCTGCTGGTCGCGGCGGCCGCCATCAGCGTGCTCGGCGGCTATCGCAGCCACGCGGTGTTCGTCTATACGGCCGTGCTGGTCGTCGCGCTGCTGTACTACTGGCGGCACTTCGACCGCGCGAGCATCGCCGCCAGCAGCCTGTTCGCGTTGCTGAGCATCGTGTCGCTGCTGATCTACGCGACCTTCGGCGTGCTCTATCTCGGCGACGAATTCACGCCGCCCGTCCACGATCTCGCCACCGCCGTCTATTTCTCCATCGTATCGATGTCGACCGTCGGCTACGGCGACATCGTCCCGCACGCGCCGACCGCACGCCTGTTCACCGCGTCGGTGATCGTGCTCGGCATCACGGTGTTCGCGACGTCGATCAGCGCGGTCGTCGGCCCGGTGATCGGCGGCAATCTGAAACGGATCGTCAAGGGAGGCATTTCGAACGTGATCCGCAAGCATCATTTCCTGATCGTCGGCGCGACGCCCGTCGCGCATGCGGTGCACGACGGGCTGCGCAAGCGCGGCTACGCGGTGACCGTCGTCGTGCCGGCCGGCGTCGAGCACAACTATCCGGCCGCGACCGACCTGATCGTCGGCGATGCGACCGACCATGCGGTGCTGGAGAGCGCCGGCGCGGCGACCGCCCGCGCGGTGCTCGCGCTACGTTCGGACGACGCCGAAAACGCATTCATCATCCTCGCGATCCGCGAGATCGCGCCGTCGGTGCGCACGGTCGCGCTCGTGAACCAGCAGCGCAACCTCGAACGGCTGCGGCTGTTGAAGCCCGACATGGTGTTCTCGCCGCAGCAGCTCGCGGGCGAACTGCTCGCCAGCACGCTCAACGACGAACCGGTCGACAAGTCGGTGATCTCGCACCTGCTGTTCGGCACGACGGATGCCGCATGAGATCGTGAGCCGATGACCGCGTGACCGGAGCCGGCCGCCGCACGGCCGGTACAATCGCGCGATGTCCGAATTGCTCACTTACGGCGGCCTGTTCGCCGTGTCGATGGTCGCCGCGACCCTGTTTCCGCTCCAGTCCGAAGCCGTGCTCGCCGGCCTGCTGCTCGCCGGGCGCGAACCCGCGTGGGCGCTGGTGCTGGTCGCGAGCGTCGGCAACGTCGCCGGCTCGGCGATCAACTGGGCGCTCGGCCGCGGCATCGAGCATTTTCGCGAGCGCCGCTGGTTTCCGGTCAAACCGTCCGCGCTCGCGCGCGCCGAGCGCTGGTATGCGCGCTACGGCCGCTGGTCGCTGCTGCTGAGCTGGGCGCCGGTGATCGGCGATCCGCTGACGATGATCGCCGGCGTGCTGCGCGAGCCGCTGCCGACCTTTCTCGTCATCGTGACGATCGCGAAAGTCGGCCGCTATCTGGCCGTCGCGTGGCTCGTCACGCACTGACCTCCGCTTCCCCTTCGCCCGCCTGCGGGCCCGTGATCCGCGACATCCGCTAAAGATTTCGCGAAAGTTGCCGTATTAACGGGACCACGAGCGGTGACGCGTGCGTTCCGCCTCCTCTCACTCCCACTCAGGATGTCTCATGAGAATGACCCAATTGGGCCGAGTGAGCGTCGGCGCGCGTCTGGCCGCGCTCGCGTGCGCGCTCGTCGCCTTGCTGTTTACCGTGTTTGCGTGGACGCTCGCCCATTTCGCCGGCCAGCAGCTCGCCGATGAAGCGCATCAGCGGATCGCCGACAAGGAGCAGTCGATCCGCGCGATGGTCGACCTGTTCGACCAGGCATTGAGCGCCGAAGCCAACCGCTCGATGTCGCTGTTCGCGAGTTTCCTGCCGGCCGATTTCACGCTCGACCCGGCGCGCATCGTCGATATCGGCGGCGTGGCCGCGCCGACCCTCCTCGCGGGCGGCCAGCCGCTCGACCTCGATTACTCGATTCCCGACCAGTTCCTGAAGAAAAGCGGCGCGATCGCGACGATCTTCGCGCGCGACGGCGACGATTTCGTGCGCATCACGACGTCGCTGAAGAAGCAGGACGGCGCGCGCGCCGTCGGCACGAAGCTCGACCGCGCCGGCCCCGCGTATGCGCCGCTCGTCGCCGGGCGCAGCTACACGGGCCTCGCGAAGCTGTTCGGCCGGCCGTACATCACGCAGTACAAACCGGTGACCGATGCGGGCGGCCGCGTGATCGGCGCGCTGTTCGTCGGCCTCGACATCGGCGCCGAGCTCAAGCTCGTCGAAGACGGCATCCGCGCACTGAAGATCGGCGACAACGGCTACTACTTCGTGCTCGATGCATCGCAAGGTCCGTCGCGCGGCACCTTCGTCGTGCATCCCGATGCGGCCGGCCAGCGCGCCGACGACACGCGTGCGCCCTACGCGCAGATGCTGGCGACCGGCGAAGGCCGGCTCGCGTACACGTCGACCGATCCCGCCGCGCACGACGGCGGGCCGAGCGCGAAATTCGTGTCGTTCACGACGATTCCGCAGTGGCAATGGCTCGTCGGCGGCGTTGCGCTCGACGACGAGCTGCTTGCCACCATGCGCGCCACCCGCAACCGCTTCCTGATGATCGGCGCCGTGCTCGTCGCGGCGTTCGCGACGCTGTTCGTCATCGTCGTGCGACGCGTGGTGAGCCGGCCGCTGGAAGCCGCCGCGCGCGCGTCCGAACGCTATGCGGCGGGCGACCTCAGCGTGCGCATCCGCGACGGCGCGGGCGGCGCGCCCGGCGGCACGGGCAACGACGAGATCGGCCGGCTCGTGCAGGCGGTCGACGGGATCGGCGACGGCCTCGCGCGGATCGTCGCGCAAGTGCGCAACAGCGCCGCCGACATCGCGCACGGCACGGTCGGCATCGCGGCCGGCAGCGGCGACATCGCCGCGCGGATCGCGACGCAGGCCAGCAGCGTCGAACAGACGGCCGCCAGCATGGAGCAGATCACCGCCGCCGTGCAGCAGAGCGCCGAGCACGCGGCGCAAGCCAACGCGCTGGTCGCGGACGCGTCGGCCGCCGCGACGAACGGCGACGCCGCGGTGCAGCGCGTGGTCGCGACGATGGACGACATCGGCCGCGCGACGCGCCGGATCGCCGAGATCACCGGCGCGATCGAAGGCATCGCGTTCCAGACCAACATCCTCGCGCTGAACGCGGCCGTCGAAGCCGCCCGCGCGGGCGAACACGGCAAGGGCTTCGCGGTGGTCGCGGCCGAGGTGCGCGCGCTCGCGCAACGCAGCGCGGCCGCGGTCAAGGAGATCGACGCGCTGAGCACCGAATCGTCGACGACCGTCGAACAGGGTTACCGGATCGCGGACGCCGCGCGCGGCACGATGCGCGACATCGTCGCGCGGGTCGACCAGGTGCGCACGCTGATCGGCGAGATCAGCGCCGCGTCGCGCGAGCAATCGACCGGCATCGAGCAGGTGAACCTGGCCGTCACGCAGATCGGCGACGCGACGCAGCAGAATGCGCGGCTGATCTCGGATGCCGAGCGCGCGGCCGTCGCGCTGCGCGACCAGGCCGCGCAACTGTCGGACGCGGTCAGCGTGTTCCGGCTCGAACGCGACGCGTGACCGACGGCGGGCGATCGGCCGCGGCCGGGCCTCGACTACTTCTTGTCGCCGGCCAGGTCGATCGCCTTGTCCGAGCCGACCGCGTGGCGCAACTGGAACTTCTGGATCTTGCCGGTCGACGTCTTCGGCAGTTCGCCGAAGCGCACGGCCTTCGGCACCTTGAAGCCCGCGAGCAGTTGCCGGCAGTGCGCGACGATCTCCGCCTCGGTCGCGCTCGCGCCTTCGCGCAGTTCGACGAACGCGCACGGCACCTCGCCCCACTTCGGGTCGGGCATCGCGACGACGGCCGCGACGGCCACCGCCGGATGCCGGTACAGCGCGTCCTCGACCTCGATGCTCGAGATGTTCTCACCGCCCGAGATGATGATGTCCTTCTTGCGATCCTTGATCCGGATATAGCCGTCCGGCATCAGCACCGCGAGATCGCCGGTATGGAACCAGCCGCCGTGGAATGCCTCGTCGGTCGCCTTCGGGTTCTTCAGGTAGCCCTTCATGCAGATGTTGCCGCGGAACATGATCTCGCCGAGCGTCTCGCCGTCGGCCGGCACCGGCGTCATCGTGTCCGGATCGAGCACCGTCGCGCCCGCTTCGAGGTGGTAGCGCACGCCCTGACGCGCATTCAGCCGCGCGCGTTCCTCGTCGGACACTGCGTCCCAGTGCGATTGCTTCGCGCAAACGGTCGCCGGGCCGTAGACCTCGGTCAGCCCGTACACGTGCAGCAGGTCGAAGCCGATCTCCTTCATCTTCGCGATCACGGCCGGCGCGGGCGCCGCGCCCGCGACCATCGCGTGCACCGTATGGTCGATCCCCGCGCGGAACTCGGCCGGCGCGTTCGCGATCGCGCTCTGCACGATCGGCGCGCCGCAGTAGTGCGTGATGCGCTCGCGGCGAATCAGGTCGAACACGGTCTTCGCATCGAACTTGCGCAGGCACACGTTCACGCCCGCGCGCGCCGCGACGGCCCACGGGAAACACCAGCCGTTGCAGTGGAACATCGGCAGCGTCCACAGATACACCGCGTGCTTCGGCATGTCCCATTCGAGGATGTTGCTGATCGCCGCGAGGTACGCGCCGCGATGGTGGTAGACGACGCCCTTCGGGTCGCCGGTCGTCCCCGACGTGTAGTTCAGCGCGATCGCCTCCCATTCGTCGGCGGGCGGCGTCCACGCGTAGTCGGGGTCGCCGCCGGCGACGAACGTCTCGTAGTCGGTCGCGCCCGCGAAACGGTCGGGGTCGGCCGGCAGCGCGTCGGCCACGCTGACGATCTTCAGGCCCGGCACCTCGAGCGCCGCGCGCTGCGCGACCTCCGCGTATTCGGTGTCGACGATCAGCACCTTCGCCTCGCCGTGACGCAGCATGAACAGCACCGACGACACGTCGAGCCGCGTGTTGATCGTGTTCAGCACGGCGCCGGCCATCGGCACGCCGAAGTGCGCCTCGACCATCGCCGGGATGTTCGGCAGCAGCGCCGCGACCGTGTCGCCGCGCCCGACGCCGGCCTGCGCGAGCGCGCTCGCCAGCTGCTTCGCGCGCGTGCAGGTCTCGCCCCACGTGCGCCGCACGTCGCCGTGCACGATCGCGAGGCGCTCGCCGTAGACTTCCGCCGCCCGGATCAGGAAATCGATCGGCGTGAGCGGCACGTAATTGGCATCGCGGCGGCCGAGCCCGGCCTCGAACATCTGCGTCATGATCCTGTCTCCCGTGTTCTGTCGACCGGAGCGCACGCACCCCGGATCGTTTTGATGTGGTTCAATTGCCGACAGCCTAACGGGCGCTATTGTGAGCCGTCTGTCATCGAAACGACAGAGTGCCGCTCGAGCGCTGCGCGTTATCCCTATCCTCGCAAACCCGCACCCATGCACGACCATCCCGACGCGGCCGCCGCCCCGGCCGACCCGCCTCCCGCACCGGGCCCGCTGCCGCCGCTGGCGACACTGTTCGGCCAATGCGCGTGGTTCCGCACGCTGGCGCCCGAGCACCAGGCGCTCGTGCTGGCCCAGTCGCACGTCGAACAGTGCGAAGCCGGCGACGTGATCGCGCACCGGCTCGCGCCTTCCGCATACTGGATCGGCGTCCATCAGGGGCTGCTGAAGCTCGCGATCTTCAACGTGTCGGGGCGCGGCTGCACGTTCTCCGGCGTGCCGTCGGGCGGCTGGTTCGGCGAAGGCAGCGTGATCAAGCGGGAGCTGCGCAAGTACGAGGTCGTCGCGATCCAGCGCTCGACCGTGCTGTTCGTGCCGGTCGACACGTTCCATGCGCTGCTCGACACGAGCCTGCCGTTCACGCGCTTCGTGATCCATCAGTTGAACAACCGGATGGGCGAATTCATCGCGTCGATCCAGAACAGCCGGCTGCTCGACGTCGACGCGCGCGTCGCGCAGGCGCTCGCGCAGCTCTTCAACCCCGCGCTGTACCCGGATACCGGCCCGTCGTTGTCGATCTCGCAGGAGGAACTCGGGATGCTCGTCGGCGTGTCGCGCCAGCGGATCAACCAGGCGCTGCAGCAACTCGAGAAGCTCGGCGCGTTGCGGCTCGCGTACAACCAGATCGACGTCGTCGATCTCGATGCGCTCGCCCGCTTCGGCATGGAGCAGCTGTGAGCGCCGCCCGATACGCGAAACCGTCGCGATCGCGGCGGCGCATTCCGTCTGCGGAATCGGCCGACGGCCCGCGCGCCTCAACCTGACGATTCCGCCAGTTTCGCGACAGTAACCCGTGCCGGGCCGACGCCTATCATTCGGGTTCCCTTCACCGCCGCCCGATCACCGCCTGTCCCGCCGCCTCCATGTGGATCGTCAATCTCGCGCTCAGGCGCCCCTACACGTTCATCGTGATGGCCATCATGATCGTGCTGGCCACCCCGCTTGCGCTGATGCGCACACCGGTCGACGTGCTGCCCGCGATCAACATCCCGGTGATCAGCGTGATCTGGAATTACAACGGCTTCTCCGCGACGGAGATGACGAACCGCATCACGTCCGTGCATGAACGGGTGCTGACGACGACCGTCAACAACATCCAGCACGTCGAATCGACGTCGCTGCCCGGCATCGCGGTCGTGAAGGTGTTCCTGCAACCGGGCGCGAACGTGCAGACGGCGATCGCGCAGACGGTCTCGTCCGCGCAGGCGATCGTGCGACAGATGCCGCAGGGCGCGACGCCGCCGCTCGTGATCACCTATTCCGCGTCGAGCATTCCGGTGATCCAGCTCGGGCTGTCGAGCAAGACGCTCAGCGAACAGTCGCTTGCCGACATCGCGCTCAACTTCCTGCGCCCGCAACTGATCACCGTGCCGGGCGCGCAGATCCCGTTCCCGTACGGCGGGCGCACCCGCGTGGTCGCGATCGACCTCGATCCGCAGGCGTTGCTCGCGAAGGGCCTCACGCCGGCCGACATCGTCAACGCGGTCAACGCGCAGAATCTCGTGCTGCCGACCGGCACCGCGAAGATGGGCCAGACCGAATACCGGATCGACACGAACGCGTCCGCCGATACCGTCGCCGACATCAACGACCTGCCGGTCCAGACCGTCAACGGCGCGACGACCTACCTGCGCGAGGTGGCGTCGGTCCGCGACGGCTTCGCGCCGCAGACCAACGTCGTGCGCCAGAACGGCCAGCGCGGCGTGCTCATCTCGATCCTGAAAAGCGGCGACGCGTCGACGCTCAAGGTCGTGTCGGACCTGAAGGCGCTGCTGCCGAAGGTGATCCCGACGCTGCCCGAGGGGCTCACGATCACGCCGCTGTTCGACCAGTCGGTGTTCGTCAACGCGGCCGTCCAGGGCGTGATCCACGAGGCGCTGATCGCCGCCGTGCTGACCGCGATGATGATCCTGCTGTTCCTCGGCAACTGGCGCAGCACGCTGATCATCGCGATCTCGATTCCGCTGTCGATCTTCACGTCGCTGATCGCGCTGTCCGCGCTCGGCGAGACCATCAACATCATGACGCTCGGCGGGCTCGCGCTCGCGGTCGGCATTCTCGTCGACGACGCGACCGTCACGATCGAGAACATCGAGCGGCACCTCCATCTCGGTACGAACCTGCACGACGCGATCCTCGAAGGCGCGGGCGAGATCGCGGTGCCCGCGCTCGTGTCGACGCTGTGCATCTGCATCGTGTTCGTGCCGATGTTCTTCCTGACGGGCGTCGCGCGCTTCCTGTTCGTGCCGCTCGCGGAAGCCGTGGTGTTCGCGATGCTCGCGTCGTACGTGCTGTCGCGCACGCTGGTGCCGACGCTCGCGATGCTGCTGTTCCGCCCGCAGCAGGCGCACACCGGTGCCGACCATTCGGCGTCGCGCTTCGCCCGCATCCATCACGCGTTCAACCGCGCGTTCGAGCGGCTGCGCGCGTGGTACATCGTGCTGCTCAGCATCCTGCTCGTGCGCCGCCGCTTCTACGCGCTGTGCTTCCTCGGCTTCTGCGTGCTGTCGACCGGCCTCGTGTTCATGCTCGGCCGCGATTTCTTCCCGAACGCCGATTCCGGCAACATCCGGCTGCACATGCGCGCACCGACCGGCTACCGGATCGAGGAAACCGCGCGCCTCGCCGACCAGGTCGAGCGCGTGATCCGCGAAACCGTGCCGCCCGACGAGCTCGGTGCGATCGTCGACAACCTCGGCCTCCCGGTGAGCGGCATCAACCTGTCGTACAGCAACGCGGGCACGATCGGCACGCTCGACGGCGAGCTGCTGATCGCGCTGAAGGCCGGCCACCGCGCGACCGGGCACTACGTACAGACGCTGCGCACGCTGCTGCCGCAACGCTTCCCGGGCGTCGAGTTCTTCTTCCAGCCGTCGGACATCATCACGCAGATCCTCAACTTCGGGCAGCCGGCCGCGATCGACGTGCAGGTGCTTGGCAACGATCTCGCGAGTAACATGACCATTGCGAGCAGCCTGATGAAAAAGATCAGGCAAATCCCCGGCGCCGTCGACGTGCACGTGCTGCAACGCAACGACGAGCCGACCCTGCTGGCCGACATGGACCGTACGCGCATGCAGCAGCTCAATCTCTCCGCGCAGAACGTCGCGCAGAACATGCTGATCTCGCTGTCGGGGAGTTCGCAGACGACGCCGTCGTTCTGGATCAACCCGCGCACCGGCGTCCAGTACCCGCTGCAGATCCAGACCCCGCAATACAACCTGTCGTCGGTCGACGACCTGCTCGGCACGCCGATCTCCGCCAGCGGCCGCGCTGGCGCGCCGCTGCAACTGCTCGGCAACCTGGTGCAGGTCCGCAGTACCGTGAACCCGGCCGTGATCACGCACTACAACATCCGCCCGGCGATCGACGTGTACGTGAGCGTCGAGGGCCGCGACCTCGGCGCGGTCGCGGGCGAGATCGACCGCATCGTGTCCGACGCGCGCGCGACGCTGCCGCGCGGCACCGCCCTCGCGATGCGCGGCCAGATCGAGACGATGCGCACGTCGTATCTCGGCCTCGGCGCGGGCGTCGCGATGGCGATCGTGCTCGTCTACCTGCTGATCGTCGTCAATTTCCAGTCGTGGCTCGACCCGCTGATCATCATCAGCGCGATGCCGGCCGCGCTCGCCGGCATCGCGTGGATGCTGTTCGTCACCGGCACGCACCTGAGCGTGCCCGCGCTGACCGGCGCGATCATGACGGTCGGCGTCGCGACCGCGAACAGCATCCTGGTCGTGTCGTTCGCGCGGCAACGGCTCGCGGCCGGCGCGCCGCCGCTCACGGCCGCGCTGGAGGCCGGCGCGACCCGGATCCGGCCGGTGCTGATGACAGCGCTCGCGATGATCATCGGGATGGTGCCGATGGCGCTCGGTCTCGGCGAAGGCGCCGAGCAGAACGCGCCGCTCGGCCGCGCGGTGATCGGCGGGCTGCTGTTCGCGACCGTTTCGACCTTGCTGTTCGTGCCGCTCGTGTTCGGCGGCGTGCATTCACGGCTGGCCCGTCGGCGCGCGCGCCAGGCCGGACACTGACTTTCGCCCCACTACCCGGTTGAATTGGTTGAATTCATGGAAGAGAAACATCACAGCGCCGTCGGCATCCAGGTGGACGAACACGGCATGCACCTGCCGACGCGCGCGTCGGTGTCGCGACGCGGACGGGTCGTCCTGATCGTGATCGGCGTACTGCTGGCCGCCGGCGCCGCGCGCACGCTGATCGTCAACGGGCTGAACCGCAACCGGCTCGACGCGGTCGCCGAGCAGAACACGCGCCAGTACGTGAACGTCGTGCATCCGGTCGACGCGGCCACCGGCGGCAAGCTGACGCTGCCCGGCACGCTGCGCGGCTTCGTCGAGGCGCCGATCCATGCGCGCGCCAGCGGCTACGTGCTGCGCTGGCAGGCCGATATCGGCGCGCACGTGAAACAGGGGCAAACGCTCGCCGAACTCGATACGCCGGAGCTGAACCAGGAACTGGCGCAGGCCACCGCGCAACGTCAGCAGGCGCAAGCCGCGCTCGCGCTCGCGAAGACGTCGTTCGACCGCGCGCAGCAGTTGCGCCAGCGCGATGCGGTGTCGCAACAGGAACTCGACGACCGGCAAGGCGCGTTCAACCAGGGCACCGCGAACCTCGCGGCGGCCGATGCGAACATGCGCCGCCTCACCGAACTGAAGGGCTTCCAGCGGATCGTCGCGCCGATCGACGGGATCGTCACGCAGCGCAACGTCGACGTCGGCGATCTCGTCAATTCCGGCAACGCGGGCCGCGCGCTGTTCACGGTCGTGCAGGCCGACCGGCTGCGCCTGTACGTGCAGGTGCCGCAGGCGTATGCGCAGCAGGTGAAGGTCGGCCAGCACGTGAGCGTCGCGCAGGCCGAGCTGCCGGGGCGGACGTTCGACGGCACGATCACGCGCACGTCCGAGGCGATCGACGTCGCGACGCGCTCGCTGCAGATCGAGATCACGCTGCCGAACCCGGACGGGCGGCTGCTGCCCGGCGCGTACGTGCAGGCGACGCTGCCGATGACGCCGGTCGGCCGCCTGCAGGTGCCGGCCAATACGCTGCTGTTCCGCGCCGAAGGCCCGACGGTTGCGACCGTCGATGCGAACGGCCAGGTCCACCTGAAGCAGGTGACGGTCGTGCGCACGATCGGCCAGACGCTCGAAGTCGACGGGCCGATCACGCCGAACGACCGCCTCGTCGCGAACCCGAGCGACGCGCTCGCGAACGGCGACCGGGTCGTCGTGCAGGCGCCGGCCGCGCAGCCGGCCTCCGCGGTCGCGGGAGCGAAGTCGTGAGCGCGATGCGCACGCGCGTGCGGCCCGTGGCGCTCGCCGCCATCGTCGCGGCCGCCGTCGCCGCCGGCTGCACGGTCGGCCCGGATTACCGGCGCCCGCCCGTCGATACACCAGCCGCGTGGCGGCTCGATCCGGCCGACCAATACTGGCAGCCGGCCGCGCCGGCCCGCGCGCCGCTCGATCCGGTCTGGTGGACCGCGTTCGGCGACGCGCAGCTCGACGCGCTGGAAGCCGACGCGCTGCGCAACAACCAGAACCTGAAGGCGGTGGCCGCGCGCTACGACCAGGCGAAGGCGACGCTCGCGTCGGTCGCGTCCGCGCAGTATCCGGCCGTCGGCCTGAACGCGAGCGGCCAGCGCTTCAAGATCTCCGCCGACCGGCCGCAGACCAACTACGCGACGCGCAGCATGT
This sequence comes from Burkholderia sp. IO2, assembly GCF_029522185.1. NCBI lineage: Bacteria > Pseudomonadati > Pseudomonadota > Betaproteobacteria > Burkholderiales > Burkholderiaceae > Burkholderia > Burkholderia sp. IO2. The sequence continues at coordinate 283,364 of NZ_JAKWFH010000001.1, read as the reverse complement.
CGACCGTGCAGAACGAGATCCAGGTCGGCGCGGCGGTCAGTTACGAACTCGACCTGTTCGGCCGCGTGCGGCGCAGCGTCGAAGCCGCGCAGGCCAGCTCCGAGCAGGCGCGCGACGATTTCGCGAATGCGCGCCTCGTGCTGAGCGCCGATCTCGCGTCGAGCTATTTCGCGTTGCGCGAACTCGACACCGAGATCGACGTCGTCAAGCGCTCGATCGATCTGCAGCAGAAGGCGCTGGATTACGTGAGCGCGCGCCACGACCTCGGCGCGGTATCGGGGCTCGATCTGCTGCAGCAGCGCGCGCAGCTCGACGCGACGCGCACGCAGGCGCAACTGCTGATCCAGCAGCGCGCGCAGGTCGAAACCGCGATCGCGACGCTGGTCGGCGCGCCCGCCCCCGAATTCTCGCTGCCGCCGCGCGTGGTGCCGATCAATGCGCCCACGCTGCCGACCGGCATGCCGAGCGACCTGCTGCAACGGCGCCCCGACGTCGCGTCGGCCGAGCGCGCGATGGCCGCCGCGAACGCGCAGATCGGCGTCGCGCGCGCCGCGTATTTCCCGCGCATCACGCTGTCGCCGGACCTCGGCTGGGACGCGACGCGCTTCGCGGGCCTGTTCACCGTGCCGGCGCTGCTGTGGTCGGTCGGCGGGTCGCTCAGCCAGCCGCTGTTCGAAGGCGGCAAGCTGAAGGCCGGCGTCGATTTCGCGCAGGCCGGCTACGTCGCCGCGCAGGCCAGCTACCGGCAGACCGTGCTCACCGCGTTCCAGGAGGTGCAAAATGCGGTGACCGGCCTGTCGGTGCTCGCGCAGGCCGCGCAGCAGGCCTCCGCGGCCGTCGACGACGCACGCAAGCTCGTGTCGCTCGCACAGGATCGCTACGCGGGCGGCCTGACGCCGTTCATCGACGTGCTGACGGCCCAGCAGCAACTGCTGACGAGCGAGCGCCAGGCCGTGCAGATCCAGGGCCAGCGCGCGGCGCTCGTCGTGTTTCTCGCGAAGGCGCTCGGCGGCGGCTGGGACGGCAATGCGGCGAGCGGCCCGGCGCCGTCCGACGTCGCGTCGGCGGCCCCGCAGCGCGGCGCGGGTGTCGGCCCTTGACCCGCCCTTAACCGGTTACGCGGAAAGCGAACATGAAAGTGCTGATCGTCGAAGACGAACCGAAAGTCGTCGAATACCTGAAGAGCGGCCTGACCGAGGAAGGCTGGGTCGTCGACACCGCGCTCGACGGCGAGGACGGTGCGTGGAAAGCCGTCGAATTCGACTACGACGTGGTCGTGCTCGACGTGATGCTGCCGAAGCTCGACGGCTTCGGCGTGCTGCGTGCGTTGCGCGCGCAGAAGCAGACGCCCGTCATCATGCTGACCGCGCGCGATCGCGTCGACGACCGCGTGCGCGGCTTGCGCGGCGGCGCCGACGACTACCTGACCAAGCCGTTCTCGTTCCTCGAGCTGATCGAACGGCTGCGCGCGCTGACGCGCCGCGCCCGCGTGCAGGAATCGACGCTGATCTCGATCGGCGACCTGCGCGTCGACCTGATCGGCCGCCGCGCGACCCGCGACGGCACGCGGCTCGACCTCACCGCGCAGGAATTCCAGCTGCTCGGCGTGCTCGCGCGGCGCAGCGGCGAGGTGCTGTCGAAGACGACCATCGCCGAACTCGTGTGGGACGTGAACTTCGACAGCAATGCGAACGTCGTCGAAACGGCGATCAAGCGCCTGCGCGCGAAGCTCGACGGCCCGTTCGCGGACAAGCTGCTGCACACGATCCGCGGGATGGGCTACGTGCTCGAGGCGCGCGAGGACGGCGACGCGGAGCGGCGCGCATGAAACGCTCGATCATCCTGCGGCTTTCGGCGATGTTCGGCATCGTGTCGCTGCTCGTGTTCACGCTGGTCGGCTGCGGGCTGTTCGTGATGATGGAGCGCCAGCTGTTCGCCGAGTTGCGCGCGACGATCGACACGCGCGCCAAGGTCGCCCAGATGATCGTGTCGCACGCGACCACGGCCGCGCGCGGCCGCCTGATGCAGGAAAAGCTCGCCGATCTCGAGCCGCCCGACGGCTCGACGCACTACCAGGTAATCAGCGACAACCCCGCGTTCCGCTTCGGCAGCCCTGTCGACGGCGTGCCGCTCGACCCGCCGTTCGGCGCGTTCCAGCGCTACCAGCTCAACGACAGCAGCTACGCGGTGATGACGAAAACCATCACGCTCGCCGGCGCCGGCGAGCGGCCGACGCTGCAACTGGTGGTCGCGACGTCGTGCGAACGGACGCAGCGGATGCTGCGCCGCTTCGGCTGGACGCTGGCCGCGCTGATCGCGACGGCCACCGTCATCACGCTGCTGCTGAGCCGCGCGGTCGCGCGCTTCGGGCTCGCGCCGCTCGACCGGCTGTCGCAGGACGCGGCGAGCGTGAGCGCGACGAACCGCCGCCAGCGGCTGCACACCGACGCGCTGCCGACCGAGCTGCGCGATCTCGCAACGTCGTTCAACGGCGCGCTCGAACGGATCCAGCAAACCTACGCGCGGCTCGAAGCGTTCAACGCGGACGTCGCGCACGAGCTGCGCACGCCGATCAGCATCCTGATCGGCCAGACCCAGGTCGCGCTGACGAGCCGCGACCGGTCGGTCGACCGGATGCGCCAGACACTGCAGTCGAACCTCGAGGAATTCGAGCGGCTGCGCGTGATCATCAACGACATGCTGTTCCTGTCGCGCAGCGACCGCGGCGAGCGCGCGACCGACCTGAAGGACGTGTCGCTCGCCGACGAGGTGCGGCGCATGCTCGACTTCCTCGAAATTCCGCTCGACGAGGCGCGGTTGCGCGCCGAACTGCACGGCGATGCGCGCGCGGCCGTCGATCCGTCGCTGTTCCGCCGCGCGATGACGAACCTGCTGATCAACGCGATCCAGCATTCGGCGCCCGGCGCGACGCTGAACGTGACGATCACGCGCCGCGACGCGCTCGTCGAAATGGCCGTGTCGAACCCCGGCGAGCCGATCGACCCGGTGCTGCGCTCGCATGTGTTCGAGCGCTTCTACCGGCTCGAGGAAGCGCGCGCGAACAGCAAGGAAAACCACGGGCTCGGGCTGTCGATCGTCAAGGCCGTGGCCGAGATGCACGGCGGCGGCGTGTTCGTCGCGTGCTCGGGCGGCGTCAACACGTTCGGCTTCTCGGTATCGACGCATCCCTGCTCGGGCGGGCCGCTGCGGCCGGCCGATGTCGCCGGCGCGGTGGATTCGGCCGATTCGGCCAATCCGTCTGGTCCGCGCGACGCGCGGCCGGCGCACGCGCCGCGCGCGCTGCACTGACGGCGGTCGCGCGCCGCCGAGGGCAGTTTTCTTCAATACGGGCCGACGCGGCGCCCGTAGTCTCGATACGACTTTCGACATGTCGCATGGAGACACCTGATGAGCATGCTGGTTTCGATGGCCGCGTTCGCGCTCGCCTCGTCGATCACCCCCGGTCCCGTCAACATCGTCGCGCTCAGCGCGGGCGCCCGCCACGGCCTCGGCGCGAGCCTGCGCTACGCGGCCGGCGCGACGCTCGGCTTCGTCGCGCTGTTCCTGCTGATCGGCCTCGGCCTGCACGCGGCGCTCGCGCGCTGGCCCGTGCTGACGACGGCCACGCAGTGGTCGGGAATCGCGTTCCTGCTGTACATGGCGCTGCGGCTCGCGCTCGACGACGGCCGGCTGTCGGCCGATCCGCACGTGGCCGGCCCGTCGGCGGCGTCCGGCGCGGCGATGCAGTGGCTCAATCCGAAGGCATGGCTCGCGTGCGTGGCCGCGATGGGCGCATATGCGGCCGATGGCGACCGCGCGCAGGTCTGGCAGTTCGCCGCGCTGTATCTGGTGATCTGCTTCGCGTCGATCGCATGCTGGGGCTATGCGGGCGCGTCGTTGCGGCACCGGCTCGCGAACGCACGGCGCATGCGCGTGTTCAACCGGCTGATGGCGCTGCTGCTCGCGGGCAGCGCGCTGTTCCTGCTGGACGTGTAGCGGCTTCGCCGGTCAGCGCATCGCGCTGCGATACTGTCCGGGCGTCGCGGCCGCGATCCGCCGGAATGCGCGCTGGAAATGCGCCTGGTCCGCAAAGCCGGCGTCGAGCGCGACTTCGGCGATCGGCCGGCCGCGGCGCAACTCGGTGCGGCCGTACTGCACGCGCCGATCGATCAGGAACGCATGGGGCGTCATCCCGTAACGCGCATTGAACGCGCGGATCAGGTACGACGGCGACAGGTCGGCCGCCGCGCAGATCGCATCGAGCGTGACGGACTCGCGGCAATGGGCGGCGATGTAGTCGGCCGCGCGCGCGAGTTTCGCGTTGTCGTCTCCCGGCCGCCGGTCGGGCAGCTCACGGTCGAGCGCGCCGTGCAGCGCCGTGAAGAATTCGACCGCCGCACTTTCCTTGCCGAGCGCATCGATGCCGGGCGACACGAGCGTGCGATAGAAGCCGCCAAATTGCGCGAACAGGTCGCCGCGGTCGGTCCACTTCGGCGAAAACCCGTGGAAATCGCGGTTCGGATCGTGCCCCAGCGAGTGTTGGAGCCGCGCGAGCCACGGCACGTCGACATAGACCATCCGGTATGCCCACGCATCCGGGCCGTAGGGATTGCAGGCGTGTACCTGCTCCGGATCGATGATCACGAGCACGCCGCGGCCGACGTGCGCGTTCGTCGCACCGTTTACGTACGTGCTCGTGCCGCCGACGATCGCGCCCACCGACAGCGTGTCGTGCGTGTGCTTCGCATAGCAGATCGCACGCCCGTCGTCGACCGTGCGCGCCTCGATGAACGGCAGCGCGGTATCGCGCCAGAACGGCGACGGTACGGTGGATCGGTTGGCGGTACGGTTCACGCGGCGGGCTCCGGTTCGGACGAATGCTCACCGTACAAGACTGTGCGGTGCCGCGCAACCGCACCGTCCGGCTTCGATGTTCGGTTGAATCGTGCCCACGACGATGATCGTGGGCACGATCCTGCCCGTCGCCGGCGCCCGACACGATGTCGCGCTTGGGCCGGGACATCGCGCCCTGTACCCGCCTACAGGCGTTTCCGCCTGCTCGGGCGCCGACGTCGAGACGATCGGGTCAGGCCGGCACGTAGATCTTCGGATCCCACCAGTAGTAGCCGAACAGTTCCTGGTTCTGCCCGCCGACGAGCTTGTAAAGCGCGAAGCAAACGCCGAAATATTCGGTGCCGCTTTTCCGGACCGACGAGTCGAAAGTCGCGAACGTGAGTTGCTTCTTCAGCGGCGGGAGGCCATTGCGGCTCCCCGAATCCGGGTTGGGTTCCACCGCGCCATTGCGGACGACGGTGTTGCAGACGAACGGGTTGAATACCTCGTCGCCTTGATAGCGCGGGATGTTGTAGATGATCACGGCATCGTCGGAGTTGTCGTAGATCGACACGCCGGTGAACTGGACGCGGTCACCCGGATATGCGGTGATTTCCAGGTCGGCCGTACCCTGCCCCTTGACGCCACGCGCGCCGGTGCAAATCAGGAACTGGCCATTGTGGGCGATGCCCGTCGGCTTGTTCGGATCCTGGCTCGGATTCGGATACGTTTTCTTGACCCATTCCGTATCGATCACCGCGATGATGTTGATGTCCTGTGCGCTCGATGCAAGAGTGACTTCGGTAGCCATGGCTGATCTCCATTCATTAAGCGTTATGAATTTAAATCCGACGACGCGTCATTGGCGCGTCAAGGACAATATCGCCCTCTTCGGCAATCGAAATCAATTACAGTCGATTACGCGGCGACGAACGTTTTAATTCAGACCCAACAACCCGATTCCAGACCGAAAAAATCCATAAAAATCAATTACAGTCGATTACACCGCGACATCGACCCCACCTCGTCCGCGAAAAGCAACTTTCATTAAAATAAATCCCTCATCAAACCTGACAGGTACTAAAACCAATATAAATGGCCAATACTGAAAAAGCGCATCGCCGATGCGCCACGCGCACCGCACGGGCAATTGGCCCACCACGGAGGCATTCCAATGAAAGTCGATCCGAACAGTATCAATCTGGAAAAAGCCGCTCAGTCCGTTCAAATTCTTGCAGTTATCGACACGAATTACATAAAGAGAAGTCACCCCAATCCGAGCCTGAACGCGCAGAACCCGACCAGCATCCCCAGCACTGCGTTGTTCATGCTCAACGGCCACGCGCCCGGCGTGAGCAGTTCGGAGGGAAACGGTAATCTGGGCCTGAAATTGAATGTCGGCGACAAGGTATCCCTGATGGGGACGTCGCTGGCCGACAATTCCGGAGACGCTGCGCTGATTTACCACGTCCAGCAATACTCGGGCGCTCAGGTGTTCGCTCCGTTTACCGCGGTGACCATCGAACAGGCTGGCGCGGCGAGCGCTGCCGAAACGCCGGACCTCATCGCGACCTCGGCGCAATCCCAGGTCTTCCAGGCATTCGAATCCGTCGCAAAATCCGCCGGATCCGAGTACCTCGCCACGTCTTTTGCGCTTTATACGCGGAGCCAGAACAGGAAATCCTTGTTCGGCTACTTCTTCTGGGTCTGGCAAGCCGCCGCTGCTTGACGCGAGCGCCGCCGACAACTCGCTCCGAAGCGATACGGGAGCGATTCAAGTCGGCAGATCTTGCGCGGCGCCCCGGACGGTGCCGCGCCTTTTCCGCGACAAAACCAAAATGGAGCACCCGTATGACAGCCGATCTTGGAAGCCTCACGCTCGACCCGAGCGCGCAGCAAATCGACATCCTTGCGGTAATCGACACGGAATACATCAAGTGGAGATACCCGCATCCGAGCAGGCAGCCCGAATTACCGATCGCCGTCGATCACCGCGCCGTGCGCCTGCTGTATACCGGTGCGCGGGGCGGGTCGATCGGAAACGGCCCGGCCGACCCTGTTCTGACGCTGTATCCGGGCGACACGGTTTCACTGAGGGCAGTCTCCCTCTATGGGAACGTGGACGACGCGGTGCTGATTTATCAGGTTTCGCACCTGTTCGGCCAGCAGGTATTCAACCCGTTTTCGCAGGACTTCCTCGACGTGAACGCCGTGCAACTGAATCCTGAAACGCGCGACGGCCTGCCGCCGGTGACGAAGCCGCAGACTTTCGTCAGCATTGGCTCCAAGGCAAGAGAGAGCGGGATAGAAACGCTTGGCGCGTGCTTCGGGCTCTATACGCTGGAAAGAAGCACCCAGGAGCTGGTCGGATACTACTGGTGGGACTGGTTCGTCACGTGCTCCTGATATTCGCCTTCCGGCGTTGACGGCTCACCCGTTCCGCGGGCAATAGTCACGAAATGGGCTGGCGGCATGCACGGCATCCGCCAGCATCGGCAGTGGCGCCGACTCTTTCCGGCCGACATTCGACCTGCTGCCATCGCGGCCGGCGAACACGTCGTCGGTCGGGTACCGCGCGGGTGAAGCACGCGCGGTACCCGATCTCACGCGTGGTTGCCCCGAGCCGGCACGGATCTCTCGCGACCGAGATCCACGCCGGCACTTCACGACTTCCCTCCCCGGCATTCCTGCATGACCGCCGCCGACGCGCTCGCGAGATGGCCTATTGACCGGAATTTGCCTAAGCTTTGAATTCCGTCCGCCGCGGCACGCGCGGCGCTTCCCGTTCACTCTTCCCCCCGCCACGCTCATGCAGATCGATCTGAAAGGCAAGACCGCGGTCGTCACCGCTTCCACCGCCGGCATCGGGCTCGCGATCGCCGAAGGACTCGCGCGCGCCGGTGCGCGCGTCGTCGTCAACGGCCGCAGCGACACGTCGGTGCAATCCGCGCTCGAGAAACTGCGCGACACCGTGCCCGGCGCAAGCTTCGACGGCGTCGCCGCCGACCTGTCCGATGCGGCCGGCGTCGCGCGTGTCACGCAGCACACGCCGGATGCCGACATTCTCGTCAACAACGCGGGCATCTACGGCCTGAAGCAGTTCTTCGACATCGACGATGCCGAATGGGAACATTATTTCCAGATCAACGTGATGTCCGGCGTGCGGCTCGCGCGGCATTACCTGAAAGGGATGATCGAACGCAATGCCGGGCGCATCGTGTTCATTTCGTCGGAATCGGGCCTGAACATTCCCGTCGACATGATTCATTACGGGTTCACGAAAACCGCGCAGTTGTCGATCGCGCGCGGCCTCGCAAAACTCGCGGCCGGCACCAACGTGACCGTCAATTCGGTGCTGCCGGGGCCGACGATGTCGGAAGGCGTGCGCGCGATGCTGAAAGCGCAGGCCGACGAAACGGGCCGCAGCATCGACGACGTCGCGGTGGATTTCGTGCGCACCGAGCGCGCGACGTCGATCATCCAGCGGCCGGCGCTGCCCGAGGAAATCGCGAACCTGGTCGTGTACGTGTGTTCGCCGCTCGCCTCGGCCACGACGGGCGCCGCGCTGCGCGCCGACGGCGGCGTGCTCGATACGATCGCGTGACGCGTGCGTGACACGCTCGCGCGGCGCAGGCGGCCGCGTTAGCGCGATGCGGCCTTGCCCGGCTGGAGCGTGCCCTTGCGGTCGGCGTCCATGCACGAATCGAAGCCGTACTGCGTGACGACGCCGGCCTTGTCGAACACGACGAAGTACGACCGGTGATCGTTGCCGTGCTCGATGAAATAGTTGTAGCAGACACCGCTGCCGTTGCGGACCATCCAGACGCTGCGCGGGTTGCCGGCGGCGCGGACGACGTCGGCGCGCGTCGCGCCGTGCCTCGACGCGGCCCGTGCCAGCGGCGTGCGCGAATACGAAAACGGCAGCCACGAGTCGAACCACGCACAGCCATGCAACATCAGGCAGCTGGCGGCCAGGGACAGCGTCGCTGCGGGACGGGACATCGAAATCAATCGCATGCTCGGGGAATCTGCTGCGCCATGCCGGCGTGATCGAAAGCCCCATGCTACTCGACCTTTGGGTCCGGATCGAAAAGAAATGTAGAGATCGTTATCCGGATCCCTGCGATCGCAGGCGTCCTCGCCCGCCGAATCGTCAGCGATCGTTGCAGCCGTCACCCGCGTGCGTGGGCATCCGCGTCGTCGCACCGCTGCGTCGAGCCGACGCAACAGCATGCGCGCTCAAGCGATCCATTCGGCCCACAGCATCGTGAGCACCGTCATCAGCGCCGGGCCGACGAACAGCCCGATCAGGCCGAACGTCTCGGCGCCGCCGAGGATGCCGAACAGCACGAGCAGGAACGGCAGCCGTGTCGAACCGCCGATCAGCACCGGCCGCACGAAATGCTCGGCGACGAACACGACGATGAACCCGAGCGCCGCGACCACGACGGCCCACATGGTCGCCCCCTGCACGAACAGCCAGAGTGCCGCGCCGCAGAACACGACCGGCGCGCAGAACGGCAGCATCGCGGCGACCGCCGTGACGAGCCCGAGCAGCGCCGCATGCGGCACGCCCGCGAGCGCATACGCGACGCCGAGCAGCGCGCCCTCGCCGAGCCCGACGACGACGAGCCCCGTCACCGTGCCGTACACGGCCGCGACCATCCGCTCGATCAGTTCCGCGCCGTTGCGCCCGAACGCGCGCCGCGCGCCCTGCAGCAACGCACCCGACAGCTTGTGGCCCGCGCGCAGGATCACGAACAGCGTGACGAGCATGAAACCGAATTCGAGCAGCACGTGCGCGAGCTTCGTGCCGAATTGCCGGCCGAACGCGATGAATTTCTCGCTGTTGACGCCGTGCATCGCGGTGGCCGCATGCAGCGGATGGCCGAGATTGGCCTGCCACCATTCGGTGATCTGCGCCGCGCCGTACGGCAACCGGCTGACCACGTCCGGCAACGGAATGCCGTTGTCCTGGACCGTGTGCAGCCACTCGCGCAGGTCATGCGCCTGCGCGATCGCCTGGGTCGTCGCAACCGCCACCGGCAGCACGACGAGCAGCGAAATCGCCGCCGTGATGACGGTCGCGATCAGCGTCGGCCGGTCGCGGAACAGCCGGTGCGATTCGAAGCGCTTCAGCAGCGGCCACATCGCGATGGCGATCACGCAGGCCCACGCGATGGCGGGAATGAAATCGCGGATCACCCACAGCGCGAGCACCAGCAGCGCCGCATACAACGCGACGCGGGCGATCTGTTGCGCGCGCGGCCGCGCGGCGGAATCGTGAGACGACGGCACATGTGCGCCCATGGCACCTCTGTCGAAAAGAAAAAATGGCGGTTCGCGCAGGCCATCGGCCTGGACGAACCGCCATTCTATCCATCGGCGCCCGACCGGCGCCGCGCGCGATGCGCGGAGCGCCGCGGCGCGGCGTCGACGTGCCCCCGCTTACGCCACCTTGTCCGCGACCCGGTAGCGTTCGAGCCAGTGCGCGTACGGCGCGGGCAGCGTCCACGACGGACGCTCGACGCCGAGCTGCTTGGCCGCGTAGTACGGCCAGTGCGGATCGGCCAGGTGCGCGCGGCCGACCATCACGAGATCGAGTTGCTGTTCCGCCACCACGCGGTTCGCCAGTTGCGGCGTGTCGATCCCCCACGCGGACGACACCGGCAGCCCGGCCTCACGGCGCACGCGCTCGGCGATCGGCGCGAGGAACGCCGGGCCCCACGGAATCTGCGCGGTGGGCGTCGAGAAGCCGACCGACACGCTCAGCATGTCGAGCCCTTCCCGCTTCATCCGCTGCGTGAGCGCGATCGACTCGGCGAGCGTCTCTTCGTCGCGGCCGTCGTATTCGATCACGCCGAGGCGCGCGGTCAGCGGCAGATGCTCGGGCCAGACCTTGCGAACGGCGGCCAGCGTGTCGACGAGGAAACGGCCGCGGTTTTCGGCCGAACCGCCGTATTCGTCGGTGCGCTGGTTCGAATGCACCGAGAAGAAGCTCTGGCCGAGATAGCCGTGCGCGAAGTGCAGTTCCAGCCATTCGAAACCGAGGTCGCGTGCGCGCTGCGCCGACGCGACGAAGTCGGCCTGCACGCGGGCGATGTCGTCGTGCGTCATTTCACGCGGCACCTTGGGCAGATGCGCGCCGAACGGCACGGCCGACGGCGCGATGGTCTGCCAGCCGCGCGGATCGCCGTCGGCGATATGGTCGTCGCCTTCCCACGGGCGGTTCGCGCTCGCCTTGCGGCCCGCGTGCGCGATCTGGATGCCCGGCACCGCGCCGGCCGCCTTGATCGCCGCGACCGACGGCGCGAACGCCTCGGCCTGCACGTCGTTCCACAACCCGGCGCAGCCCGGCGTGATGCGGCCTTCCGGCGACACGGCGGTCGCCTCCGCGATCACGAGGCCCGCGCCGCCGCGCGCGATGCCGGCCAGATGCACGTGATGCCAGTCGTTGACGACGCCGTCTTCGGCGACGTACTGGCACATCGGCGGCACCGCGATGCGGTTGCGCAGCGTGACATCCTTGAGTTTGAACGGTTCGAACAGGGCAGACATCCACGACTCCTTTGCTTGGTTCTGCAAAACGGCTGGGAATGCGCCGCGCGGTGCGCACGACGCAACGATGCGGGCCGTCGGCGGGCCGGCAGCGCCCGGCGACGGCAAGGACGCGGCGCCGGCCCGGCCGGCGCCATGCGGTTAGCGATGGCCGAGCTTCGCGAGCAGCGCCTCGGCCGCGGGCGCCGACGACGCGGGGTTCTGCCCGGTGATCAGCAGCCCGTCGGTGACGACATGCGGCGCCCAGTCGGCGCTGCGCTCGAATTCGGCGCCGTTGGTCTTCAGCATGTCCTCGACGAGGAACGGCACGACCTCGGTCAGCTCGACGGCCGCCTCCTCGCTGTTGGTGAATCCCGTCGCGCGCTTGCCGCGCACGACCGATTCGCCGGTCTGCGGGTTCTTCACGTGGCGCAGCACGCCCGGCGCGTGGCAGACCGCCGCGACCGGCTTGCCGGCCGCGAGCGCGCGCTCGATCAGGCCGATCGAATGCAGATCCTCGGCGAGATCCCACAGCGGGCCATGGCCACCCGGGTAGAACAGCGCGTCGTAGTCGTCCGCCGATACCTCGGCCAGCTTGCGCGTCGACGCGAGTTCAGCCTTGGCCGCCGCATCGGCGTCGAAGCGGCGCGTCGCGTCGGTCTGCGCGGTCGGATCGCTGCTTTTCGGATCGAGCGGCGGCTGGCCGCCCTTCGGCGACGCCAGCGTCAACTCGACGCCCGCGTCCTTGAACGTGTAGTACGGCGCGGCCAGTTCCTCGAGCCAGAAGCCGGTCTTCTTGCCGGTGTCGCCGAGCGTGTCGTGCGAGGTCAGGACAACCAGGATCTTCATGATCGGACACTCCTTCGAAAATGAACGGGGGAACGGGGCCGCACGTCGGCGCGCCACGCCTGTCGGTTAGTCCGCCGGCGCGCGGCAACGTGCGATTCATTCATCCGCATGCGATATACGCCTATTAGACCAGTCGTCTAGAAGCGGCCGAAATAAAACGACGGCGTCCCCTGCTTGAGCCCGCCGGAGACGTCGCCGCACGCGTGAGGACGGATGATAGCGCCGGATTAGACCGGTCGTCTAGAAGAATGCGCGTTCGCCCCTGCCGTCGTCATGGCCTTTGCGACCGGGGCGCAGTCCGATCGCGCCCCGCCGTTGCCTCGCCGCCGTCGCCGGGCGGGCTACCCGCGCGCCGGTCCGTCCGTGTCGCCCGCCTCGATGGCCGGCGCCTCGAGCCGGTGGTCGTGCACACCGTCGTCCAGCAGCCGCAGCATCAGTTCCGCGAGCGCGCGCCCCGATGCATGCCCGGTCGGCTGCACGACCGCCGTGACGCGATACGGATGCGCGAGATCGGGCGGCACGCCGTCGTAGACGATCAGCGACATGTCCGCGCCCAGGCGCAGTCCGCCGTCGACCAGCGCGCGAAATGCGCCGCCTCCCGCGATGTTGTTGTCGACCAGCAGCGCCGTCGGCGGCTCGGCCCGCGCGAGCAACGCCCGCGCCGCCTGCAGCCCGCCGTCGTGCGTGAACGCGCACTCGACGAGCAGCGCCGGATCCGCGTCGATACCGGCTTCGCGCAAGGCCGACAGATAACCGGCGCGCCGCTGCGCGGCGAAATTCAGCGCCAGCGGCGCGCTGATCATCGCGATGCGCCGATGCCCGAAGCCGATCAGCCGGCGCACCGCGTCGCGCGCGCCCGCCTCGTTGTCGAAGTCGAACCACGCATACGGGCCGGCCGTCTGCGTGCGGCCGTACGCGACATACGGAAACGCGCTCCCTTGCAGGTACGCGATACGCTGATCGTCGACCCGCGTGCGCGCGACGATCAGCCCGTCGACGAGCTTGCCGTCGACGATCCGCCGGTACGTGTCCAGCTCCGCGTTCGGCCGCGCGGACGCGATGATGAAATCGAGATTGCGCTCGGCGAGCCGCTCGGTGATGCCCGCGACGACTTCGCCGAACCGCGGATCGCCGAGATCGCCCGCGCCGAACGGATAGACGATCCCGATCATGTCGGCCCGCCCGGTCGCGAGCCGGCGCGCGGTCGGATCGGCCACGTAGCCCATTTCCCGCGCGGCCTTCGCCACGCGCTCGCGCGTCGCCTCGCTGACGTCGTCGTAACCGTTCAACGCGCGGCTGACCGTCGTCCGCGACAGGCCGAGCGCGTCCGACAGCGCCTTCAGATTCACCTTCACCGTCATCCCTCGCATGCGTCGATCCGCCCGGCTGCCCGAAGCCTGGGACGCGCCGACCGGGTAATTATTTCCAATTGGTAACGATTACCGTCAAATAAATATCTTTTGCGTTCCAAACCGGTTTGAAATAGCATCCAAACCGGTTTGGACATCGATGCCCACTCAGCCGTTCACTTTCACCTTCCCAGGAAACGACGACGAGATGACATACTTTCCCCTTTTCCGTCCGGTCGCGGCCAGACGTCTGCTGCTCTCTGGCGGCGCACTCGCCGCCCTCGCGTCCGTCGCGCACGCGCAGTCCGGCGGCACGGGCGCGCCCGTGCCCACGCCCCATACCCAGCAAGCCTACGATCCCGAGGGCAACTTCACGATGCGCTGGACGCGGGCGGACATCCGCCAGATCGTCGCGCAATCGCACACTGCCGGCGCCGACAGGAACTCGCTGCCGCAGGCGCTGACGATGCCGGACATCCCGCAGGATTTCCCGCTGATCAACTCCAACGTGTGGGTGTGGGACACGTGGCCGCTGGCCGACCTGCAAGCGAACCAGCTCAGCTACAAGGGCTGGGAGGTGATCTTCTCGCTCACCGCCGATCCGCACGCGGGCTACACGTTCGACGACCGTCACGTCCACGCCCGCATCGGCTTCTTCTATCGCCGCGCCGGCATCCCCGCGTCGCAGCGCCCCGCGAACGGCGGCTGGACCTGGGGCGGCCATCTGTTCCCGGACGGCGCGAGCGCCCGGGTGTTCGGCACCGCGCCGATGACCAACAACGCCGAATGGTCGGGTTCCGCGCGCCTCACGAACGGCAGCAACGTCAGCCTCTACTACACCGCGACGTCGTTCAACCGCTCGGCGCCCGGCGGCGCCGACATCACGCCGCCGCAGGCGATCATCACGCGCGCCGACGGCCACATCCACGCCGACGACAAGCACGTGTGGTTCACCGGCTTCGACGATCACAAGGCGCTGCTGGAACCGGACGGCCACTACTACCAGACCGGCCAGCAGAACACCTACTTCTCGTTCCGCGATCCGTTCGTGTTCACCGACCCCGCGCATCCGGGCAAGACCTACATGGTGTTCGAAGGCAACACCGGCGGCCCGCGCGGCGCACGCACCTGCACCGATGCCGATCTCGGCTACGCGCCGAACGATCCGAACCGTGAAGATCTCAACGCGGTGATGAATTCGGGCGCAGTGTATCAAAAGGCCAACGTCGGCCTCGCGGTCGCGACCAACCCGCAGTTGACCGAATGGAAGTTCCTGCCGCCGATCCTGTCGGCGAACTGCGTCGACGACCAGACCGAGCGTCCGCAGATCTATCTGAAGGACGGCAAGTACTACCTGTTCACGATCAGCCACCGCACGACGATGGCGGCCGGCGTCGACGGCCCGGACGGCGTGTACGGCTTCGTCGGCAACGGCATCCGCAGCGACTTCCTGCCGCTGAACGGCGGCAGCGGCCTCGTGCTCGGCAACCCGACCGACTTCTCCGCGCCGGCCGGCGCACCGTATGCGCAGGACCCGAACCAGAATCCGCGCGAATTCCAGTCGTATTCGCACTACGTGATGCCGGGCGGGCTCGTCGAGTCGTTCATCGATGCGATCGGCCCGCGCCGCGGCGGCACGCTCGCGCCGACGGTGAAGGTGAACATCAACGGCACGTCGACGGCGGTCGACCGCGCGTATGGGCGCGCCGGCCTCGGTGGCTACGGCGACATCCCGGCGAACCTGCCGGCGACGGGGGCCGGTCACAACTGACGGCAACGGCCAGCGTAATCAGGCCAGGCCACGATAACGATCGTCAATCAAGGCACGAGGTTCGGGAGGCGCGTATCGCGCGTGTCGCGTGTGCGCCTCCTCTTTTTCTTCCGCCGTTTCTTTTGACCTTTGCGCATGTCGTCGGTACAGGCGGCAGGTGCGCTCCTTACCCGCTTCGCCCGACGAAGCGCCCGGCCCCCGCATGAAATCGACGTCTTTCCGCTGTTCCGTCCGGCTCGTTCGCCTGTTGTTCGCCTGCCTGGCGTGCACGCAGGTCGTCGCCGCCCCGTGCCACGCGCCGCCCGAAACCGGCACGCCGCAATGGCGGCCCGCCCTCCACTACACGCCGCAGCGCAACTGGATGAACGATCCGAACGGGCTCGTCTACGAGAACGGCCGCTATCACGTGTTCTATCAGTACAACCCGCTCGGCAACGACTGGGGCAACATGTCGTGGGGGCACGCGACCAGCACCGATCTCGTCCACTGGCGCGAGCAGCCGGTCGCGATGCGCGCGAGCGCCACCGAGGAAATCTTCTCGGGCTCGATCGTCGCCGACACCCTGAACACGTCCGGCCTCGGCACGCCGGGCCACACGCCGCTCGTCGCGCTTTACACGAGCGTCTACAAGCCCGGCTCGGGTCACGCGCCCGGCATCCAGGCGCAGTCGCTCGCGTACAGCCTCGATCAGGGCACGACCTGGCAGCCGTATGCGCACAACCCGGTGCTGACGCTCGATCCCGAATCGAAGGAATTTCGTGACCCGAAAGTGTCGTGGTATGCGGCGGGCGGCTACTGGCTGATGACGACGGTCGTCGCCGATGCGCAGGTCGTGAAGCTCTATCGTTCCGACGACCTGATCCACTGGTCGTTCCTGAGCGACTTCACGCTGCCGGACGTGCCGCATGCGGGCGCGCTGTGGGAAATGCCGGACCTCATACCGCTGCCGCTCGACGGCGATCCGAAGCGAATCAAGTGGGTGATGATCGTCAACGTGAATCCGTGGTCGATCGCGGGCGGTTCCGGCGCCATGTATTTCGTCGGCGATTTCGACGGCCGCACGTTTACGCCCGACCGCGTCGCGCCGGCGGGCTCCGATCCCGCGCAGTTCCGCTGGGTCGACCATGGCGCCGACTTCTATGCGGCCGGCACGTTCTCCGGCGCACCGGGGGCCCGGCCGGTCGCGATCGCATGGATGAGCAACTGGGATTACGCGGCCAAGGTACCGACCACGCCATGGCGTGGCGCAACCACGCTGCCGCGCGAACTGTCGCTGAAGGCGATCGACGGCGAGCCGACCCTCATCGTCGCGCCCGCCGCCGCGTTCGACGCATGGGCCGACGGCCGGCCGGCCGTGCATGAAGGCGACCTGACGGTCGACTCCGCTACCCGACCGCTATCGGCCGCCACACGCGGTGTCGTCCAGCGCATCACGGTGACGATCTCGCCGCAGCGTGCCGCACGCGCGGGCCTGATCGTCCGGCGCTCGGCCGATGGTTCGATCGGCACCCGGATCGTGTACGACACCGCGAAGCGCACGCTGACGCTCGACCGTGCGCGATCCGGCGAAGCGAATTTCGCCGGCACGTTCAGCCGCGAGCACATCGTCGATCTGCCGCTCGAACGCGGGCAACTGCGGCTCGAGATCGTCGTCGATCGCGGGTCGGTCGAAGTATTCGCGAACGGCGGTCGCGTCGCACTGACGGACCTGATCTTTCCGCCGCGCGATGCGGATCGCGTGGCCGTGTTCGCCGAGCAAGGCCGCGCGACGTTCGCGGGGTTGACGGTGACGCAGTTGCAAACCGGCGACGACTCGCGCGGCGCCTGCACTGCCCGATAGCCACGGGTGCGGGGCCGATCGCCCGGCATCGCAACGCCGGTGACGGCCCCGCCCCTGTCGCCCGTCAGAGCAACCCCATCCCGCCCGACGCGATGATCTCCGCGCCGACGATGAACGCGGATTCCGGCGCGCTCAGGTGCAGCACCGTCGAGGCGATTTCGTCCGGCGTGCCGAACCGGCCGATCGGCACGAGGCCCTTGATCTTGTCGGCCGTCGCGTCGAGCGTCGCCGCATCGAGGCCGAGCTTGCCGTACAGCGGCGTCTGCACGGGCCCCGGGCTCACCACGTTCACGCGCACGCCGTGCGGCAGCAGTTCCGTCGACAGCGTCTTCGCGAACGAATTGACGGCCGCCTTGCTCGCCGCGTACACCGACGAGCCGGGCATCCCGATATGCGCGTTGATCGAGCCGTTGATCACGATCGATGCGCCGCGATTCAGCAGCGGCACGAGCGACTGGATCTGGAAATACGCGCCCTTCACGTTGGTGTTGAACACGAGATCCCACATCGCTTCGTCGCTGTCGGCGAACGGCGCGAGCTTCGCGACGCCCGCGTTGACGAATACGGCGTCGAGCCGCACGCCGGCGGCGGCGAGCGCGTCGGCCAGCGCGCGCGCCGACGCGACGCTGCCGGCTTCGTTGCGAATCGCGAGCGCGCCTTCGCCGAGCGTTTGACGGGCGGCTTCCAGCGTTTCGGCGTCGCGCCCGGTGATGACGACCCGCGCGCCTTCGGCCGCGAATCCCTTGGCGGCCGCCAGGCCGATGCCGCTGTTGCCGCCCGTGACGAGGACCGTCTTTCCTTCGAAGCGTTGCATGATGTTCTCCTGTGAACCGGTGAGTTGACCGTGAACACAGGATGCGCGCGGCGCGCGGCGTTGCCGTACGACGGGCGCGACGGACATGTTCGAAAACGTCGAACATGTTGGCCCGAGCGTGCTCAGCCGACCACGTCGATCCCGTCGAGCAGCCGCTGCGCGAGTCGCGGCTCGCGCAGTTGCTCCAGCCACCATTGCAGCGCGCGGCCATCGCGGTCGCCGTGCCACGCGACGTACAGCCGGTTCGGCTCGCGCGGGTCGGCCGTCGGCTTCTCGACCAGTTCGCCGCGCGCGAGCAGCGACGCGACGCGCCGGCGCGGCACCCAGCCGACGCCGAGCGCATCGCGCTGCGCGAGGATCTTCGCGCGCATCGACGGCACCGCGAGCACCGCCTGCCCGCCGAGCAGGCCATACGCGCGACCGGCCCGCCGCGACGAATCGGCGACGACGACCGCGCGGTGCGCGCCGATCGCATCGCGCGTCAGCACCCCGCTCGCGGCCCCCAGCGGGTGGCGCGGCGACACCGCGAACACCCAGTCCATCGCGCCGAGTTCGAACCACTTGAAGCCCGGAATCGCCGGCGGCTCGTTGGTCGCGCCGACGACCAGGTCCGCGCGGCCGTCGCGCAACGCTTCCCAGGTCCCGCCGAGCACCTCGTGCGTGAAGCGCAGCGACACGCCGGAATCGAGCGCATCGAATGCGCGGACGACCGGCAGAAGCGTATCGAACTCCAGCACCTCGTCGCTGACGATCCACAGCCGGTCCTCCCAGCCGCTCGCGACCTGCCGCACGCGCTGCGTCAGCCGGGCGACGTCGAGCGCCAGCCGCGCGGCCTCGTCGGCCAGCAATTGCCCGGCCGGCGTGAGCTGCAGCCGGTAGCCGCGCCGGTCGAACAGCAGCGCGTCAAAGCGCGTTTCGAGCTGGCGCGCCGCGTGCGACACCGTCGACGGCGCCTTGCCGAGCCGCGCGGCGGCGCGCGACAGGCTGCCGGTGGCGCGGATCGCGTCGAGCAGCGCCAGTTCGTCTTCGGACAGCATGAGGTCGCTCCACGGTGACGGTGTCGTCGATCGTAAAGCAGCGACGGGCGGCGGTCCAATCCGGCGAGGGCGGCTGCGGCGGCGAGCCGTCGAACCGCCGCTAGCGCGCCGGACTTCCGGTATGCTGATCCACGCGAAATTACACGAATCGAGGTAACCACTGCGATGGACATCGCGATCCGCATCGAAGGCCGTCACGACCTGACGGGGCAAATCTTCCGGCAACTGCGCACCGCGATCGTCGACGGGCGTCTCGAAGGCGGCGCGCGGCTGCCGTCGACGCGCGACCTCGCGAAACAGCTCGGCGTGTCGCGCAAGACGACGCTCGACGCGTTCGAGCGACTGGTGGCCGAGGGCTTCCTGAATACCCGCGCCGGCGACGGCACGTTCGTCGCCGACGGCCTGGCGCGCGTGCCGCACGCCGCCGCGATGTCGGCGCCGTCGATCGTCGACGACGTGCCGCGCATCGACGCGGTCGATGCGCGCGCGCTGTGGAACGCGCTGCCCGACGCGCTCGCGATGCCCACGCCGCAAGACTCGCCCGGCTTCGACTTTCGCGGCGGCGTGACCGACAAGACGTTGTTCCCGTTCGACGCATGGCGGCGCTGCCTGCATCACGCACTGCGCCAGCAGGCGCGCGGCCCCGGCCAGTATCACGATCCGGCCGGCGACCCGCAGTTGCGCGGTGCGATCGCGCGCTACGTCGCCTTCAGCCGCGCGGTCGCCTGCAGCTGGGACGACGTGCTCGTCACGCAAGGCGCGCAACAGGCGCTCGACCTCCTCGCGCGCGTCGTCGTGCGGCCGGGCGACGTCGTCGCGGTCGAGGATCCCGGCTATCCGCCCGCGCGCGCCGCGTTCGCGTCGCTCGGCGCGACGGTGATCGGCGTGCCGGTCGACGCGCAGGGCCTCGTCACGGACCGGCTGCCCGACGACGCGCGGCTCGTCTACGTGACGCCGTCGCACCAGTTCCCGCTCGGCATGCCGATGACGCTCGAGCGCCGCGTCGCGCTGCTCGAATGGGCGCAGCGCCGCCGCGCGGTGATCATCGAGGACGACTACGACGGCGAATTCCGCTTCGAAGGCCGGCCGGTCGAATCGCTGAAGAGCCTCGACCGCACGGGCCTCGTCGCGTACGTCGGCACCTTCTCGAAGACGATCTTTCCCGAGCTGCGGATCGGCTACGCGATTCCGCCGCGCGCGCTGCGCGGCGCGCTGGCCAAGGCGAAGCAGATCGTCGACTGGCACACCTGCACGCTCACGCAGGCGGCGCTCGCCCGCTTCATGCACGAAGGCGATTTCGCGCGGCACCTGAAACGCGTGCAGAAGCACTACGACGCGCGCCGCAAGATGCTGATCGCACACTTGCGCGGCGCGCTCGCGCCGTGGTTCGACGCGATCGTGCCGACCGCCGGCATCCATCTCGCCGCGCACCTGAAGCCGGGGCTCGACGAAGCGGCGCTGGTCCGCGCGGCGCGAGCGCAGGACGTCGGCCTGTACGGGATCTCGGCGTTCCACGTGGGCGTGCCGGTGCGCCCCGGGCTGCTGTTCGGCTATGGCGGGATCGACGCGCTGCGCATCGACACGGCGCTCGCGAAGCTGGCCGCGCTGCTGGATGCCGGCATCGCGGGCGGGTCGCCACTGGTCACCTGAATTTCGATGGAATTGGCTATTCAAGCAGGCCAGTGCACGACCTAAAGTAGGTCCTGTCGCGCCACCCTGGCGCAACCCGACCGAAAAGGACCTGCCATGCAACCGCGCCTGAACTTCTATGCCGCCAGCCCGAATGCCATCAAGGTGATGCGCAATGCCGAGGAATTCCTCGCGAAAAGCTCGATCGAGAAGCCGCTCGCCGAACTCGTCCGCCTGCGCGCGTCGCAGATCAACGGCTGCGCGTTCTGCGTCGACATGCACACGACCGACGCGCGCAAGGGCGGCGAAACCGATCGCCGTCTCGCGACCGTCGGCACGTGGCGCGAAACGCCGTTCTTCACCGAGCGCGAACGCGCGGCGCTGGAATGGACCGAGGCGCTGACGCTGGTGGCCAGCAATCATGTGCCCGACGCCGTCTGGGAAGCCGTGAAGCCGCATTTCACCGACGAGGAACTGTTCGACCTGTCGATGCTGATCGCGACGATCAACTCGTGGAACCGCTTCGCGATCGCGTTCCGCAAGATGCCCGAGTGAGGAGCCGACGATGATCCGCTCTCCGCACCCTCGCGTCGCGCTGTACGCCGGGCTCGCGCTCGCTGCGGCACTGCCGGCCGGCGCCCACGCGCACGACGCCGGCGACAGCGTGCACGCGATCATGCAGCAGGCCGTGCCCGAAGCGCCGGCCAAGCGCGTCGTCGTCGCGACCGTCGACTATGCGCCCGGCCAGGCCTCCGACGCGCACAAGCATCTCGGCTCGGTGTTCGCCGTCGTGTCGAAAGGCGAAGTGCTGTCGCAGGTGAACGGCGGCCCGCTGCGCCGCTATCGCGCCGGCGAAGGCTGGTACGAGCCGCCCGGCTCGCGCCATCAGGTGTCGCGCAACGCGAGCGCGACCGAACCCGCGCAGCTCGTCGTGTTCGGGCTGACGGGCGAGCATCAGCCGCTGAAGTCGCCGATCGATCAGTGATCCGACACGACGCATCGTGCATCGGCTCGCGACGTAAACGGAAAAACCGGCCCGAAGGCCGGTTTTTTCATACCGCATGCCGTGAGCGGCGCTTGCGCGCCGCGCGACATCAGAAGCGGTGGATCATGCCGACGCCGACAGCGATCTGGTTCTGCTTCGAACCTGCCGCCACGCCGTCGCCGATTTGCGTCGTCGCTGCCTGGATGGTGCCAGCCTTGCTCAGCGTATTGCCGGACGCGTGCTGGTAAGCCTCGAGTGCGTACAGGCCCGTGCGCTTCGACAGGCTGTAGTACTGCGACAGCGTGACCTGATGGTACTTGGCCGCGCTCGTGATGCCGTTCGACTGCGTCGCCGCCGTGTACGAGTAGCCCACTGCGAAGTCCCACTGAGCCGCTGCCTTCCAGTGCAGCACGGCGCCAGCCGTGTTGAAGATCGCACTGTTGTGGAACACCGAGCCGATGCCCGGCGTGTACTTGACGTTCGTGTACGACGCCGACACGTCCCACGCCGGCGTGAACTGGTAGCCGGCCGTCACGCCGATGCGCTGCTGCGACTGCGCCGTCTGATAACCGTTGTTGATCGCGGACACCGCCGGCTGGCCGCCGCTCGTGACCGTCGAGTTGTCGCCCCACGCGCCGCCGCCGAGCGTCGAGTTGTTGACCTTCTGGTAGCCGACCGCGATGCCTGCCGGGCCATTCAGGTACTGGACCGCCGCGCTCCACGTCGAGCCGCGATTCACGCTGCCCGGCACGCCGCCGAACGAGTACGAACCGCCGACCGTGAAGCCGTAGAACTTCGGCGACATGTAGACGAGCGAGTTGTTCGCGCGGTAGCTGGTATCCAGCGAATCGATATCGCCCGGGTGCGCGCCGTATGCGCCCGTCAGCCACGTCGTCGGGCTATACGGCGACAGCAGCGTGTAGTACGCCGTGTACTGACGGCCGGCCGTCAGCGTACCGTACGCCTGGTTCGTCATACCGACCCATGCCTGGCGGGTGAAGATACCGCCCGTCCATTGCGATGCACCGGTCGCGGAGTTCACGCCCGCCTCCAACTGGAAGATCGCCTTCGTGCCGCCACCGAGATCTTCGCTGCCCTTCAGGCCGAAGCGGCTGCCTGCCCATACGCCGCTGGACATCGACACCTTCGAGTGACCGCCGGTCGTCGCGCCCGTCGTCGGGGCTGCGTTGTTCTGGTATGCCAGACCGTTGTCGACGATACCGTACAGGGTCACGCTGCTCTGGGCGTGGGCGGCGGTAGCGGCTGCAAGGCCCACTGCCGTCATGGCGAAAGCGACGCGCTTTTTCATTGATTCTCCGTCCTCAAAGAATGATTTCTTTTCTGGTGTGGTTTTATGACTGACACATGTGCGAGTACATGCCGACGCGATTCTGACGGATTACCAATTGTTTCCCAATACGAGCAGTCGGTCATCGTATGATCGACGCAACGCGCGGGTTCACCAAACGGTTACATAACACCTCGAAATGCTTGTGCGGCGGGCCTTTCCGGCATTTCCCGGTGAAAACCCTAGCTTTACATTTTTACGGGTGCAACGCGGCCGTCCAATGTCGTCAGACGCCTTCGGCAAAAAATCATCTTACAAATGCGCGATCGAAGCTGACGCCGCGATTCACGCCGCCGCGCAGGATCGCTGACGTTCGTGACACCCACATTTCGAGACACGAAATCATGAAAACGTTTTAGTCGGCGTGCCGGAGACTAGACGGGAACGGCCCGGCGAACGCGGGCCGGAAGCGATGCCGGCGCCTGTCGCGCCGGCGCGCTTCAGTGCTGCGCTGCGGGGCGCGCGAGCCGCGCGGACACCGCGTCGGCGAGCGCGGTCAGACGCGCGCGGATCGCCGTGTTCGAACCGACCAGCGCAAGCGACGCCGCCATGATCCGGTAGACGCGCTTTCTCGGCACCTTGGCCGGCTTCGCCGGGTCGAGCCACGCATCGTGGCCGGCCAGCAGTTCGAGCGTTTCGAGGCCGATCATGATCGGCCACAGGCACGCGAGCCGCAGCCGCACGAAGCGGCGCGGGATCGCGAGCGTATACAGGCAGGCGTCACGATACTGGTCGAGTGCGACGCGCAGCAGGTCGACCAGCACGCCGCGCGCACGTTCCGATGCTTCTGGCTGCATCAGGTCGGCCACGACGAGCCCGTGTGCGCGCAGCACGTCGTCGGGCAGGTAGCAGCGACCGATGCGCAAGTCCTTCGCGCAGTCGCGCAGGATGTTGGTCATCTGCAGCGCCTTGCCGAAACGGATGCCCTTCTCGCGCATGTCCGGCAGATCCCAGCCGCGCGCGGCGCGCGTGTGCGCACCCGTCATGTCGGTCCAGAACTCGCCGACGCAGCCCGCGACGAGATACGTGTAGCGGTCGAGCACGTCGCGGGTCGGCAGCGACGCGACCTGCCCCGACTGCTCGTCCGGAAACGTGCGCAGGTCGAATTCCATCCCCGCGGTGAGCGTCGCGACGACCTTGCGGATCGACGCGCGATCGGCCTCCGGTTGCGCGCGCAGCAGCGCGAGCATCGGCTCCATCGAGCCGAGCAGCACGTGCTCGTGCGAATCGGTCTGCAACCGCGTCACGTCCTCGAGCGAACGCGACAGCGCCACGCCGTCGCCGAGCCGCTCGATGTCGTCGCGCAGGTCGGTCAGCAGCGCCGCGCGGCGGTCGGGCGCGACGAGCGCCGTGTCGGCGATCGTGTCGGCTGCGCGCGCGAGCAGATACGCGAGGCCGACCGGGTCGCGCATGCCGTCGGGCAGCACGCGCAGCGTCAGGTAGAAGGAGCGGGAAACGTTCTTCAGCAGCTCGCCGAGCAGATAGGCGGGATCGGTATGGGTCGTCATGGGTCGGAAAAAATCGGCCGGCGCGGGCCCGGACGCACACGGGCGCCGGGCGCCCGCGCCGGCCCGCGAGTCGCCGCATCGTCGCGCCAGGCGGGCGTCGGCCCCGCGGCGGCGATGCAAAATTCCCGCAAGTTTAGTGCATCCGGCGCGCGGGCAGCCCGAGGCGGCCGGAATGCGGGGCGGGCAAGCCCCGGATCAACCGCCTGGCGCGTGCCTCGCCGCCGAAAAACGAACGGAAAGGTCGAAGTAATACATATGTAATTATTCGGTGCGACGATCGCGCACCGTTCGATTCCGCGTAGCCCGGCGCCCTGCCCGGCCACCGGCGCGAGCGCCCTCTTTTCCGACTCCGTTTCGAAGGTTCATCGACATGCTCCTCAAGCGCCCGACCTCCCTGCGCTACGTCCCGTTCGCCTGCGCCGCCACGTTCCTGCTCGCCGCGTGCGGCGGCGACGACGACCTGACGCGCGATCCCACGCAGCCGATTTCCGCGAAGGTCCAGGTGGTCGGCCATCGCGGCGCGAGCGCGCTGCGCCCCGAACACACGCTGGCGTCGTACCGCAAGGCGATCGAGGACGGCGCGGACGTGATCGAGCCCGACCTCGTGTCGACCCGCGACGGTGTGCTGGTCGCGCGCCACGAGAACGAGATCTCGGGCACGACGAACGTCTCGACGCTGCCGCAGTACGCGAGCCGCAAGGCGACCAAGACGATCGACGGCGCGCAGTTGACCGGCTGGTTCACCGAGGATTTCACGCTCGCCGAGCTGAAGACGCTGCGGGCGCGCGAGCGGATTCCGCAGGTGCGCCCCGCCAACACCGCGTACAACGACCAGTTCGAGATTCCGACGTTCGACGAGATCGTCGCGCTCGCGAAGCAGATGTCCGCGCAGACCGGCCGCACGATCCACCTGTATCCGGAAACCAAGCATCCGACCTACTTCCAGTCGATCGGCCTGCCGCTCGAGGACCGCCTCGTCGACGCGCTGCTGAAGGATGCGTACACGTCGCGCACGGCGACCGTCTACATCCAGTCGTTCGAAGTCGCGAACCTGAAGGCGATCCGCAACCGGATCAAGTCGAGCCAGCCGAACTGGAAGCTCGTGCAGCTGATGGACGAAGCGCAGCAGCGCCCGTACGACTTCGTGAAGGCGAACGACACGCGCACCTACGGCGACCTGTCGACGCGCGACGGCATGCGCGAGATCGCGACCTACGCGAACGGCGTCGGGCCGTACAAGACGTCGATCATCGCGGTCGCCGCAGACGGCACGCTGCAGCAGCCGACGCCGTACGTGCGCTATGCGCACGAGGCCGGCCTCGTCGTACATCCGTACACGTTCCGTCCGGAGAACAACTTCCTGCCCGCGTCGCTGAAGGACGGCGGCACGCCGTCCACGCGCAACACGGCCGGCTCGGTGCGCGAGATCCAGGCGTACCTGCGCGCCGGCATCGACGGCTTCTTCACCGACGATCCGGCCGTCGGCCGCACGGCCGTCGATACGTTCACGCGCCGATCCGCATCGTGACCGGGCGCGGCGCGCGACGCGCCGCAGCCGGTCGCCTCGCGTCGGTCAGATCACGTTGAAGTGGTGCGTGCCGTCCCGCTTCAACTGGTCGACGAGTCCGTATTCCCAGTCGAGATACGCCTGCATCGCGGCAGCCGCGTTGTCGGTGCCTTCGTACGGGCGCCGGTAGCGGTCGACGCGCGGCGACGCGAGACGGGTCTCGCCGCTCTCCAGCGGCAGCCCGGCGTCGATCCACGCGGCCGTGCCGCCGGTCAGCACGCGGATGTCGGCCGACTCCGGCAGCAGCGCGCGCGCATCGTCCGCCGCGAACCGTGCCAGCAGGCTCGATCCGCACGTGAACACGTAGCGCTTCGCGGGCGGAATCGCCGCCAGCGCGTCGCGCAGCTGGGCGCGCACCGCGAACCACGCGCCCGGAATATGACGCTTCACGTAGTTCGCGCTGGCCGTCACGTCGACGATCGCGAGCTCGCCCGGCGCGGCCTCCTTCAGCCAGCCGGCGAGCGTCGCGGGCGACACGTCGGTCGCGGGCGGCGTTGCCGGCACGTCGCGCGGCGGCTGGCCGCGCTCGGCGAATGCCGCGGTGCCGGCCGGCTCGACGACGCACACGTCCCAGCCCATCTGCGCGAGCCACGACGCGGTCATGTCCGCGCGCACGCCGTCGTCGTCGGCCAGCACGATCCGCGCGCCGCGCACGGCCGCGTGATGGTCGGTCTCCTGCACGAGCTGGCCGCCCGGCGTGCTCAGGAAGCCCGGCAGATGGCCGGCTTCGTATTCCTCCGGCGTACGCACGTCGAAGCGATACAGCGTGCGGCCCGGTTCGTCGAGCGCGGCGACGTCGGCCAGCGCGATACGCGGCACGCCGGCGCGCTCGGCCACCGCGCGGGCGGCCCGACGCGCATCGGCGCGCTGCGCCGCGTCGATCTCGTCCGGAAAGCGGCGCGCCGCGCCGCGCTCGAGCGTCTGGCCGGCCAGCGTCCAGCCGATCGTGCCGTTGCGCAGCGCGGCGACCGGATTCGGCAGCCCCGCGTTGACGAGCGACTGCGTGCCGATGATGCTGCGCGTGCGGCCCGCGCAGTTGACGATCACCTGCGTGTGCGGATTCGGCGCGAGCGCCCGCACGCGCAGCACGAGTTCCGCGCCCGGCACGCTGGTCGACGTCGGGATGTTCATCGTCTGGTATTCGTCGAAGCGCCGCGCATCGACGATCACCACATCGGCTTTCGCGTCGATCAGCGCCTGCACCTCCTGCGCGGACAGCGACGGCGTATGGCGCTCGGCCTCGACCCATTCGCCGAACGACTTGCTCGGCACGTTCACGTCGATGAACAGTTCGCCGCCCGCCGCGACCCAGCCCGCGAGGCCGCCGTCGAGCAGCCGCACGTCGGTGTAGCCGAGCCGCGCGAGCGTGGCGGCCGCGCGCGGTGCGAGATCCTCACCGCCCGCTTCGCCGAACACGACGATCGGCGTGTCGCGGCGCGGAATCCGGGTCCACGCGTCGAGTTCGAGCTTCGACAACGGAAAGTTGGCGGCCCACAACGGATGGCCCTGCGCGTACGGATCTTCCTCGCGTACGTCGATCAGCGCGATCTCGTCACGGGCCAGCAGGCGCGCGCGTACGTCCTGGTACGACGCGACGGGAAAGCGGGAAATGGAATCGGCGGATTGCGTCACGATGTCTCTATGTTGAATACGTTGAAGTCGGTGAATGAAGCGGAACGGCTCGATCTTCGCCCTGCCGGCGCGCACCCGCAACGGGCCACGCCAGCGGGCTGTACGTCAGGCATTCGAATAGCCCGACACGAACGGCTTCACGGTCCCGTCGTCCAGGTACACCGCGCGCTCGACCTTGCCGATGTTCGCGCCGTACACGTGGATGCTGATCGATACCTGGTCGGCGAACGCGTTGGTCACGCGATGCACGTCGCCGATGCGCGGCGACACGGCCTCGACCTCGCCCGGCTGCAGCCGCACGGCGTCGCCCGCGGGCACCGGCTTGCCGGCCGCGTCGAACCGGTACGGCTGCGAGAACTCGCCGCCACGCAGCATCCCGATCAGCCCCCACACCGTGTGGTCGTGGATCGGCGTCGCCTGGCCGGGTCCCCACACGAAGCTGACGACCGAGAAGCGCTCGTCCGGGTCGAGATGCAACAGGTACTGCCGGTAACGCTCGGGATCGGGCTGCGCGAACGCGTCGGGCAACCAGTCGTCGTGTTCGACGAGCGCGGCGAGCAGCGCGCCGCCCTCGTCGAGAATGCGCGCCTCGTTCGCGCCGGACGCGAGCAGCGCATCCAGACCCTCGACGAACGGACGCAGCGGCGTCTGTTGCAACGAAAGCGTACTCATCGGCTGTCTCCTCGAATATGATGCCGAATATGATGGATCGTCATGATGCACCCGAAAGACCATGCAGAACAAACATGAAAATTAGCGATATCGACGCTTTTGCAGCGGTCGTCCGCTGCCAGACCCTGAGCCAGGCCGCAGCCGAGCTCGGGATGACGCAGCCCGCGATCACGCGGCGCGTCCAGAATCTCGAGGAAGCGCTCGGCGTGACGCTGCTCGACCGCAACACGAAACCGCCACGCCCGACCGACATCGGCCGGCAGGTATTCGACCAGTGTCGCGCGATCCTGCGCGAGGTCGATGCGCTGCGCGAACTGACGGCCGGCGGGCAACCGCCCGCTGGCGAATTCCGCATCGGGCTCACGCAAGGGCTCGGCGAGCTGATGCTGCCGGCGCTCATCGCGGATCTCGGCGCGCAGTGGCCCGCGCTCGCGACGCAGGTCACGACCGCATGGGGCGGCCAGCTCGTCGAACGCATCGCCCGCCGCGAACTCGAGGCGGCGCTGGTCTTCCTCGCGCGCGAGATGGTGCTGCCGGCGCAGGTCGAAGGCGTTCGGTTGCTGGCCACACGGCTCGTCGCGGTCGGCCGCAAGGGCGACTGGCCGCGCCGCAGCTACCGGCTCGCCGATTGCCACGCGCGCGGCTGGGTGCTCAATCCGGACGGCTGCGGCTTTCGTGCGGGCCTGCGGCGCGCGCTCGACGCGCAGGGCCTGCCGATGCCGGTCACGCTCGATGCGTACGGCCGCGACCTGCAACTGCAGAGCGTCGCGAACGGCTTCGGCCTCGGGCTGATGCCGTTGCCGCTCGTCGAAGGCAGCCCGCTGCGCGATGCGCTCGACATCGTGCCGCTCGCCGATTTCAAGCCGCAGATCGACCTGTGGCTGCTGCGCCGGCACGATGCGGCCCGCTTCGACGCGCCGCTCGCGGTCGTCGCCGCGCATGCGCGGACCGCGTTCGCGGTCGCCGAGCAGACGCACGACCAGGCTGCGTGACCACACCGGGCGGCGTCGGCAACGCGCCGCCCCAATGACCTGCGGGGCCACCCGACCCCGTTCACGCATCGCGTCGGTCGCGTTCGATCCCGTCGCGTGACGTTCCGCCCGCCGCCGCGTTCGTTGCTCCGGGCGTCGCCGCATCGAGCGCCGCCCGCCCCGCCGCCACCGCGATCGCATCGTCCTGCGGCGTATGCACGCGGCTGCACAGCACGTCGCGATAGTGGCGCTCCAGCGGATTGGTGCGGCTCAACCCGTGATTGCCCGACAGCTTCAGCGCCTGCTCGACCGTGCGGATCGCCTGCTCGGTCACGGTCCGCTTGACGAGGCCGCTGGTCGTCACCGACGGCGCATTGCCGGCGTCGGTGCGCGCGATGTGATCGTCGAGCAGCACGCGATTCGCGTGCAGCCAGCCCTCGATTTCGCCGACCGCTTCCTGCACGCGCGGCAGCGTCGCGAGCGGTGCGCCGAGCCCGCTCGGCGCACGCGTCGTCGCGAACTCGACCAGCCAGTCGCGCGATGCGCGCGCCACCGCGTCGTACAGGCTGCCGAGCAACGCGACCATCCACGCCTGCTGATCGGCCTGCGCGTCGGCATCCGCGTGCGTGGCAGCCGACACGACCCATGCGTCCGGCGCACGCACGTCGACCGCATGATCGGCCGGCAGCGGCACGTCGTCGAACACGACTTCATGGCTGCCCGACGCGCGCAGGCCGAGGTGATTCCAGCTTTCGATCACGCGGATGCGATCGCCGTCGGTGTCAGGGTCGCGCGGCACGAGAAACACGCCGACGCGCGGCGTCGGCTCGTCGGTGCGCGCCCACACGGCCAGCCAGCGCAGCGCCGGAATGCCGGTGCTGTACAGCTTGTGGCCCGAGAGCCGCCAGCCGTCGCCATCGCGGCGCGCGATGGTCGCCGGCAGCCCGCCGCGCGACGGCGAACCGAGCGCCGGCTCCACGCGCAGCGCATTGATCAGCGCACCGTGCGCGACCGCGCTGTCGAACACCGCGCGCCGCACCTGCGCCGGCCAGCGGTTGTCGGCGCGGCCGAGCGCGCGATGCTGCAGGTACGTCATCGTCAGCACCAGCGCGGTGGCGGGATCGGCCCGCGCGACGGCGGCGACGATCCGGCTCGCCTGCACCAGCGTCGCCCCGGCGCCGCCGTGCTCGCGCGGCACGACCTGCGCGATCAGCCCGGCACGATGCAGCCGCGCGAAGTTCTCGTGCGGAAAACGGCCGTCGACGTCGTTGCGGGCCGCATCGGCGGCGAGTTCGGGGGCGAGGTGTTCGAGCCGCGCGGCGAGGCGCGCGTCGTTCGTCCCGTCGGCGTCTGCGTCCGCAACGTCGGCGGTGCCGGCGGCATCGGCAGGCAGAAGGCGCAGCGCAGGTTGCGGTGGCGGCGAGGAAGCGGCAAGGCTGGCGGACATCGAAACGGATTCCCTGGGTAGTTCGGACACGGCGACGAGAACGGCGCCAACGCGCGCCCGATCATTCGCGAGCCCATAGCGTATGCGCAACGCATGCGGCCCCAAACCATGCAAATCTGATATTCAAATCGGGATTGATTATTTCCATTCCGCATGATCCCGGCGTTAACCTGCGCTCCATTCCTGCCCGGCCGTGCGCCGGGACGTCCCTGCACCGGAGACCCAGATGAGCGTCGAATTCATCGGCATGATCCAGAGCCAGAAGCAGTCGGAAATCCACCCGGCGTCCGGCCCCGTGGTCGATCCCGACTATGTGCGCGACTTTGCCCGCGCCCACGAAACGGCCGGCTTCGACCGGATCCTCGTGCCGCATCACTCGACCGGCCCGTCGGCGACGCTGACGATCGCGTTTGCAGCGGCCGCGACCGAGCGCATCCACTTCATGCTCGCGCATCGCCCGGGATTCACCGCGCCGACGCTCGCCGCGCGGCAGATCGCGACGCTCGACCAGTTCAGCCGCGGCCGGCTCGCCGTGCACTTCATCTCCGGCGGCTCGGACAGCGAACAGCAGCGCGACGGCGATTTCCTCGATCACGACGCACGCTATGCGCGCACCGACGAATACCTCGGCATCCTGCGGCGGATCTGGACGGAAACGCAGCCGTTCGATCACGACGGCGCGCACTACCGGTTCAAGCAGGGCTTTTCGGAAGTGAAGCCGTTCCAGCAGCCGCATGTGCCGATCTACTTCGGCGGCGCGTCGGAAGCCGCGCTCGCGGTGGCCGGCAAGCACGCGGACGTCTATGCGCTGTGGGGCGAATCGCTCGACCAGGTGCGCGACCTGACGACCCGCGTACGCGCCGAAGCCGCGAAGCACGGCCGCCAGGTGCGCTTCTCCGTGTCGTTCCGCCCGATCCTCGCGGCGACCGAGGACGAAGCGTGGGCGCGCGCGCACCGCATCCTCGACGAAACGCGCCGGTTGCGCGAAGCGGCGGGACTCGGCGCCGGCGGCCCGCAGCAGAGCGAAGGCGCGCGCCGCCTGCTCGCCGCGGCCGAGCGCGGCTCGCGCGTCGACAAGCGACTGTGGACCGAGATCGCGAAGCTCACCGGCGCGCGCTCGAATTCGACGGCGCTCGTCGGCACGCCCGAACAGGTCGCCGACGCGCTGCTCGACTACTACGACCTCGGCGTGACGACCTTCCTGATCCGCGGTTTCGACCCGTTGGAAGACGCGATCGACTACGGCCGCGAACTGATTCCGCGCGTGCGCAACGCCGTCGCCGAACGCGACGCGGCACGCCGCGCCGCCTGAGCCCAACGGAGCCCTACGCGATCATGTCCGCCGTCCTTTCGCCCCCCAACCGTACCGCATCGGGCCTCGTGCTCGCCGACACCCCGCGCCAGCACTTCTGGTTCGATCCGCCCGCGCCGCGCATCGACGTGGCCGCCGAGCGCCGCCACCGGCAGGAGCGGCTCGCAGCCGCGTTCCGGCTGTTCGCGCGCTTCGGCTTCGCGTCGGGCCTCGCCGGCCACATCACCGCGCGCGATCCGGAGCTGCCCGACCATTTCTGGGTGAACCCGCTCGGCGTGCATTTCTCGCAGATCAAGGTGTCCGACCTGCTGCTCGTCAACGCACGCGGCGAAACCGCGATCGGCCAGCGGCCGCTGAACAAGGCCGCGTTCGCGATCCATGCGGCGATCCACGAAGCCCATCCGCACGTGGTCGCCGCCGCGCACACGCATTCGACCTACGGCAAGGCCTGGTCGACGCTCGGTCGCCCGCTCGATCCGCTCACGCAGGACGCGTGCGTGTTCTACGAGGATCACGCGCTGTTCGACGATTTCACGGGGATGGTCGTCGACACCAGCGAAGGCGCGCGGATCGCCGAGGCGCTCGCGAAGCCGGACGGCACCACGCACAAGGGCGTGATCCTGAAGAACCACGGCATCCTGACGGCCGGCCCGACGGTCGAGGCCGCCGCGTGGTGGTACATCGCGCTCGACAACGCCGCGCACACGCAGTTGCTGGCCGAAGCGGCCGGCACGCCGCAGCCGATCGATCACGCGACCGCGCGCCATACGCACGGCCAGATCGGCGGCCCCGACGGCGCGCTGCATGCGTTCGACAGCCTGTTCGCGCGCGTCGTCGCCGACGAACCCGACCTGCTCGACTGAGCCGCCCTTGCGCTACCCCGGAGACCACACAATGACCCACACCACCGCACCCGCGCCCGCCGACGCGCACGACGACCAACGCCGCCGGCTGCTGCGCGCGGCCGGCGCCGCCGCGCTCGCCGTACCGGCGATCACGCTCGGCCGCAAGGCCTGGTCCGCGCCGCCGCTGAAGAAGCTGACGTTCGCGTGGAACCAGAACGCGTTCTGCCTGACGCCGATCGTCGTCGCGCAGGAGCGCGGCTTCTTCGAGAAGAACGGGCTGAAGGTCGAGCTGATCAACTACAGCGGCTCGACCGACCAGTTGCTCGAATCGATCGCGACCGGCAAGGCCGACGCGGCGGTCGGGATGATCCACCGCTGGCTCAAGCCGCTCGAAGCCGGCTTCGACGTGAAGATCATCGGCAGCTCGCACGGCGGCTGCGTGCGCCTGCTTGGCGCGAAGGCAGCCGGCGTCACGACGCTGCAGGCGCTGAAGGGCAAGACGGTCGGCGTCAGCGATCTGGCCGCGCCCGGCAAGCACTTCTTCTCGATCCTGCTCGCGAAGAACGGCATCGATCCGGAGCGCGACATCACGTGGCGACAGTATCCGGCCGACCTGCTCGGCGTCGCGGTCGACAAGGGCGAAATCCACGCGATCGCCGACGGCGACCCGAACCTCTATCTGCTCGAAAAGCGCAGCAACGGCGCGTATACCGAACTCGCGACCAACCTGTCCGGCGAATACGCGCGCAAGGTGTGCTGCGTGATCGGCGCGCGCGGCGACCTCGTGCGCAACGACCGGCCGTCGGCCGCCGCGCTCGCGCGCTCGATCGTGCAGGCCACCGAGTACACGCACGACAACCCGAACGAAGCCGCGAAGGTGTTCGCGAAGTATTCGCCGAAGATCAGCCCCGAGGATCTGCGCAGGCTGTACGCGACGCTCACCTACACGCATCACCCGACCAACGTCGACCTGCAGCAGGAAATCGCGTTCTATGCGGACGATTTCCGCCGCATCAGCGTACTGAAGAAGAGCACGGACCCGCAGCGCTTCGCGCAGCAGGTCTATGCGAACGTACTGGGGTAACGCGATGTCGACGATCGAACACGCTTCCGCCGCACGCACCGCATCGGCTCCGGCCGGCGCCGCCGCCAACGCTACAGCTTCCGCTCGCCCGGCCTGCACGACGTGCGACGCCACGCTGGCCGCGCAAGCGCGGCGCGAGCGTATCTGGCCGATCGGGGTCGCCGCCGCAGTCGCGTGGGCCGCGCTCGGCGCGCTCACGCAACTGTGGCCGAACCGGATCGTCGGCTTCAGCGACTGGGCGTACACCGACACGTTCGGCACGGCCGCGTGGACGATCGCCGCGCTGCTGCTCGTCGCCGCGACGCTCGGCCATCTCGTTGCGGCGACCCGCACGCGGCTCGCACGCGTGCGTCCGGCCGGCCCGTGGCTCGTCGCGCTGCCGCTCGTGCTCGCCGCGTGGGAAATCGTCACCGCGAAAACCGGCTGGCTGCCGACGCCGTTCTTCGCGCCGCCGCAGGCGCTGATCGAAGTCTACGTCGACGACTGGCCGCGCCTCGCCGGCAGCGCCGCCAACACGCTGAAGCTGCTCGCGCTCGGCTTCGCGTACGGCGTCACGGTCGGCTTCGCGGTGGGCGTGTCGATCGGCTGGTCGCGCCGGATCGGCTACTGGGTGCATCCGGTGCTGCGCGTGCTCGGGCCGGTGCCGGCCACCGCGCTGCTGCCGCTCACGTTCTACTTCTTCCCGTCGAGCTATTCGGCCGCCGCGTTCCTGATCGCGCTGGCGACGGGCTTCCCGGTTGCCGTCCTGACGTGGTCGGGCGTCGCGAGCGTGAACAAGCAGTACTACGACGTCGCGCGCACGCTCGGCGCGAACGCGCGCTTCCTCGTGCTGCGCGTCGCGATTCCGGCCGCGCTCCCACACGTGTTCGTCGGCATTTTCATGGGGCTCAGCGCATCGTTCACGGTGCTGGTCGTCGCCGAGATGATGGGCGTCAAGTCGGGGCTCGGCTGGTATTTGAGCTGGGCGCAGGGCTGGGCGTCGTACGTGAACATGTATGCGGCGCTGATCGTGATGGCGCTGCTGTTTTCCGGGCTGATCGCGCTGCTGTTCGCGCTGCGCGACCGTGTGCTCGCGTGGCAGAAAGGAACCGTCAAATGGTAAGCGCCGCCGTACTCGAACCGTCCGCGGCCATTGCCGCGGCGCCCGCCGTCACGCCGCCGCGCGGCGCGCGCATCGACATCCGCCGCGTCAGCCACGCGTTCGACGGCCCCGGCGGCGCGCTGCCGGTGCTCGACGACGTGTCGCTGTCGGTCGCGGCCGGCGAATTCGTCGCACTGCTCGGCCCGAGCGGCTGCGGGAAATCGACGCTGCTGCGCCTCGTCGCGGGGCTCGACGCCGCGCGGCAAGGCACCATCGCGCAGGACGGCGTGCCGATCGAGCGCCCCGATCCGTCGCGCATCGTCGTGTTCCAGGACCCGACGCTGTACCCGTGGCGGCGCGTGCGCGCGAACGTCGCGCTCGGCCTCGAAGCGCGCGGGGTGGCGCGCACCGCGCAGCATCGCGTCGACGATGCGCTCGCGCGCGTCGGGCTGCAGGAGTTCGCGAACGTGTTTCCGCATCAGTTGTCCGGCGGGATGGCGCAGCGCGTCGCACTCGCCCGCGCGCTCGTCAACGATCCGCGCCTGCTGATCCTCGACGAGCCGCTCGGCAAGCTCGATTCGCTGACGCGGCTCACGATGCAGGCCGAGCTGACCGCGCTGTGGCAGCGCGACGGGTTCTCCGCGCTGCTCGTCACGCACGACGTGGAAGAAGCGCTGTTCCTCGCGCAGCGCGTGATCGTGTTCGGGCCGCGGCCGGCCCGGATCGTCGCCGAACTGCGCGTCGACCTGCCCTACCCGCGCCATCGCGGCGACCCGCGCCTCGCCGCCTTGCGCCACGACGCGCTGCGGCATCTCGGGCTCGATGCGAGCTGGTAGATGCCGGATGCCGTTCGACGTTTGATTGCCGTCCGGCGGAGACGCGCGCGATGAATGCGCCGCCGTTCGCCGACTGGGCCATCGCGTTCCTGCAACTGCTGTATCGCGCGCAAATCGCGCTGGCGCATGGGCTCCACGCGATCGGCCTGACCGGCGACGCCGATGGCCAGGCCGCGTGGCCGTGGGCGCATCGCATCGCGCTCGAAACGCTGCGCATCGACGCGGGGCTCACGCGGCAGCTCGCGCTCGCCTGCGGCGTGACGGCGCTGGCCGTCGTGCTCGCGTGCACCGCGCTCGCTTCGCGCAAGTGGCGTATCGCATCGGCCATCGCCGCACTGGCCGTCGCGTGGTTCGCGCCGTGGCCGCCCGCTTCGCTGTGGCTCGCGCCGGCCGTGCCGACGAGCTTCCAGCGCGATCCCGCGCCGTTTTCCGTAGCGAACGTGATGCGCGGCGCGCACCTGTATACGCAACATTGCGCGGCCTGCCACGGCGCGGACGGACGCGGTGAAGGGCCGCTCGCCGCCACGCTCGCGCACTGGCCGCCGACCTTCGCCGGCGCGCTGCTCGCGCGTCGCCTCGACGGCGAACTGTTCTGGCGCGTGCGCCACGGCACGCAGGACGAGCACGGCGCGTCGACGATGCCCGGCTTCGCGGCGACACTCGGCCCGCAGGACACCTGGGCCGTGCTCGACTACCTGAAAGCGCTGGCCGCCGGCAGCGGCGCGCAGGCGGAAGGCGCGTGGCTGGTGCCGGTCCCGCTGCCGGCCCTCGACGTGCGGTGCGGCGGCGCCGCGCCTCAAGCGCTCGAGCGCTGGCGCGAAGGCCAGCGCGTGCGCGTCGTCGCGCTCGAGCCGGGCGCCACGCCACCGCCGGAAGACGCGCGCTGGCAGACCTTGCTCGTCACCGAAAACGGGGGGTTGGTGCCGCCGTCGACCGGCTCGCGCGCGAACTGCGTCGCGACGACCGCCGATGCGTGGCGCGCGTTCGCGACGATTGCCGGCGTCGCACCCGAGGCACTCGCCGGCACGCAACTGCTCGCCGATCGACGCGGGTGGCTGCGGGCGCGGGCGTTGCCGGGCAGCGCCGGCTGGTCGGACGCCGACCTGCTGTGCCGCTCGGATGCGGTGGCCCGGCCGGCCGCGCGCGCCACCAGCGGCGACGCCCTGACCGCGCTGCTGCTGCGTGTCGACAACGAACCCGTGCGCGACGTACAGGCCGGGCTCCCGCATTGAACCCACGAATCCTTCCTTCAACCGAACTTCACGATGAATCCGACCCGACGCCACTTCCTCGCGCAGGCGAGCGCCCTTGCCACGATCGCCGCCGCCCCGACTGCGCTGTGCGCGCAATCCGGTACACGGCCGCTGCTGCGCGCCGGCGACCAGAAAGGCGGGCTGCGCGCGCTGCTCGAAGCGGCCGGCGAACTGAACGGCCTCGCGTACGACATCGCGTGGACCGAATTTCCGGCCGCCGCGCCGCTCGCGGAAGCGCTGAACGCAGCCGCGGTCGACTGCGGGCCGATCGGCGACGCGCCGGTGATCTTCGCGCTCGCATCGGGCGCCCGCATCAAGGTGATCGGCGCGAACCGTTCCGATCCGTACGGCACGGCCGTGCTCGTGCAACCCGACGCCGCGCTGAAAGGCGCGGCCGACCTGAAGGGCAAGCGCATCGGCACCACGCGCGGCTCGATCGGCCATTTCGTCACGCTGAAGGCGCTCGATGCGGCCGGCCTGCCGCCCGATGCCGTGTCGTTCCGCTTCCTGCCGCCGGCCGACACGATGCTGGCGCTCGCCACCGGTTCGATCGACGCGTGGGCGACCTGGGAGCCCTACACCGCGCTCGCCGAAACGAGCGGCCGCGCGCGCGTGCTGGTCAACGGCCGCGGACTGTGGTCGGGCCTCAGCTATCTCGCGGCGACCGACGCGGCGATCGCCTCGAAGCGCGACGTGCTGCACGATTTCCTGCGACGCGTCGTGCGCGCGCAGGCTTGGTCGTACCGGCACGCCGACGCGTATTCGGCGGCGCTCGCGCGCATCATCGGCATTCCGCCGGCCGCCGCGAAGCTGCAATTCGAGCGCCGCGGCACGCGCTGGCTGCCGATCGACGCGACGGTGATTGCCGAACAGCAGCGCACGGCCGACTTCTACCTGAAGGCCGGGCTGCTGCGCCAGCCGCTCGACGTGCGCACGACCTTCGACACCGGCTTCCCGCTCGGCTGACGGATGCCTGGCGGTAGGCGGTACGCAGCCGCCCAAACGGCTTCGGCCCGATCTGGCACAATCGCGATTCGATCATCCCGCCGTCAGCCAGCGTCATGCCAGCCATCACCGAACTCTTCGTCTACCCGATCAAATCCTGTGCCGGCATCGCGCTCACGCGCGCGCAACTGCTTGAAACGGGCCTCGCCTACGACCGCCACTGGCTGATCACCGATCCGCACGGGCAGATGCTCACGCAGCGCACGCATCCGCGTCTCGCGCTGATCCGTCCGACGCTCGACAACGATGCGCTCGTGCTGAACGCGCCGGGCATGCCGGCACTGCGCACGCCGCTCGACGGCGACGCGACGCCCGCCACGCCGAAGATGGCGGCGACCGTGTGGCGCGACACCGTCGACGCGATCGACACGGGCGCCGAAACGGCCGCGTGGCTCACCGAATTCCTCGGCGTGCCGACGAAGCTCGCGCGCTTCGGCCCCGATGCACGCCGCGGCTGCAATCGCAAATGGACCGGCGAGATCGATACGCATACGCAGTTCGCGGACGGCTATCCGCTTTTGGTGATCGGCCAGTCGTCGCTCGACGACCTGAACGCGCGGCTTGCCGCGAAAGGCGCGCCGGCGATCCCGATGAACCGCTTCCGGCCGAACATCGTCGTGTCGGATCTCGACGCGTACGAAGAGGATTTCGTCGAGCATCTCGACGTCGACGGCGACACGCCGGTGCGGCTGCGACTCGTGAAGCTGTGCACGCGCTGCCCGATGCCGACGATCGACCAGGCGACCGGCGCGCCCGATCCCGCATGGCCGCACGAGCCGACCGACACGATGCAGACCTATCGCGCGAATCCGAACTACGACGGTGCGCTGACGTTCGGCATCAATGCGATCGTCGTCGAAGGTGCGGGTGCGTGGCTCGAAGTCGGGCAGCCGGTCGAAGCGGAGATCGGCTTCGGCGATTGAGCCGGATAGCACCATCCGTTCCCTTCACGCGGCGCGCGGCATCGCATCACTCACCGCCGCCGGCAGCCGGATCGTCACGATCAGCCCGCCGCCGGCCGCATCGGCCAGCGTCACGCTGCCCTGATGCACACGCGCGATTTCCCGCACGATCGACAACCCGAGCCCCGTTCCTTCGACCGTCTGCGTCTTGCTGCCGCGATGGAAGCGCTCGAACACCGCGTCGCGTTCGTCGGCCGGAATGCCCGGCCCGTTGTCGATCACGTCGAGCCGCGCGTCCGCGCCGTCGCGCGAGACGCGCACCGTGATCACCGCACGGTCGCCCGCATAACGGATCGCGTTGTCGATCAGGTTGCCGACCATTTCGCCGAGCAAGTCGGACTGCCCGAGCACGTCGACGTCGGCCTCGTGCTCGAAGCCGAGATCGATGTCGCGTGCGCGCGCGACGGGCGACCAGTCGAGCGTCACGCTGCGCGCGAGCCGGTGCAGCGCGACCGGCTTGTGCGCGACCGCATGGCCGCTGTCCGAATCGAGCCGCGACAGCGACAGCAATTGCTGGACGATCTTCGCGGCCTGCCGCACCGCGCCGTTCGCGCGCCGCAGGTGCACGTTCGCGCGCGGCTGCTCGTCGGGCCGCAACGCGAGCTCGACGCCCGCCTGCACGGCCGCGAGCGGCGTCTTCAACTGATGGGCCGCATCGGCGAAGAAACGCCGCCGCGCCACCTGCATCCGCTGCGTGCGGCCGATGTACTGGTTGATCGAATCGACGAGCGGCGCGAGCTCGCTCGGCATCGCGCCGGTGTCGAGCGGCGTCGTGTCGTCCTCGCTGCGCGCGGCGACGGTGGCCGACAGCCGGTTCAGCGGCCGCAGCCCGCGGCCGACGCCGAGCCACACGATCCCGAGCGCCAGCACGACGAGCAGCCCTTCCTGCAGCAGCGACCCGATCAGGATCTCGCGCGCGAGCGCCTGGCGCGCCTCGATCGTCTCGCCGACCATCACCCAGACGATGCGCGACTGCGCGGTCGGCACGTCGTGCACCGGAATGCGCAGCGCGGCCATCCGCAATTGCTCGCCGCGATACACGACGTCGTAGTAGCGCGTGACGAACGGCGCGCCGTCGCCCGCGTCGCGCCCCTGCGGCAGCGGCAGGTCCGGATAGCCGGTGATCGTGTGGCCGTTGTCCTCGCGGATCAGGTAGTAGATCTTGCCGCCGTCGCTCGATTCGAGCATTTCGAGCGCGAGATACGGCAGGTCGACCTCGACCTCGCCGTCGTTGAGCCGCACGCCTTCGCGGATCGACTTCAGCGACGACGACAGCGTGCGGTCGAACGCGACGTGCGCGGCGCTCATCGCACGCTGGTACGTGAGCCACGAGTCGAGCGCGAGCAGGCCGAGCAGCGGCAGCAGCAGCCACAGCGCGACCTGCGCGCGCAGGTTCGGGCGGGTCATCATGCCTGCCGCCGCGCCGCCCCGAGGAACGCATGCGCTCCCTCGGGAGGCAGCGAATGACCGTGAGCGCGGGGGCCGCTCATTCAGCCGTCTCCGCCTTCGCTTCGAGCAGATAGCCCAGGCCGCGCAGCGTGACGATCGCGACGCCCGTGTTCTCCAGCTTCTTGCGCAACCGGTACACGTAGATCTCGATCGCGTCCGCGTTGACCGATTCGTCGAGCCCGAAGATCTTCTCCGACAGCGTGTCCTTGTTGATCGCGCGACCGTTGCGCAGGATCAGCACCTCGAGCACCGAGCGCTCGCGCGGCGTGAGCGACAGCGGCTCGCCCGCGAGATGGAAGCTGCGGTCGATACTGTCGTACGAAAGCGGCCCGCATTCGACGCGCGAATGCTCGTGACCGAGGCTGCGCCGGATCAGCGCGCGGGCGCGCGCCTCCAGTTCGGTCAGCTCGAACGGCTTCGCGAGGTAGTCGTCGGCGCCGAGATCGAGCCCCTTCACGCGGTCCTCGACCGACCCGTGCGCGGTGAGGATCAGCACCGGCACCGGATTGCGGCGCGCACGCAATCGCCGCAGCACCTCCAGCCCGTCGAGCTTCGGCAACCCGAGATCGAGGATCACCAGCGCGTAGTCCTGCGTGCGCAGCACGTGGTCCGCCGCCTCGCCGTCGGCCATGTGATCGACCGCGAAGCGCGCGGCGCTCAGCGCGTCGTTCAGCGACTGGGCCAGGTTCGGGTTGTCTTCGACGAGCAGCACACGCATGGGGATTCCGGTAAGGTCAGCGAACAGCCCGCTACATTACATGATCCTTTCCGTCTCCACGCCTCGCGGAAACACGGGTTGCGCGGGTGTCGCGAACCCGCCGCGCGCGATGCCGGCCACCGCGCCTCAGCGTTCGGCCGCCGCACGGTTGCGCGCCGCGATGCGCGCCTCGCCGGCCACGCCGCGCTCGCGAAAACCGGCCACCACCGCGACGAACGCGATGCTCGCGCCGGCCGTGACGACGATCATCGGGTGCGCGGTACCGTCCGACAGCCACGCCAGCACGCCGCCGCACGCGGCCGTGATCGCCATCTGGATAAAGAAGAACAGCCCCGACGCGGTGCCGGCGATCTGCGTGTACGGCTGCATCACCGCGAACTGGCAGGCCGGAATCGCGACCCCGACCGCGATCATCACGACGAACATCGGCACGACGAGCGCCGTCACCGACGTCGGGGCGATCGCGCCGCCGACCCACAGCGCGGCGGCGCCGGCCAGATTGACGACCGCCGCCGCCGCGATGACCGAATCGGCGGACCAGCGCACGCTGGTCCGCGCGAACGCATTCGAGCCGATCAGGTAGCCGAGCACGGTCACGCCGAAGATCGCTGCATAGACCGGCCCGGACACCCCGATGTGCCGCTGGAACAGCGTCGACGATTCCGCGATGAACGGATAGTAGGTGCCGTAGGCAAAGCTGATCGCGAATGAATAGCGCAGGAAACGCCGGTCGCGCAGCAGGCCGGCGTAGGTCCGCAGCAGCCCGGCGCCGGCGGGCGGCCGCGCGTCGCGTTCACGGGTTTCAGGCAGGTAGCGCAGCACCATCGCGGTCGCGACCAGCCCGCCCGCCGCCAGCCAGCCGAACACGCCGCGCCAGCCGAGCCACTCGGCAATCGCGCTGCCGGCCAGCGGCGCGACCACCGGCGACAGCGCCATGCCGGCCGAAATATGCCCGAGCATCGTGGCCTGCGTCGCGGCCGGAAAGCGCTCGCGCACGATCACGCGGCCGATCACCGTGCCGCTGCAGCCGCCCAGCGCCTGGCACACGCGCGCGGCGATCAGCGCCGGGATGCTGGTCGACCATGCGCACGCGACGCTCGCGACGACGTACAGGCACAGGCCGCCGAGCAGCACCGGGCGTCGGCCGTAGCGGTCGGACAGCGGCCCCGACACCAGCATCGACAGCGCATAGCCGACCATGTAGAGGGTCAGCGTGAGTTGCAACTGCGCGTCGGTGCCGTGCAGCGCATCCGCCATCGCGGGCAGCGACGGCAGGTACGCATCGATCGTGACGCGCGGCAGGCACACGACGAGCATCAACAGGAACAGCCAGCCCCGGCGGGGTAGTGAGCGCGTCTTCATGCGGTAGGTCCGTGTGGGTCGGATGAGTGGGGTCGACAGCAATCTAAGGCGAAAGTGATATAAGCTGAAGGACCATTAAATCGCCCATTGACTGGACCACTATGCCGCGAGGCAAAGCCGCGATTCCGCTGGACCTGCCGCGCCCTGCCGGGCTGTCGGGCGGCAGCCCGCAGTCGAAGCAGGAATGCATCGCCGACACGATTCGCGACGCGATCCTGAAACGCCTGCTGCCGGGCGACAGCCCGCTGCCGTCGAGCCGGACGCTGGCCGCGCGCTGGGATGTCGCGCGCGGCACCGTCGAAGCGGCGTACGACATCCTGTGCGCCGAGGGTTACATCGCCCGTACGCAAGGGTCCGGCACGCGCGTGTGCGCGGTCGTGCCGGACAGCTATCTGCGCGCGACGGCTCAGTCGCGCGGCGGCGCCCCGCGCCCCATCCCGGCTTCGCCGGCGCCGGCCGCCCCGGCCGAGCCCGAGCACGGCGTGCGCCCCGGCGTCCCGTTCGTCGCGCGGCTCGCCGATCCCGGCCTGCTGCCGATGCAGCAATGGAAGAAGGCGCTCGGCGCCAGCCTGCTCGCCGCGACGGCGGACGATCTCGGCGCGACGCCGGCGCAAGGCGTCGAGGGCCTGCGCGCGGGAATCGCCGCGTACCTGCGGGAATACCGCGGCATCCCGTGCGGGGCCGCCGACATCGTCATCACGACCGGGATCCGCCACGCGATCGACCTCGTCGCACGCACGCTGCTCGCGCCCGGCTCGACGGTGCTGATGGAGGACCCCGGCTATGCGTCGGCGTGGCAGATCTTCACGTTCGCGGGCGCGACCGTGATCGACGTGCCGGTCGACCGGGAAGGAATCGACACCGCGTCGCTGGAGCGCCATCCCGA
The DNA here is from genome assembly GCF_029522185.1 of Burkholderia sp. IO2. Classification (NCBI taxonomy): domain Bacteria; kingdom Pseudomonadati; phylum Pseudomonadota; class Betaproteobacteria; order Burkholderiales; family Burkholderiaceae; genus Burkholderia; species Burkholderia sp. IO2. The sequence goes on along the minus strand of NZ_JAKWFH010000001.1, from coordinate 239,782 downwards.
TGCGCGCGCCGCGTACGTGACACCCGCCCATCAGGCGCCGCTCGGCGTCACGATGTCGGTCTCGCGCCGGCTCGAACTGCTCGACTGGGCGCAGCGCCACCGCACGTGGATCATCGAGGACGACTACGACGGCGAATTCAGCTACCAGACCGCCCCGCTGCCCGCGCTGAAATCGCTCGACGCGTGCGACCGCGTGATCTATTGCGGGTCGTTCAACAAGACGCTGTTTTCCGGGCTGCGCATCGGCTTCATGGTGGTGCCGGCGGCACTGCGGCCGGCGCTGTCCGCCGTCTGGCACGCGACCGCGCGCTCGGTCGGCGTCGCGCCCCAGCTGGCGCTGGCCCGCTTCATCGGCCACGGCGATTTCGCGAAGCACCTGCGCGCCGCCCGCCACGCGTACCGCCAGCGGCGCGACATCGTGCTCGACCAGTTGGCCAAACATGCCGGCGGCCGGTACACGGTGACCGGCGAGCACGCGGGCTTTCATTTCGTGCTGTGGCTGCCGCCCGGCCTCGACGACGCGGGCTGGGTCGCGCAAGCCCGCGCGGCCGGCATCGCGCTGCAGCCGATCCGCGGCTTCTGTCGAAGCGCCCGGTGCGAAGCGGGCGTCGTCGTCGGCTATGCCGCGCTGACGGCCGCGCACGCGCGGCATGGCGGCCGCGTCCTCGGCCAGTTGCTGGCCGCCTCCGCATAGCGCGCGACCACGCGCCGCGTCCTCCCCCTTCTCGCCCCGCCGCACGCCGCGCAACCCGCGGCGGCGGCCGCGTCGACCTCGGGAAATCCATGACACGGACGGCGCGATTGCGCACCGGAATGAAAGCAGGCTGAAAGTGCCCCGCAATTAACATCCGCGTCACTCGAACAAAACCCACGCATCACTGGAGGAAGACATGCCGTTTGCACCGAAGCAACTCGCCGCCGCGCTCGCGGTCGTTCTGGGCACTGCCGCCGGCAGCGCCGTCGCGCAGGTTCCGGCCGGCTACCCGGGGAACTACCAGGGCGTGATCGACGCCGCGAAGAAGGAAGGCAAGCTGATCGTCTACTCGACCACCGACACGGGCCTCGTGCGTCCGCTGATCAAGGACTTCGAAAGCCTGTACGGCGTGAAAGTCGAGTACAACGACATGAACAGCACCGAGCTGTACAACCGCTACATCAGCGAGAACGCGGCGAGCAGCACCAGCGCCGACGTGCTGTGGAGCTCGGCGATGGACCTGCAGGTCAAGCTCGTCAACGACGGCCTGATGGCGTCCTACGATTCGCCCGAAAGCCCGAACGTGCCGCAATGGGCGCAGTACCAGAAGCAGGCGTACGGCACGACGTTCGAACCGCTGGCGATCGTCTACAACAAGCGCCTGATCCCCGAGAACGAGGTGCCGAAGACCCGCGCCGACCTGATCAAGCTGCTCACCACGCAGGCCGACAAGTTCAAGGGCAAGGTCACGACCTACGACATCGAGAAATCGGGCGTCGGCTTCAACTACCTGACGCAGGACGCGCACGTGAACGAGAAGGTCACGTGGGAACTCGTGAAGGCGATCGGCGCGACCGGCCCGAAGCTGCAGTCGAGCACGGGCGCGATGATGGAGCGCATCTCGTCGGGCGAGAACCTGATCGGCTACAACATCATCGGGTCGTATGCGTACGCGAAGGCGAAGAAGGACAAGTCGATCGGCTACGTGTTTCCGAAGGACTACACGCAGGTCGTGAGCCGCCTCGCCACGGTATCGAAGAAGGCGAAGAACCCGAACGCCGCGAAGCTGTGGGTCGACTACCTGCTGTCGAAACGCGGCCAGACGCTGATCGCGAACCAGGCGAACCTGTACGCGATCCGCACGGACGTGAGCGGCGAAACGTCGGCCGCGAGCCTCACGAAGGAGCTCGGCGATTCGCTGAAGCCGATCCAGATCGGCACCGGTCTGCTCGTCTATCTCGACCAGTCGAAACGCCTCGCGTTCCTGAAGCAATGGCAGCAGGCGATCAAGCGCTGATGCGCTGAGCCGCTGACCTCGGGCCGCCCGCCGCACGTCGCGCGGACGGCCCCTTCCCCTTACCGACTTCCTTGAGGCGGCCATCCGGATGGCCGCAGGGGCGAACTCATGCTTTCAACCAGCACCCGCGGCACGGCACCGGCCGTTCCGCCCGCCACCGGCCCGCGCGACGCGATTCCCGCGCTGCCGGTCAGCAGCCTGCAGCCGCTCGCCGGCATGCTGCGCTGGATCGTCGTCGCGGTCCTGACCGTCGCGGTCGCGCTGCCGCTCGGCTTCATCCTGTTCCAGAGCCTGCTGTCCGCGCCGTTCTTCGACGCGAACAAGACGCTCGGCATCGAAGGCTTCCGCTTCATCTTCAGCGATCCCGACTTCTGGTCGGCCGTGAAGAACTCGTTCATCATCGCCGGCGGGATGCTGTTCATCTCGATCCCGCTCGGCGGCATCCTCGCGTTCCTGATGGTGCGCACCGACCTGCCCGGCCGCCGCTGGCTCGAACCGCTGCTGCTCACGCCGGTGTTCGTGTCGCCGATGGTGCTCGCGTTCGGCTACGTGGTCGCGGCCGGCCCGGTCGGCTTCTACTCGGTGTGGTTCAAGGAACTGTTCGGGGTGCAGAACGTGCCCTGGAACGTGTATTCGATCTTCGCGATCACGGTGATCGTCGGCCTCACGCACGTGCCGCACGTGTACCTGTATTCGTCGGCCGCGCTGCGCAACCTCGGCTCGGACGTCGAGGAAGCCGCCCGCGTGACGGGCGCCCGCCCGTTCCGCGTCGCGCTCGACGTGAGCCTGCCGATGACGATGCCCGCGCTGCTGTTCGCCGGCGTGCTGGTGTTCTTCCTCGGCTTCGAGGTGTTCGGGCTGCCGCTTGTGCTCGGCGATCCGGAAGGCCACCTCGTGCTCGCGACCTACCTGTACAAGCTGACCAACAAGCTCGGCGTGCCGTCGTATCACCTGATGGCCGCGGTCGCGGTGTGCATCGTCGCGATCACGTTCCCGCTCGTGCTGCTGCAGCGCCGCCTGCTGAAGACCGCGAACCGCTTCGTCACCGTGAAGGGCAAGGCCGGCCGCGCGACGGTGCTGCCGCTCGGCGTGTGGCGCTGGGTCGCGCTCGCGATCGTCGCGCTGTGGCTGATGCTGACCGTGATCGTGCCGATCTCGGGCATCGTGCTGCGCGCGTTCGTGACCAACTGGGGCGAAGGCGTGCCGCTCGCCGACGTGCTGACGCTGTCGAACTTCATCGAACTGTTCGAGCAGGACAACCTGGTGCGCGCGATCGTCAACACGCTCGGCATCGGCGTGATCGGCGGCGCGCTCGCGATCGGCTTCTACTCGCTCGTCGCGTTCGCCGGCCACCGCCGCCCCGACTGGGCGACCAAGCTGCTCGACTACCTCGTGCTGCTGCCGCGCGCGGTGCCGGGTCTCCTCGCCGGTCTCGCGTTCCTGTGGATCTTCCTGTTCGTGCCCGGCCTGCGCGAGCTGAAGAACTCGATGTGGAGCATCTGGATCGCGTACACGGTCGTGTGGCTCGCGTACGGGATGCGGCTCATCCAGAGCGCGCTGCTGCAGGTCGGCCCCGAGCTCGAGGAAGCCGGCCGCAGCGTCGGCGCGACCCGCAGCCGCGTATCGCTCGACGTGACGCTGCCGCTCGTGCGCTTCGGCCTGCTCGCCGCGTGGCTCCTGATCTTCATGATCTTCGAGCGCGAATACTCGACGGCCGTCTACCTGCTGTCGCCCGGCACCGAAGTGATCGGCGCGCTGCTCGTGTCGCTGTGGGCGACCGGCGCCGTCGACCAGGTCGCCGCGCTCTCTGTCATCAACATCGCGATGGTCGGCGCCGGTCTCGGCGTGGCCCTGCGCTTCGGAGTGAAACTTCATGGATAAGCTCATCGTCGACGACCTGCATCTCAGCTACGGCGCCAACCCGATCCTCAAGGGCGTGTCGTTCGAACTGAAAGCCGGCGAAGTCGTGTGCCTGCTCGGCGCGTCGGGCAGCGGCAAGACTACGCTGCTGCGCGCGGTAGCCGGCCTCGAACAGCCGTCCGACGGCCGCATCCAGCTCGACGACCGCGTGTTCTTCGACGGCGCACAGCGCATCGACCTGCCGGTCGAACAGCGCTCGCTCGGCCTCGTGTTCCAGTCGTACGCGCTGTGGCCGCACCGCACCGTCGCCGACAACGTCGGCTACGGGCTCAAGCTGCGCCGCGTCGCACCGGCCGAACAGAAGCGCCGCGTGCAGACCGCGCTCGACCAGCTCGGCCTCGGCCATCTCGCGGAACGCTTTCCGCATCAACTGTCGGGCGGCCAGCAGCAGCGTGTCGCGATCGCCCGCGCGCTCGTCTACAACCCGCCCGTGATCCTGCTCGACGAGCCGCTGTCGAACCTCGACGCGAAGCTGCGCGAGGAGGCACGTGCGTGGCTGCGCGAGCTGATCGTGTCGCTCGGGCTGTCGGCCCTTTGCGTGACGCACGACCAGACCGAAGCGATGGCGATGTCCGACCGCATCCTGCTGTTGCGCAACGGCCGCATCGAGCAGGAAGGCACGCCGGCCGAGCTGTACGGCGCGCCGCGCTCGCTGTACACCGCCGAATTCATGGGCAGCAACAACCGGATCGACGCGCGCGTCGCCGCGATCGACGGCGAATGCGTGACGCTCGCCGGCGACGGCTGGCAACTGCAGGCGCTTGCCCGTGACACGCTGGCACCCGGCCAGGACGCCCAGGCCGTGATCCGCCTCGAACGCGTGCAGGTCGCCGACGGCCCGGGCGCGAACCGGCTGCAGGCCGACCTCGTCACGTCGATGTATCTCGGCGACCGCTGGGAATACCTGTTCCATTGCGGCGAGATGCGCCTGCGTGCGTTCGGCCATGTGCCGCGCGCGGCCGGCAAGCACTGGATCGAATTCCCGACCAACGACTGCTGGGCGTTCGCGAAAGCGGGCTGACCCGGGCGCGGCGGCTCGCCTGCCGCCGCGCATGTCGCGCGCCTCGCGCCACGCAACGGCCTTCCGTCCGGCGGACGCTTCCCGGCGTCCGCCGCGGGCGGTCGCGCGCCGTATCCGTTTCACCCAACCCACAAGAACCAAGGAGACACCGCCAATGAAGTCATGCGCACACCGTTCCCTTCACGCCGCCGTCCTGACCGGGTCGGCCGCCGTGGCCGGCCTCGCGGCAGGCGCCGCGCACGCGCAGTCGTCGGTCACGATGTACGGGATCATGGACGCCGGCATCGAATTCACGAACCATGCGGCGCCGCAAGGCGGCAATTCGGTCAAGCTCAAGTCGGGCAACAAGAACACGTCGCGCTGGGGCCTGCGCGGCGTCGAGGATCTAGGCGGCGGGCTGAAGGCCGTGTTCCGCCTCGAAAGCGGGATCGACCTCGCGAACGGCGCGTCCGACGACGGCCCGGACTCGATCTTCGCGCGCCGCGCGACGGTCGGCCTGAAAGGCAAATGGGGCGAACTGTCGCTCGGCCGCAACTTCACCGTCACTTACGACTACATGCTGCCGTTCGACCCGATGGGTTACGCGCAGAACTACTCGTGGGCGACCTCGTCGATGGCGACCGGCGGCCGCAAGGACGGCCTGTTCACGCGCTCGTCGAACGCGGTGCGCTACGACGGCGAATTCAGCGGCTTCAAGTTCGGCGCGCTGTACGGTTTCGGCAACGTGCCGGGCAGCATGAAGACCAGCTCGAAGTACGATTTCGCGGTCGGCTACGAGACGGGGCCGTTCGCGGCCGTCGTCACGTTCGACCGGCAAAACGGCGCGGCCGACAGCGTCACGCCGGCCGATACCGTCAACTACATCCAGGGCATCCACGCGGGCCTGAGCTACGACTTCGGCAACCTGAAAACGATGGCCGGCTATCGCAACTATCGGCGCACGTTCCACACCACGGCCGCGAACCAGTTGAGCGACATGTATTGGCTCGGCGGGTCGTACCAGTTCACGCCGACGTTCTCGCTGATCGCGGCCGTCTATCACCAGAACATCAAGGGCGGCACGGACGCCGACCCGACGCTGGTGTCGGTGCGCGCGAACTACGCGCTGTCGAAGCGGACGGTGCTGTATGCGGCCGGCGCGTTCGCGATCGCGAAACACGACCAGAAGGTCGGCGTGTCGCGCGATTTCGCCGGGTATGGCACCACGCAGGTCGGGGTCACGGCGGGGATTCAGCAGCGGTTTTGAAGCTGACGTGACGAGCGGCAGCGGGTGATCGGCCGCCCCGCCTGCTTTCACGTTACGCGCGGCGGCATGACGGCGAATGGCCCGATGCCGCCGCGCAACCCGGCGCTCACGCCACATCCGGCCCGCCACGTGGCGATCCGCCGCTCACCCGCCACGCATCGTGAACACCGGACGCACGACGCTGCTCGAATCGCCCCAGTGTTCGCCAACGGCCGACAGCGGCACCGTGCGCGTGTCGATCGCGAGTCCTGCCTCGCCGGCCGCTTCGAACACGCCGCGCACCGACGCCAGCAGGCGCGGCAACGGCACGCTGCCCAAGCCGCTGCCCATCAGCTCGATCGCGGTCGCGCGCAGCACGGCGCCCGGCAACAGCACATCCGCGCCGCTGATCGAGCCGATCTCCACGAAACGCAGCCGCCGGCCGCCGGGCGTCGCCTTCGCGGCGACAACCAGCAGCGTCTGCGCGCTGGCGCCCCACAGATAATCGAGCACGACGTCCACGCCTGCGCGGAAATGCGGTTCGAGCGCCCGCGCCAGATGCACGTCGTCCTGCTGCAGCGACACCACCGCGTCCGCGCCGGCACTCAGCAACGCCTGCAACGCGGCCGCGTTGCGGCCCGTCGCGATCACCTTCGCCGCGCCGAGATGCTTCGCGATCCGCACCGCGAGCCGCCCCGACGTGCCCGTTGCGCCATTGACGAGCACCGTCTCGCCCGCGACGAACCTCGCGCGTTCGGTCAGCGCCGCCCACGACGACATCCCGGGAATCGCGATCGCCGCGGCCGTGACATCGTCGAGCGCGTCCGGCAGCGGCACGCACTGCGTATCCGGCGCGATCGTGCGTTCGGCCATCGCACCGAACGGCGCGGGCGCACCGAAGAAGTAGACGCGCCGGCCATCATCGAGACGCCCCACGCCGTCGACACCCACAACGAACGGATAAGCGCCAACGGAGGAATAATGCGTACCCGCCGCACGCCCCTGCGCGATGCGGCTCAGCGCGGACGCCGTCACGTCGATCAGGCTGTGGCCCGGCATCGCACTCGGCGGTTCGAACTCCGTATGAACCGGACGCTGTCCGGCGCCTTCGACGACTGCTGCTTTCATGGTGATTCCTTCGATTCTGGAGAGTGGGCCTTACCGGGCATCGAGCCATGCGCGCAGCGCGGGGTCGCGTACTTCCAGCACGTCGAACAGGCCGAGCGCACGCAGCGCGGGCAACGCATCGATCGCGTCGGCCTCCGCACGCGCCCGCTCGGCCGGGGCAGCGTTCGGGTCGATCAATACACGCGCGTTGACCAGAAACGCGCCGACGGTCCCCTTGCGGATCGTCGTTCCGCCGGCATCGATCCGGTCGGCATGGTCGGGAAGCATCTGTTCGGCTCGCATCGCGTCGTACTCCGGTTGTCATCGATGGACGCAGTGTAGGCGTGCGAATCCGGCCGATCTCCGGTATAACAGCCATTCGATACCGATATCCGGCCATGTCCGATCCACTCCTGCCCGCCCGCTTCGTCACGTCCGACGACGGCCCGTTCGTGGTCGCCGCCGTCCTGTCGCAACGCGACCCGCGCATCACCGCGCCGCATTCGCATGCGCGCGGCCAGCTCGTCGGCGCGCTGAGCGGGCTCGTGACGATCGGCCTCGACGACCAGGAGTGGGTCGTGCCGGCGATTCATGCAATCTGGATTCCGCCGCATTGCCGGCATTCGCTGCGCTCGTTCGGGCCGATTGCCGGCTGGTCGGCGTTCGTCGCCGAAGCCCGCTGCGCGGCGCTGCCGGCGACGCCGCGCGCGATCCGCACGACGCCGCTGCTGCGCGAAGCCGTGCAGCGCGCGGCGAGCTGGGGCGATTCCGATCTGAATGCCGCGCAGACGCGGATCGCCGACGTGATCCTCGATGAAATCGCGGCGTCGGAAGCCGAGGCGCTGGGGCTGGTCCGGCCGCGGGACCCGCGGCTCGTGAAGATCACCGATGCGCTGGCCGCGGATCTCGCGAACGACCGGCGGCTGGAGGAATGGGCCGAATGGGCCGGCATCGGCGCGCGGACGATGAGCCGCCGCTTCGTCGCCGAGACGGGGCTGACGTTCGCGCAGTGGCGTCAGCAGGCCAGGCTGCTGCGGGCGCTGGAGCGCATTGCCGACGGCGTGCCGGTGACGACGATCGCGCTCGATCTCGGGTACGACAACGTGAGCGCGTTCATCGACATGTTCCGGCGCGCGCTGGGGACGACGCCGGGAAGGTACCTGGAGGCGGGACGGCAAGCACCGGGATAAGTACGGCCGCCATGCGCGGGCATGACGCCGCGCGACGAACGGCCGGCGCCCGGCACGGGAAAACCGCCCGCCGCTGCGTCAATACGTGCCGTCGCCCTGCTTCGCGGCGGCGCCGCCGCTCCCCTTGAACTGCGCGGCGAGCCGCTCCGCGCTCCGTGCCAGCAGCGTCGTATCGACGCCGACCGCGACGAACGACGCGCCCGCTTCCAGATAGCGCCGCGCGGCTGCTTCATCCGCGCTCAGGATGCCCGGCGCCTTGCCGGCCGCCTTGATCGCGCGGATCGCGCCGTCGATCGCGGTCTGCACGTCCGGGTGCCCCGGATGGCCGAGATGGCCGAGATCGGCCGCAAGATCAGCCGGCCCGATGAACACGCCATCGACGCCGTCGACCCGCGCGATCGCATCGATCGCCTCCAGCCCCGCGCGCGTCTCGACCTGCACGAGCACGGCCATCTCGTCGTTCGCGCGATGCAGGTACTCGCCGACGCGATTCCACCGCGATGCGCGCGCCAGCGCACTGCCGACACCGCGAATCCCGTGCGGCGGGTAACGGGTTGCCGCCACCGCCGCGCGCGCCTCGTCCGCGCTCTGCACCATCGGCACGAGCAGCGTCTGCGCGCCGAGATCGAGCACCTGCTTGACGATCACCGGATCGTTCCACGGCACGCGCACGACCGGATGCGACGGATACGGCGCGATCGCCTGCAGTTGCGCGAGGATCGTCGGCACCGTGTTCGGCGCATGTTCGCCGTCGATCAGCAGCCAGTCGAAACCGGCGCCCGCGACCACTTCGGCGCTGTACGGATTCGCGAGACCGAGCCACAAACCGATCTGCGCGTCGCCGCGCGCGAGCGCGGCCTTGAAGACATTCGACGGAATCTGCATCGTTCGCTCACCTCACTCGAAATAGCACTGGATCGTCCCGAGCGGGCCGTAGTCGACGCTGAACGTATCGCCCGAGCGCGCCGCGCACGGCCGCGTAAACGACCCGCCGAGCACGATCTGCCCCGGCTCCAGCGCGACGTCGAAGCGCGACAGCCGGTTCGCGAGCCACGCGACGCCGTTCGCCGGATGGTTCAGCACGCCGGCTGCCACGCCGGTTTCCTCGACCACGCCGTTGCGCGACATGATCGCCGCGACCCAGCGCAAATCGACGTCCTGCGGGCGCACCGGCCGGCCGCCGATCACGACGCCCGCGTTCGCCGCGTTGTCGGCGATCGTGTCGAACACCTTGCGCGGCCGCTGGGTGTCGGGGTCGATCGACTGGCTGCGCGCGTCGATGATCTCGAGCGCGGGCACCACGTAGTCGACCGCGTCGTACACGTCGAAGATCGTGCAGTTCGGGCCGGTGAGCCGCTTGCCGAGCACGAACGCGAGCTCGACCTCGACGCGCGGCACGATGAAGCGGCCGGTCGGGATCGTGCCGCCGTCCGCGAAGAACATGTCGTCGAGCAGCGCGCCGTAGTCGGGCTCGTCGATCTGCGACGAACTCTGCATCGCCTTCGACGTGAGGCCGATCTTGTGTCCCTTCAGCGTGCGGCCTTCCGCGAGCTTGAGGGTTACCCACGCGCGCTGGATCGCATAGGCGTCGTCGATCGTGATGTCGGGATGGTCGAGCGAGATCTGGCGGATCTGCGTGCGTGCGCGCTCGGCGTCGTGCAGACGGTGCGCGAGCTGGTCGATGAGGGCGGGTTCGAGCATGGTCGGATCGGGAATGGGGTTCAGCCGGCCCGCTTGTAGCGGGCGTGAATGTTGTTGTGCTTGTACGAGCCGCTTTCGCTGAACTCGGTCAGTTCCATCGACAGCGCGAGATAGCGTTTCGCGTACAGCTCGGCGAAATGGGCCTTGATCGCGTCGAACAGCGCGTCGCACGCGGCTTTTTTCTGCGCATCGGTGCGGCCCGAGCCGATCTTCAGCGTCACGTGGACGAACGCGTCGTCCTCCGTGCCGTCGGCGACGCAGTAGTCGTGCAGCTCGATCGCGCGCGACCGGATGCCGCCGGTCGGGAACACGCCGCCCTGCGCGATCAGCGTCGCGTTGATCGTGCGCAGCAGCGCGGGAATGCGAGCGTCGTCGCGGATGTTCGCGGTGTATTCGACGACGATGTGTGGCATGGCAACTCTCCGGTCGGATTCGAGGGCGTGGCGGGCGGCAACGCTCAGGGCAGCGGGAAGATCGCGTTGATCTGCCCGGTGCCCGAGCTCGCGAAATAGTCGGTGACGATCTCGACGGGCCGGTCGTAACGATCCCAGCCGAGCAGCCCGAGCAGCATCGCGGTGTCGTGCATGCCGCCTTCGCCGTGGCAATGCGTGTTGTACTCGGGCAGCATCGCGCAGAAGGTCTTGAAATCGCCCTGCTTCCACAGCTCGACCACGCGCAGGTCGACCTGCCGGAAGAATTCGCGACTGATCTGATGGATCGATTCCTCGGGGCTGCCGTTGTCGTTGAAGCGGTGCGACAGCGAGCCGCTCGCGAGGAACGCGACGTTCGAATCGCTCTTCTCGATCGCTTCGAGCAGCGCCTCGCCGAAGCGCCGGCTTTCGTCGAGCGTGTGCCACATGCACCAGCCGGCGATCGACACGACCTTGAAATGCTGGTCGCCGTTCATGTAGCGCATCGGCACGAGCGTGCCGTATTCGAGTTCGAGGCTGTCGATCTCGTGTGCGCGCGTCGCGACGCCGCGCTCGGTGGCCGTTTCGGCGATCAGCCGGCCGAGCGCCGGGTTGCCCGGATACGCGTACTGCATGTCGCGGATGAAATGCGGCAGCTCGTTGCTCGTATAGGTGCCCGCGAACCGCGCATTGCAGTTCACGTGATAGCCCGCGTTGACGAGCCAGTGCACGTCCGACACGACGATCGTGTCGACGCCGAGCGCGCGGCAACGCTCGCCGATCAACTGGTGGCCGCGGATCGCCGCTTCACGGCAGCCGTGATGCTTGCCGGGCAATTCCGACAGGTACATCGACGGCACGTGCGTGATTTTCGCGGCGAGGGACAGTTTGCCCATCGTTCAAGTCTCCCTATCGTTCTTGCGACAACACGGCCTGCGCCCGTCACACGCCCCAGCGCGGGACGTGATGCGAACCCATCGAAATGCACACGTTCTTGATCTCCGCGAACACCTCGAAACTGTACTCGCCGCCCTCGCGCCCGGTACCCGATTCCTTCACGCCGCCGAACGGCTGGCGCAGGTCGCGCACGTTCTGGCTGTTGACGAACACCATCCCGGCCTCGATGCCGCGCGCGAGGCGATGCACCTTGCCGACGTCCTGCGTCCAGATGTACGACGCGAGGCCGTACGCCGTGTCGTTCGCAAGCCGCAGCCCGTCGTCTTCGTCGTCGAACGGGATGATGGACGCGACCGGCCCGAAGATCTCCTCCTGCGCGATGCGCATCCGGTTGTCGACGTCGGCGAACACGGTCGGCCGCACGAAGTTGCCGTTGCGCAGATGGTCGGGCAGCCCGGCCGGCTTGTCCGCGCCGCCGGCGACCACGCGCGCGCCTTCCTGCTCGCCGATGCGGATGTAGCCCGTCACCTTTTCCCAGTGCTGGCGCGTGATCATCGCGCCGAGATTCGTGCCCGGATCGGCCGGATCGCCGACCACCAGGTTGTTCGCGCGGCGCGCGAATTCCTGCACGAAGCGGTCGTAGATCGTGCGTTGCACGAAGATCCGCGAGCCGGCGGTGCAGCGTTCGCCGTTGATCGAGAAGATCGTGAACAGCGACGCGTCGAGCGCGCGATCGAAATCGGCGTCGTCGAAAATGAGCACCGGCGACTTGCCGCCGAGCTCCATCGAATACTTCTTGAGGCCCGCGCGTTCCATGATCCGCTTGCCGGTGACCGTGCCGCCGGTAAACGACACCGCGCGCACGTCCGGATGCCGCACGAGCGCATCGCCGGCCGTCGCGCCGTAACCCTGCACGACGTTCAGCACGCCGGGCGGGATGCCGGCTTCGAGCGCGAGCCGGCCGAGCTGGTCGGCCGTCAGCGGTGACAGCTCCGACATCTTCAGCACGGCCGTGTTGCCGAGCGCGAGGCACGGCGCCGTCTTCCACGTGGCCGTCATGAACGGCACGTTCCACGGCGACACCAGCGCACATACGCCGACCGGCTGGTACAGCGTGTAGTTGAGCATCTGGTCGTCGACCGGATAGGTGCGCCCGTTCATCTGCACGCACACTTCCGCGAAGAAGTTGAAGTTCTCGGACGCGCGCGGAATCAGCTGCTTGCTCGTCTGCGCGATCGGCAGGCCGGTGTCCTGCGTCTCCAGCGCGGCGAGCATCGGCACGTTCTTCTCGATCAGCTCGCCGAGCTTGCGCATCAGCTTTGCGCGCTCCTTGGCCGGCGTGTTCGCCCATTTCGGGAACGCTTCCTTCGCGGCGCGCACGGCCGCGTCGACCTCGGTCTCGCCGCCCGACGCGACGTCGGTGATGACTTCACCCGTCGCCGGGTTCAGCGTCGTGAAGGTTTCGCGGCTCTCCACTTCGCGGCCGCCGATCCAGTGCTTGATGGTCATGTGCTCTCCTTCCTTGGGCGACGGCCTCAGCCGGCGCGATAGTAGTCCGCTTCGCCGACGATCGTGTTCACGAGCCGGCCGATCCCTTCGATTTCGGTCACGACTTCGTCGCCCGGCTGCGTGTCCGCCAGCCCCTCGGGCGTGCCGGTCAGGATCAGGTCGCCCGGCGAAAGCGTCATGAAGCTGCTGATGTGCTCGATCAGCGCCGGCACGTCGAACACCATGTCGCGCGTGCTGCCGCGCTGCGTCTCCCGGCCGTTCACCGTCGTGCGCAGCATCAGGTCGCCCGCGTCGCCGATCTCGTCGCGGCTGACGAACCACGGCCCGAGCGGCGTGCAGGTGTCGCGGTTCTTCACGCGCAGGTTCGGGCGGTAGTAGTTTTCGAGATAGTCGCGGATCGCGTAGTCGTTCGCGACCGTATAGCCGGCCACGTAGTCGATCGCCTGCGCGCGGCTCACGCGGCGCGCCGGGCGGCCGATCACGACGGCCAGCTCGCACTCGTAATGCATGTGCGTGGCGTCCGCCGGGCGCACGGTGAGCGACCGGTGGCCGACGAACGTGTTCGGCCCCTTCAGGAAAATCAGCGGCTCGGTCGGTGCGTTGAACGCGAGTTCCTTCGCGTGGTCGGCGTAGTTCAGGCCGAGCGCGAAGGTCGTGCGCGGCGCGACGGGCGGCAACCACGCCACCGCGTCCTCGGCCACCACCCGCCCCGTATCCAGGCGGATCGCGCCGTCGCCTGCCGGTTCGGCCGCATGCAGTGCGCCGTTGTAGATCACGCGCGCCGTCTTCATCGTGCTCCCTCCGCCATCAGCGTATGCCGCAACGTGCCGATGCCGGCCGCGGCGATCTCGATCGTGCTGCCCGCGCGGGCATGCGGTGCGCCGCCCGCGACGCCGAGCAACAGCACGTCGCCCGCGTCGAACGACATGAACGCCGTCACGTCGGCGATCAGCGCGCGCACCGGGCGAATCAGCGTCGCGGTCGACGCGGACGCGGCCACCTCGCCGTCGATCCGCACCGTCAGGCCGATCGCGTCGACGTCGGCGAGCGCGGCGGCCGGCACGATCGCCGGGCCGAGCGGGCAGAAACCGTCACGGCACTTGAAGCGCACGGCCGGCCGGTAGTAGTCGGGATGCGGCACCGACACGTCGCTCGCGAGCGTGAAGCCGTGCACGTAGTCGAGCGCCTGCGCGGCCGCCACGCGCGTCGCGCGCCGGGCGAACACGACGGCCACCGACGCGCCGATCTCCAGCGCATCGACGCCGGCCGGCACGACGACGGCGGCGCCGTCGGCCGCATGCGTGTTGGCGGATTTGATGTACAGGATCGGCGCCTGCGGCGGGCGGCCGTAAGGCGGCGCATTCACGGCGTCGCCGAGCGCGTCGAGCGCCGCGCGCTCGTTGAGCAGCGCCCCGTAGACGGTACCGATGGCGACCGGCAACGGCGGCGCCGCGGCGGTCGTGCAAGACAGCTCCATGCGTCATTCCCCTGCCGCGCGTCGCGGCGCATCGTCAATAGTTAATATCTTAAGTAAACAATCGTGCGCTGGCAACCTCGATTACCCTGATAGGCGAAATTCATCAGCTTCGGCTGTTAAGATTGATGCGTCCCCGTCCTCTGCTCTCCCCCGATGAACCGTACGCTCGACCATCGCAACCTGGCCATGCTGCTGCTCGAGGCTCGCGAAACGCTGATGGGTTTGTTTCGCCCCATTCTCAAGGAATTCTCGCTGACCGAACAGCAATGGCGGATCATCCGCGTGCTCGACGGCGAACCGGCGCAGGCGCTCGAAGCCGGTCAGATCGCGAAACGCTGCTGCATCCTGAGCCCGAGTTTGACCGGCGTGCTGGAACGGATGGAGCGCGACGGCCTGATCACGCGCACGCGTGCGCAGGAGGATCAGCGCCGGCTGCTGGTCAGCCTGACGCCGCAAAGCAGGAAACTGGTGACGGAAATCGGTCCGCGCATCGACGAGCAATATCGTCAGCTCGAGTCGCGGTTCGGCCAGGACGGCCTCGAAGACATCTACCGCGCGCTCGACCGGCTCATCGAGCTCGGCAGCCACGCGTAAAAACGGCGCCCGCCCGCGATCGGCAGGAACGGGCGCCGGTGTGGCGCGGGCGGTCGTTCGCGTGAACGGGCCCTAATGGATCGCGCCGCGCATCAGCTCGGTCACGGCCACGCCGCGCGACGTGCGCATGCACTCCTCGACGTAATCGATGAACGGCAGCGGCTCGAAATCGATTTCGTCGCGCACGCGGCGATTGTCGAACACGCGATCGACCGTCGCGAATTCCCCGCAGCGCTGCAGCGCCCGGCCGATCACGCGCTCGAGCGCCGGATCGGGGCGCCCGAGCACGTCGCGCACCACGAGCGGCAGCTCGGCCGGCGCGCACGCCGCGTAGCGCGGCGCCCCGGTCATCCCCGCCGCCTCGTCCATCGCGCGCACGATCTGCGCGACCTGCGGCGCCTCGTCGCCGGCCGACACGTGATAGACGTCGTGCGCGAGCGTCGGCTTGACGGCCAGCAGCATCGTCGCGCGCGCCACGTCGTCCACCGACACGATGTCGATGCGCGTCATCGGCCGCGCGGTGAAGCGGCGCGCCGCGTGCGCGAGCCGGAACATCCAGAACGAATTCGGCGCGGGCCGCGTCCCGAGCACCGTGTGGCCGACCACATGCGACGGCCGCACGACGACGAGCGGCAGTCCGAGCGCGCGCAGGCGCTGCTCCGTTTCCGCCTTCGCGTGCAGGTAGTCGGCCGCGAGCACCGCGCCCGGCAGCCCGTCGTCGCCCGGCGCGGCGTCGTTCCCCGCGTCGCGCTCCGCCTCCTCCTGCACCATTCCGCCGCGGCCCGCATGCGCGTAGGCCGTGCCGACGTACACGAAGCGCTGCAGGCGCGGCGCGCGCGCAAAGCGTTCGGCGAAGTGCACCGCATCGGCGATGTCGGCCCGCAGATGCGCGCCGTCGGCCGGCGACGCGTGGCCCGCGCAGTGAATCACGTGCGTCGCGCCGGCCAGACGCGGTGCATCGGCGCCGTGCCACACGTCGCCGAGCGCGCCGACGATCACGTTCGCATCGGTCAGGCGCGACGCCCAGTACGGCGCAAGCCCCGCGCGCAACGCCGCTTCACGCAGCCGCGCGACCGCATGGCCGCGGTCCTGCGCACGCACGACGCAGACGATGCGTTCGAGCAGCCCTGCATTGACGAGCGCCGTCAGCACGGTACTGCCGATGAAGCCGGTGGCGCCGGTCAGCACCAGCCGTCCGACGTTCGCCGCCGCGACCGGTGCGCTGGCCGGCGACACAAGGCTCGTCCGCCAGTTGAGCGACAACGCGGTTTTCCAGATCAGCACGATAGTCTCCTTCGAAGAGTCGGCCGGGCGGCGCGGTGCCTGCGGTTGCGGGCGGCGCACGGCTCACCGGCCGGGCCGGGGCTGACGCGCGCCCCGGCGGCTCCCGATCGGGCGTGCGGCCTGCGATCGCGTCGATCGCGCTCTGGCACGAGGTGGCGGCAGCCGGCGCGGACGGGCGTCCGCGGCACAGGATCGGGAAGGTCCCAGTGTGGGGCCCGAACGCATGCAAGTCTGTCCCGAAAGTTTCGCGAAAGTGTGCCGATTTGTACGCGATTGTCGGAGTGTGTCGTGCCGGCCGCCGCGTCAACACGCTGAAACGTTCGCTCGGGCCGCGTCCGGGCGGTGCCGGATCGCACTCCCGCGGCGGTTTCGGCGGCGGCCGGCGCGCGACCGATCGACGCGGCCGGCGGCACTGTCATCCCATGTCTGGACCGCCGCGCGTCTTCGCATGGACACCGCGATCGCCGGTGTCCCCCGCGTGTGCTGACGCCTCGGGAATGACCATGAATCGTCAGACGTCGTTTCATCTGAAACCGAAATAGACCCAATACGGATTTATTGCGGATTATCACTTGCGTTTCACACCAGTCTATCTAGACTGTTCAAGTCCAAACGGTCGAATGTGTCATTTTTTTCAGGAGACGACGCAATGCGCCTCACCATTCGGATTAATGGCAGCGAATCGGCAACCCGGCATTCCTTCGCGGTACTGTGGGTCGATACCGACGAGGGGCTGTGGTCGCGCGAGGCACATCAGGGCATCGACCTTCCGACCTGGGGCAAGATCCGCGACGTCGAGGGCGCGATGGCGCTCTGCGCGGCCGACAGCGGCAATGCCGTCTGTCAGTTGAAGGGGTTGTCGTTCGATGCGACGCGGCGTGAACAAGGCCCCGCGGTGCTCGCCGGCGAACATCCCGACGGCGCGTGGCGGCTGCAGGCGGTCGATACCTGCACCACCCAGCCGGAATATCGGGAATTTATTTCCGTTGCCCGATAGGTATTATTGACATGAATCGTCTGCGGTTTTCGGGTTTATTCCGGTATCGGTGATATTCATTTCGATATTCAGCATGAATGGCGCCTCGGTTCGAGGCGCTTTTCATTTTCTGGATTAAAGAAATAACCGGGGTGCGGGCAATTGATCGCGCGCCGGGACGCTCGCGATCGCGCGGCGGCGAAGACCGCACGCTCGGATCGGCATGCGACGCTCGTGCGTGTTTCGTCCTGTGCAGCCGCCGCGAATGCCTGCCCGGCCCCGCCTTCCTCCCTTTTCCGCCGTGTTCCCGATCGCCTGCCATTCGCCTTTTTGCGGGGCCGGAACATACTTTCCCCACACGGTGTTTACTCATTTATTACAATCGCATTATTCAGACTGACCCGCCGCCGCCCGGCGGCCCGACCCGGCCATTGCATGAGCGTAAAAAAGAAGACCCACCCTGCCGATCCGTACGCAGCGGCGACCAAGAATCCGATGCTCGCGTCGCGCCTGCCGATGTGGCGCTCGCGGCTGATCGTGGTCGTCGTGTTCCTCGCGTTCGCCGCGCTGATCGCGCGCGCTTTCTGGGTGCAGGTCGCGAACCAGGATTTCTACGTCGGCCAGGGCCAGAAGCGTTATCAGCGCACGATCGAGCTCGACGCGATGCGCGGGCGCATCGTCGACCGCAACGGCGCGATGCTCGCGGTCAGCCTGTCGACCTATGAAATCTGGGCGAACCCGAAACAGGTCGCCGACACCGATTACCCGCAGATCGCGAAGCTGCTCGACATGCCGCTCGTCGAGGTGAAGCGGCGTCTCGGCAACGACAAGACGTTCGTGCTGCTCAAGCGGCAGGTCGACGCGGATACCGCGAGCCGGCTCGACAAGCTCGCGATCGACGGCATCACGCAGATCGCCGATTCGAAGCGCTTCTACCCGGAAGGCGAATCGGCCGCGCACGTGGTCGGCTTCACGAACGTCGAGGACAAGGGCCAGGAAGGCGTCGAGCTCGCGGCCAACGCGCGCCTGCAAGGCACGTCCGGCCAGCGCGAGGTGATCCGCGACCGGCTCGGCCGCATCGTGTCGGACACGCGCCCGCTCGTCCCCGCGCAGCACGGCGCGACGATCGAGCTGACGATCGACCGCCGCATCCAGCAGCTCGCCTTCAGCCAGCTCAAGGCGGCCGTGATCGAGAACAACGCGGTAGCCGGCAGCGTCGTCGTGCTCGACGCGCAGAACGGCGAGATCCTCGCGCTCGCGAACTACCCGACCTTCGATCCGAACGACCGCGCCCGCCTCACCGGCCAGCAACTGCGCAACCGCGCGGTGATCGACACGTTCGAACCGGGCTCGACGATCAAGCCGCTCGTCGTCGCGCTGTCGATCGACGAGCGCAAGGTCACGCCGAACACGATCATCAACACGTCGCCGGGCACCTACAAGATCGGCCCGGCGGTGATCCACGACACGTCGAACCACGGGTCGCTGACGGTATCGCAGGCGCTGCAGAAGTCGAGCAACGTCGCGCTCGCGAAACTGGCGCTGAACCTGCCCGCCGAAACGATCTGGAACAAATACCAGGAGTACGGGATCGGCCGCGCGCCGGAGCTGACGTTCCCGGGCGTCGCGTCGGGCCGGCTGCGCGGCTACAAGCGCTGGCGGCCGATCGAGCAGGCGACGATGGCGTACGGCTACGGGCTGTCGATGTCGCTGCTGCAGATCGCGCAGACCTACACCGCCTATGCGGGCGACGGCACGCTGCACCCGGTGTCGCTGCTGAAGAACGGCACCGATCAGCAGACGATCGACGCGCACCGCGGCCACCGCGTGACGTCGCCGCAAACCGCCGCCGCGATCCGCTCGATGCTCGAGATGGCGGTCGGCGAAGGCGGCACGGGGCGCCGCGCGCGCGTCGACGGCTACCGGATCGGCGGCAAGACCGGGACCGCGCGCAAGCAGGTCGGCGCGAGCTACGCGAAGGGCAAGTACCGCGCGCTGTTCGCGGGGATGGCGCCGATGAGCAACCCGCGCCTGATCGTCGCGGTGATGATCGACGAGCCGCGCGGCAAGGGTTACTACGGCGGCACGGTGGCCGGCCCGGTGTTCGCGTCGGTCACGAGCGGCTCGTTGCAGCTGCTCGGCGTGCCGCCCGACGCGCCGGTCGAAGCGGAGAAGAACGCGCCGGTGAAGGCCGCCGCGCCGCAGAAGACGGTCTCCGCGCCGAAAGCGGCGGCAGCGACGACGGCCGTCACGCAGAAACCGTCGGCGTCGCCCAGGACCACCGCGCAAGCCGGCCCCCCCGCACCCGCGAAGCCGGCCGCCGCCGGCTGACGAAGCCACGGGCGGTGCCGGGTCCGCATCGCCCCGCCCCATCCCACTCTCTAGGAACGCACCGCATCATTTGAGCGTTCCCGCCGCGTCCTCCTACAATTTTTGCGCGCCGCAGGCGGCCTTGCCTGCGCGCCCGACTACAACAACGGAGAGAGACGCATGCGATTCCACTGGAAAACGCTCGTGCTGGCCACCGCGAGCGTCACGCTGCTGGGCGGCGCCCCGGCCCGGGCGGCCGATGCCGCCGACGTGAAGATCGGCTTCCTCGTCAAACAGCCGGACGATCCGTGGTTCCAGGACGAATGGCGCTTCGCCGAACAGGCCGCGAAGGAACAGCACTTCACGTTGATCAGGATCGCGGCGCCGAGCGGCGAGAAGGTGTCGACTGCGCTCGACAGCCTCGCCGCGCAAAAGGCGCAAGGCGTGATCATCTGCGCGCCCGACGTGAAGCTCGGCCCCGGCATCGCGGCGAAAGCCAGGCGCGCGGGGATCAAGCTGATGTCGGTCGACGACCAGCTCGTCGACGGCCACGGCGCACCGCTCCCGGGCGTGCCGCACATGGGCATCTCCGCTTACAAGATCGGCCAGCAGGTCGGCCAGGCGATCGCGGACGAGACGAAGCGGCGCGGCTGGAATCCGGCCGAAGTCGGCATCATCCGGCTCGCGTACGACCAGTTGCCGACCGCGCGCGAGCGCACGACCGGCGCGGTCGACGCGCTGAAGGCCGCCGGCTTTCCGGCCGCGAACGTGATCGACGCGCCCGAGATGACGGCCGACACCGAAGGCGCATTCAACGCGGCGAACATCGCGCTCACCAAGCATGCGAACTTCAAGCGCTGGGTCGCATTCGGCTCGAACGACGACACGACAGTCGGCGCGGTGCGCGCCGCCGAGGGGCGCGGCATCGGCGCGGATGCGATGGTCGCGGTCGGCATCAACGGCAGCCAGATCGCGCTCAACGAGTTCGCGAAGCCGAAGCCGACGGGCTTCTACGGTTCGATCCTGCTGAATCCGCGCCAGCACGGCTACCAGACGAGCATCAACATGTACGACTGGATCACGAAGAACCAGGCGCCGCCGCCGCTCGTGCTGACGTCCGGCACGCTGATCACGCGCGACAACGAGAAGCAGGCGCGCGCCGCGCTCGGCCTGTGAACCCGCACCAGGAGCCGACATGACACGCACCACCCTCGTGACGGGCGCCGCCGGCGGCATCGGCCAGGCGCTGTGCCGCACCTTCCTCGCAGCCGGCGACCGCGTGCTCGCGCTCGATCGCGACCGCGCGGCGCTCGACCGCTTCATCGGGACGCTCGCCGATGGGCGCGCGACGCCGGTCGTCGACGATCTCACCGACGCCGAGCGCCTGTGCTCGATGCTCGAATCGCATCCGGAAGTCGACGTGCTGGTCGCGAACGCGGGCACGGCCGCCTCGACCACGCTGCGCGACACGACGCCCGCAAGCTGGCGCACCGATCTCGATGCGAACCTGACCGCCACCTACGTGAGCGTGGAAGCCGTGCTGCCCGGCATGCGCGCCCGCGGGCGCGGCGCGATCGCGATCATCGGTTCGGTCAACGGCGTGCATGCGCTCGGGCATCCGGCCTACAGCGCGGCGAAGGCCGGGCTGATCAGCTACACGAAGTCGCTCGCGATCGAATACGGCCGCGACGGCGTGCGCGCGAACATCGTGTTGCCCGGCACGGTCAAGACACCCGCGTGGGAAGCGCGCGTGCAGCGCAACCCGCAGGTATTCGAGCAATTGAGGAAATGGTATCCGCTCGACGATTTCGCGACGCCCGACGACGTCGCGCAGGCGGCGCTGTTCCTGTGCTCGCCGGCCGCGCGGATCATCACTGGTGTCGCGCTGCCGGTCGACGGCGGCCTGCTGGCCGGCAATCGCGTGATGGCGCAGGAACTGACACTCGAGACGTTCTACTGAGACTGAAGCCGGCAGCGCCGGCGGCCGCCCGCGCCGCCGTGCGCTGCCCGGTGCGCGATGCCGCGCGCCGTCAATGCGCGGCCGCGACCGGCTTCGCCATCCGGCCGAGCACGTGCTCGGTCATCCCGCGCGCGAGTTCGGTCTCGCCCATGAACACGGTGCCGATCCCCTCGTTCGACAGCAGCGCGGCCTCGTCGCTACTGTTCGTGCACAGCACGACTTCGAGCGTCGGGTTGAGCGTGCGCGAAATCTCGACGATCTGCCGCACGTCGAACACGTCGGGCAGCGTGACGACCAGCATCCCGGCGCGGGCGATATGCGCCTGCACCAGCACGATCGGCTCGATCGCGTCGCCCGACACGGCCGCGATGCCGTCCGCGCGCAGCTTCTCGACGAGCTCGCGATTCTGCTCGACGACGACATACGCGATCCCCCGCTCGTCCAGCGCATGCGCGATCCGCGTGCCGACCTTGCCGTAGCCGACGATCACGACCTGCCCGGTCAGGTGCGTCTGCGGCGTCGACATCGGCAGCGCGGCGAGCGGATCGTCGCGCGCCTCGAGCTTGCGCGCGAACGCCGAATGCTTGCGAATCCACGCGAGCGCCGGATCGATCATCGCGAACAGCAGCGTGTTCATCGCGATCGAGATCAGCGCGACCGCGAGAATCAGGCTCTGCCCTTCGGCCGACAGCAGCCCGAGCGCACGGCCGAGCCCCGCGAGGATGAACGAGAATTCGCCGATCTGCGCGAGGCCCGCGCCGACGGTCAGCGCGGTGTTCAGCGGATAGCGGAATGCGATCACGAGCGCGACGGCCGCGACCGTCTTGCCGATCAGCACGATCGCCGCGACCTCGATCACGTGCAGCGGCTCGTCGAGCAATACTTTCGGGTCGAACAGCATGCCGACCGAGATGAAGAACAGCACCGAGAACGCGTCGCGCAGCGGCAGCGTCTCGTCGGCCGCGCGCCGGCTGAATTCCGACTCGCGCATCATCATCCCGGCGAAGAACGCGCCGAGCGCGAACGACACGTCGAACAGCTTCGCCGCGCCGAACGCGATGCCGACCGCCGCCGCAATCATGCAAAGCGTGAACAGCTCGCGCGAGCCCGTGCGCGCGACGAGCCACAGAATGCGCGGGAACACGCGCTTGCCGACCACCAGCATCAGCGCGATGAACGCGGCGACCTTCAGCATCGTGACGCCGAGCGTGCTCCACACGCTGCCGCCGGCCGCGTGCGCGTCACCGGGCGGCGTGCCGCCGAGCAGTCCCGCCACCGGCGGCAGCAGCACCAGCACGAGCACCATCACGAGATCCTCGACGACCAGCCAGCCCACCGCGATACGCCCGTTGACCGTTTCGACGAGCCCGCGTCCCTCGAGCGCGCGCAGCAGCACGACGGTGCTCGCGACCGACAGCGCCAGCCCGAACACCAGCGCCGCACCGAGGCTCCAGCCCCAGGTGAGCGCGAGCCCGCCGCCGAGCAGCGTCGCGACGGTGATCTGCACGATGGCGCCCGGCAGCGCGATCTTGCGCACCGCGAGGAGATCGCCGAGCGAAAAATGCAGGCCGACGCCGAACATCAGCAGCATCACGCCGACTTCCGCGAGCTGCTGCGCGAGCGACAGATCGCCGACGAAACCGGGCGTGCCGGGGCCGATCACGATCCCGGCAAGCAGATAGCCGACGAGCGGCGGCATTTTCAGCAGCGACGCGAGGTAACCGAAGATCATCGCGAGACCGAAACCGGCCGCGAGCAACGCAATCAGGCTGACGTCATGAGGCATCCCCCCTCCCAAGCTCTTGTAACTATTTAGTAAGGTTCAAGAGTGAAAGGATAAGGGATGAGGCGGAAGAATGGCGCGCAGCCGCGAAAATTTCACGCGGCGGCGCCGGTTGGCGGGGCGCGACCCCGACGAAGTGAAAGGCATGGCGGGCCCGGTCGCACGTCGACGTGGACCGCGCGACAGGCGGGGCGAGCGCCCCGCCGCTCCCGTCAGCGCGACGCTTGCGGGAACCGCGCGCCCGGCGGCGGCTCGGGCCGCGTCGACGGCACGCTCTTGCGCACCTTCGCGACCTGCGCGGCCGTCACCGGCGCGCCCGTGTTGCCCCAGCTCGTGCGCACGAAGTTCGACACGTCCGCGACTTCCTGGTCCGACAGGCGCCAGCCGAACGGCGGCATCGTGAAGGTCGACGGCGCGGTGCGCGTGCCCTGCAGCGCGCTGCCTTCCAGCACGACGTGGATCAGCGAGGTCGGATCGTCGCCCTGCACGACCGGGTTGCCGGCGAGCGCCGGGAACACGCGCGTGTAGCCGTGGCCGTCGCTGCGGTGGCAGGCCATGCAGTTGTCGCGATAGACGGCCGCGCCCGGCTTGCTCGCGTCGCCGGTCTGCAGCGCCTTCGCGGCGGCCGCGTCGTACACGTGCGGCTGCTCGCCCTGCACGCGCGGCGGCAACGTCTTCAGGTAGCGTGCGATCGCGTTCAGGTCGTCGTCGGTCATGTGCTGCATGCTGTGGCCGACCACGTCCGTCATCCCGCCGAACGCGGCCGTGCGCAGCGTACGGCCGGTCTTCAGGAACTGCACGATCTCGGTTTCGTTCCACGTGCCGAGGCCCGTGCGCGGCTCGCCGCGCAGGCTGGTCGGCACCCAGCCGTCGATCGCCGCGCCGCCGGCCAGGAAGTCGAGGCCGTCCGCGTCGGTCAGCCCGCGCTCCTGCATCGTCGGCGCGCGCGGCGTGTGGCATGCGCCGCAATGGCCGAGCCCCTGCACCAGATACGCGCCGCGGGCGACCACCGGGTCGGTGTACGGCGCCGCGTCGAACGGCTTCGGCGCCGGCGCGAACAGCTTGCGCCAGATGCCGAGCGGCCAGCGCATCGACAGCGGCCACACGATGTCCACCTTGCGGTTCTCGTGCTCGACCGGCGCGACGCCGTGCATGAAGTACGCGTACAGCGCCTTCATGTCGTCGTCGGTCAGGCGCGAATACGACGGGAACGGCATCGCCGGATACATCGTGTCGCCGTTCTTGCGCACGCCTTCGCGCACCGCGCGGGTGAAGTCCTCATAGGTCCAGCCGCCGAGGCCCGTCTTCGGGTCCGGCGTGATGTTCGTCGAGTAGATGCCGCCGATCGGCGTGTCGAACTTCAGGCCGCCGGCGAACGGCTTGCCGCCGTTCGCGGTGTGGCAGGCGATGCAGTCGCCCGCGCGGGCGAGGTATTCGCCGCGCTTCACGAGCGCCGCGTCGGCGGACTGCGCGACAGGCGCAGCCGCCGCGCCCGAAGCCGCGGCCGGCGTAGACGCCGGCTGCGCGAACGCGGCGCCGCCCGCCAGACCGAATGCCGCCCAGGCCGTGCCGATCGCCAGCGCGCGCCGCAGCGGGGACACCGGGCGCGCGGCGTTGTGGTGGTTCATCGTCCTCTTCATACGGTCACCAGCGGGGCGGGATTTTTCAGGTATTGCTCGCGGATCGCACGTGCCGACCAGTAGGCCAGCGCCGCGATGATCCCGGTCGGGTTGTAGCCGATGCCCTGCGGCAGCGCGGACGCGCCCATCACGAACACGTTGTGCACGTCCCAGCACTGCAGGTAGCGGTTCAGCACGCTCGTCTTCGGGTCGGTGCCCATGATCGCGCCGCCGACGAGGTGGGTCGTCTGGTACTGGCGCGAGTCGAAGTGCTTGCCGAACTCGCGGGTCGACACGCCGATCGCCTTCGGCCCCATCGCTTCCGCGATCTTCTTCATCTGCCCGGTCACGTACTGCGCCATCTTGATGTCGTTGTCCTTCCAGTCGAACGTCATCCGCAACAGCGGCTGGCCGTACGAATCGCGATAGGTCGGGTCGAGATCGAGATACACGTCGCGGTACGACATGTTGGTGCCGTGCGCGTCCATCGAGATCGTGTGCGCGTAGTTGTCCTTGACGGCCTTCTTCCACGCCGAGCCCCACTGCGGCGTGCCGGGCGGCGTGGCGATGCCGCTGATCGGCTTCACGCCGGCCTGGTTCACCCACAGCGGCGAGCCGCCGACGAAGCCGAGCGGGCCGTGGTCGAAGTTGTCCGCGTTGAAGTCGTCCACCGCGACGCCGTTGCCGCCCGCCCCGATGAACGGGTTCGTGTAGGTGTCCTTGTCGAAGAACGCCTTGATCGTCGACAGGTTCTGGTACGCGAAATTGCGGCCGACCACGCCTTCGCCCGAGATCGGATCGTACGGCTTGCCGATGCCCGACAGCAGCAGCAGGTGCACGTTGTGATACTGGAACGCGGCCACGATCACGAGATCGGCCGGCTGGTGCACTTCACGCCCGGCCGGATCGACGTAGGTGACGCCCGTCGCGCGCTTCTTCGTGTCGTCGAGGTCGACGCGCAGCACGTGGCACTTCGAGCGCAGCTCGAAGTTCGGCGCCTGCTTCAGCGCGGGCAGGATGTTCAGGTTCGGCGACGCCTTCGAATACATGTAGCACGCGTAGCCGCTGCAGTAGCCGCAGAAGTTGCACGGGCCCATCTGCACGCCGTACGGGTTCGTGTACGGGCCCGACGTGTTCGCCGACGGCAGCCGGTACGGATGCAGGCCGAGCGAATGCGCCGCATCGAAGAAGCGCTGCGCCGAATAGGTGTTGAGCTGCGCGGGCAGCGGGAAGTTGTCGCTGCGGTTCGCCTCGAACACGTTGCCGTCGCCGACCACCTTGCCGCCGACCTTGTACGCCTGCCCCGACGTGCCGAACACCTTCTCGGCGAAATCGAAATGCGGCTCGAGCTCGTCGTACGTGACGCCCGTATCCTGGATCGTCATCCCTTCGGGGATGAACTTCTTGCCGTAGCGCTCTTCATAGTGGCTGCGCAGGCGCAGCTCTTCCGGCGTGATCCGGAAGTGCACGCCCGACCAGTGCAGCCCCGCGCCGCCGACGCCTTCGCCCGGCAGGAACGCGGCGAGCTGCCGGTACGGCAGCGCGGTGTCCTGCAGGCCGTGGCGGATCGACACGGTCGTCTTCGACAGGTCGAGGAACAGCTTCTTGCGGATGTTGTAGGTCAGCTCGTCGATCGTGTTCGGGTACGCGCCGTCCGGATAGGTGTCGCGATATTCGCCGCGCTCCAGCGCGACGACGTTCAAGCCCGCTTCGGTCAGTTCCTTCGCGAGAATCGCGCCGGTCCAGCCGAAGCCGACGATCACCGCATCGACGTGCGGCTTCTTGTCTGCGGCCATCAGCTGCGCTCCCCGTTGATCGAGACGGGGCCGTACGGATAAGGCTTGCCGCTCTGGTTGACGAAATCCATGAAGTCCGCGCGTGCGCCCGGGAAACCGATCATCTTCCACGCGGCCATGTCGCGATTGCCGCCATGCACCGGATCGCAGAAGTAGCCTTCGCGCGTGTTCTGGAGCAACTGGCCGAGGAACACGCCGGGCGGGACGTCGTCGATCTGCGCGCCGCCCTTCTCCAGCGCGCCGAGCACCGTGTCGCGCGTCGGCGCGTCGAGATCCGCGAACGCCTTGCCGTGCGCCTTTTCGCAATAGCGGTTGACGGCCGCGATGCCGAGCCGGTAGATGTCGCGCGGCACCAGCTTCAACTGGTAGCCGAGCTCGGGCACGCCCTGCTGGAACGGCCCCTGCATGTACCACGTCGCGCCGTGCGCATACGGCGTCTCCATCTGGCGATCGATGAATTCCGGCACGCCCGCTTCGAGCGCGCCGGGGCCTTCGGCGTCGGCCGGAATCAGCCGGTCGACGGCAGCCTGGACGAACGCCCATTCCTTCGCATCGAAAAAGGTCGGCTTGTACGGCGCGCGTTCGGCGCTGGCCGACGCAGTGGACGCGTTGCCGGCGGTCGTCGCGGACGGCGACGACGAATGCAGGTCGCAGCCGGCGACCGACGCGATCGGCACGAGCGCGACCGACTTGCGCAGGAAACGGCGACGCGAATTGGGTTTGTCAGGTGGCGTGGACATGGTCGGATGTTGATCGTTGGGGATCGGGGTTCGGACGCGCGCATTCCGCATGCCGCGTGCCCGGCACGGCAGCCGTGCCGCAAGCGGCCGGTCGCCCTGTTCTTTCGTGTGTTGCGCACAACCTCGACGCTGGCGCCCGGCCGCGATTCGCGGTGGCGCCGTCATTGCAGCCGCACTCGCCCCGGGGCCGGCGGCGTTGCGCGGATCGACCTCTTTGCGGGCCCTATCGTCGGACAAATACCGGCATCGGCCGGCATCTTTCCGTCATCGCCCATGACCCTTATTCAACTTAGACGTCGCGCCTGCCGACGGCAAGCGCAACGTGCACGACCCTCTTTCCGGGCTTGGCGACGAGTGCCGCGAATTATATATGGAACCGGTTCCATTGCTAGAGGGTTCAATGCAATTCAGTGCATCGAAATCAGCAACAATGGAAAAACCGGATGCCGGAATGTGCAAGGATGAGGAAATGGCGGACAGCGACGATCAGGCGGCGACGGAACCCGGCGCCCCTCATCACGTGTATCTGCCGGCGGACATCCGGACGGCGCTGGCCGTCGGCGCGCGTTACGGCGTGCCCGCAATCCTCGAAGTGGCGGCGCAGCTGATGCACCGGCAGGGCCACACGTTCTTCGCCGCCGAAAACGATGTGTGGCTGATCGATGCCGTGCCGGCCGAATATCTCGAGCTAATCGATACGCGCGCGGATTGAATCACGCACCGTTCCTCTCTCACCACGGCCAGAACATCGACGCGATCGACAGCGCCAGCGCCGCGCACAGCGGCGAGTAATACAGCGTATCCATCCGCGCGAAACGCGACCCGCGAATGCGTTTGAAGAAGCCGACGTAGCGGAAATCGCCGACGGCCCGCACCGCGAAGATCAATGCGAGCGCAACGATCGCGAACGCGATCGTGCAGGGATACGCGTTGCGCCCCAGCCAGCCGGCACGCGCGGCGACCGCGCCTGCACCGCCCAGCAGCGCGAGCGCGACGGCAAGCGTGCCGACCGCAGTCGGCCGCAACAGCGGTACGCCATCCTGCTCCGGAATGGCCGCGCGCTTGCCCAATCGCCCGCCGAACGCCCAGTACACGTGCACGAGCGCGATGGCGCAAAGCGTCGGTACGCTGAAATACGCAGCGGTCATGTCGATCAAGGTCCTCGTCTCGTTGTCTCGTCGTTTTGCCGAAAGGTGTTCGGCTCGCGGCCCCGGCCCGCGCCACGCATGACGATACCGAAACCCGGTCACGCGCACATTGCGACGTCCGGTCGCAACCGACGGCGATGCATGCTGCGTTGCAGTGCGCATGCGTCGTCGCACAGCCCGGTCGCTTGACTTCCCTCCGCGCACTACTACCCTGTTATTCCAGTACTGCGGTCGGCCTGCCGCTGCGCGACCGGCTGCTCGCACGACGACGATAACGAAGGCCATGGAGGCGACTCATGCTGATCGGTGTGCCGAAAGAGATCAAGAACCACGAATACCGCGTCGGCCTCACGCCGGCCGGCGCGCGCGAACTCACGCGGCACGGCCATCGCGTGCTGGTGCAGCGCGGCGCGGGTACGGCGATCGGCCTGCTCGACGACGACTACACGGCCGCGGGCGCGTCGCTCAGCGACGGTGCCGAGGACATCTTCGCGCGCGCCGACATGATCATCAAGGTCAAGGAACCGCAGCCGGCCGAATGCGCGATGCTGCGGCGCGGCCAGATCCTCTACACATACCTGCATCTCGCGCCCGATCCCGATCAGGCCGCCGCGCTCGTGAAATCCGGCGCGGTCTGCATCGCGTACGAAACCGTGACGGGCCCCGGCGGCGGCCTGCCGTTGCTCGCGCCGATGAGCGAAGTCGCGGGCCGCATGTCGATCCAGGTCGCGGCGACCCACCTCGAAAGCCCGCGCGGCGGCCGCGGCCTGCTGATGGCCGGCGTGCCGGGCGTGCCGGCCGCGCACGTCGTCGTGCTCGGCGCCGGCGTGGTGGGCACCGGCGCGCTGCAGATGGCGGTAGGCCTCGGCGCGCGCGTCACCGTGCTCGACAACAACGTGAACCGGCTGCGCCAGCTCGATCTCGTGTTCGCCAACCGGATCGCGACCGTCTGTTCGAATGCGCAGACGGTCGACGAAGCCGTGCGCGATGCCGACGTCGTGATCGGCGCCGTGCTCGTGCCGGGCGCGTCGGCGCCGCGGCTCGTCACGCGCGACATGATCGCGACGATGCGCAAGGGCGCGGTCGTCGTCGACGTCGCGATCGACCAGGGCGGATGCTTCGAGACCTCGCATGCGACCACGCATGCGGCGCCGACCTTCGTCGTCGACGGGGTCGTCCACTACTGCGTCGCGAACATGCCCGGCGCGGTCGCGCGCACGTCCACCTTCGCGCTGAACAATGCAACGCTCGGCCATGCGCTCGCGCTCGCCGACAAGGGCTGGAAGCAGGCGATGCTCGACGATCCGCATCTGCGCGCGGGCCTGAACGTGTGCGACGGTCACATCACGTACGAAGCGGTCGCGCTGGCGCTCGGCCTACCTTACGTCCCCGCGACCGGCGTGCTCGGATGACCCTGCCGGCATGAGCTGAACGCATCGCGACCGGCCACGCTCACGCGCCCTTCGACCGACTCCGCTTCGCACCGCCGCCCGCGCTGCCCGCACCGCCCATCGTGCGCGCCAGCAGCGGCCGCAGTTGCGCGAGCGTGCGCGTGTTCAGCACGTCCTGCCGCGTCAGCCAGCCGCGCCGCGCCTGATCGACGCCGAACGCGAGGTTGTCGAGCTCGTCCGCGCTGCATGCATCCGAACCGATCGCGACCGGCACGCCGGCCTTCGCGGCCTCGCGGCACCACACGTCCGGCAGGTCGAAGCGCCGCGGCTGTGCATCGAGTTCGACGAAACAGCCGCGCGCGGCAGCCTGCGCGAGCACGCGCGGCACATCGAGTTCGCAGGCGTCGCGCTCGCCGAGCAGGCGGCCGGTCGGGTGCGCGAGAATCGAGAAATGCGGATGATCCATCGCGCGCAGCATGCGATCGGTCTGCGCGCCGCGCGGCAGGTCGAAGCCGTCGCGTACCGCACCGACCACGAGATCGAGCCGGCTGAGCAGCGCGTCGGGCACGTCCAGGCTGCCATCCTCGCGAATGCCGGCCTCCACGCCCTTGAGCAACACGAAATCGTCGAACGTCGCGTTGAGGCGATCGATGTCGTCGAGTTGCCGCGCGAGCCAGTCGAAACCGTTGCGAGCGCCGCCGTCGGGTGGGGCGCGGTCGGTGACGGCCAGATAGGCGAGCCCGCGTGCACGCGCGGCGGCGGCCATCGCGCGCAGGCCGTCGCGGCCGGCCGACGCATCGGTGTGCGCGTGCAGGTCGCCATGGAGATGCTTGCGCTCGACCAGCGCCGGCAGCGTGCCGGCACGCGACGCATCGATCTCGCCGCGATCCTCGCGCAACTCGGGCGGCACCTCGTGCAACCCGATGGCCGCGTAGACCGATGCCTCCGTCGCCCCGGCAATCCGTTCGTCGCCACGAAACACGCCGTATTCGTTGATTTTCAGGCCGCCGGCCTGCGCGAGCCTGCGCAGCGCGATGTTGTGCGCCTTCGATCCGGTGAAGTAGACGAGCGCCGCGCCGAACGCATCGGCATCGACGACCCGCAGGTCGACCTGCAATCCGTTGACGAGCATCACGCTCGAGCGCGTCTTGCCGTGCGCGAGCACGCGCGCCACGTCGTCGTAGCCGACGAACGCTGCGGTGACCGCGCCCGCGTCGCGCGCGGTGACGAGGATGTCGAGATCGCCGACCGTCTCGCGGCGGCGGCGGAAGCTGCCGGCCGGCACGGCCTGGCCGACACCGGTCACCGCCCGCAGGCGTTCGAGCAACGGCATCAGCGCATGTG
Organism: Burkholderia sp. IO2; assembly: GCF_029522185.1. NCBI lineage: Bacteria > Pseudomonadati > Pseudomonadota > Betaproteobacteria > Burkholderiales > Burkholderiaceae > Burkholderia > Burkholderia sp. IO2. The sequence goes on along the minus strand of NZ_JAKWFH010000001.1, from coordinate 208,389 downwards.
CGGCGTCGGGCAGCAGGAAGCGTTGCGGCTCGCGCTGCAGGCGATCGTCGATCGCTTCGAGCAGATGCGCTTCGGTTTTCGCGCCGAAGCCCGGCAGCTCGCGCACATGCCCGCTCTTCGCTTCGGCGCGCAACTGTTCGAGCGAATCGACGTTCAGCGCGTCATGCAGCGCCTTCACGCGTTTCGCGCCGAGCCCGGGCACGTCGAGCAGCTCGACGATCGCGCCCGGCAGCGCATGACGCAAGGTTTGCTGCAGTTCGCAGGTGCCGGTCGCGGCGATCTCGCGCAGCTTCGCCGCAAGATCGGCCCCGATCGACGGAATCTTCCCGAGATCGTCGCCTTTCGCGATCATCGTCGGAATATCCCGGCCGTAGTCGGCGATCGTACGCGCGGCGTTGCGGTACGCACGCACGCGAAACGGGTTGGCGCCCTGGATCTCGAGCATGTCGGCGATCTCGGCGAACACGGCCGCGCACTCGGCATTGTGGATCGGCATGATCGGCGTGGCTCCCTTCCACGTGGATGGCGCCGCGCCCCTGCGCGACGGCGTCTGCCCGCCCGGCGCCGCATGTCGACGCCGCCGGGCGCCCGTTGGTCATCCTGCGCCGGCCGCGCGGCGCGTACCGCGCGGCTGGAGCCGCGGCGTCAGAGCGACGCGCGCGGTGTCGTCGCGTAGCGTCGTTCGTAGATCGATTGGCAATGCGTGCAACGTTCGGCGGTCGGCCGCGCCAGCAGCCGCTCGTAGCCGACCGCGCCGTCGCAGTCGATGCATTCGCCGTAACTGCCGTCACGCATCCGCTGCTGAGCGCGCCCGATCGCGCGCAGTTCGGTCAGCTTCATCCCGATCAACGCATGGTCGACGTCGACGAACAGGTCGGCATTCGCCTCGTCGCCCTCGTCCGGCGCCGCGCCGGCCAGATCCGCATAGGATTCCGACGCGCGTTGGTCTTCGCTCGTGCGGATCTCCGCACGCAGCGCCTGCTCGCTCTCGTTCAGCCGCTGTTTCAGCGTCTGCCGTTGTTGTTGGTCGAGCGACATGGCCGTCTCTCCTGTTCCGGTTCCGCGCGAAGAAAGGCGGCGCGCGGTATCGCGCCGGTGCGCGACGCGCAGGCATGACCTGCGCCGCCGCATCCGGATGATGCGACCGGACGCGCAAAACGCCGGACGCATTCGACGCAGGATAAACCCATTGAACACGCGTGTGTTGACCGGAATCAGCGTGCCGGTCATGCGACGGCGGAGGGACGAAACTGGGGACGGACGCGGAATCGCGACCGAAGGGGCGCGTGGCGAAGCCCCGTCGGCGCAAACGCAGCGCAGCAATTTCCCATGCGGCCACATCGCTTCGTTCCGTGCGCACGAGCCGGCCTCATTCAGTCGATACGGTCGCTCACGCGGCGCCGCTTCGATGATTCGTCTTCCTTAGAATGCATTGCGCCCGATGAAGCCGCGCACCACCGTCATCAGGATGATCTTGATGTCGAACCAGAAGCTCCAGTTCTGCATGTAGAACAAATCGAACTTCACGCGCGCCTCCATCGCCTCGACCTTGCGCGTTTCGCCGCGATAGCCGTTCACCTGCGCCCATCCGGTGATGCCGGGCCGCACGCGGTAGCGGTACATGTAGCAATCGATCAGTTGCCGATAGAGGTCGTCGTGTTCGATCGCGTGCGGACGCGGGCCGACTACCGACATCTGCCCGAACAGCACGTTGAAGAACTGCGGCAGCTCGTCGAGCGACGTGCGCCGCAGGAATGCGCCGACACGCGTGATGCGCGAATCGTTGCGCGACGCCTGCCGCACGACGCCCGGCTGCACGCGGTGCACGCGCATCGTCCGGAACTTCAGGATATGGAACTCGCGGCCGTCGACGCCCTTGCGGCGCTGCTTGAACAGCACCGGCCCCGGCGACGACAGCTTGACCGCGATCGCCACCATCGTCAGCAGCGGCAGCAACGGAATCAGCACGCCGAACGCGAACAGCCGGTCGAACGCGAACTTGGCCCATAGCTCCGGCGCGGCGCGCGGCGTGGTCGCGAGATTGATCGCCGGCATGCCGAGCAGGTCGGTCGCGGAGCGATCGACGACCGCCATCTGCCGCACGTCGGGCAACAGCCGCAACTCGACGAACTCGTCGCGCAATTCGCGCACGATGCGCTGGATCCGCCACTCGTGCGACATCGGCAGCGTGAGCCAGACCTCGTCGATGTCGCCGCCCCGAATCAGGTCGCGCAACGTGGGCCAGTCGTCGATCACCGGCACGCCGCCGATGCCGCCCGCGGCGGTCTGCGCATCGTCGTCGAATACGCACGCGGCCACGAACGGGCCATTCGGCGCGCGCTGCATCCGCTCGATCGCCACCCGCCCGTAGCCGGTTGCGCCGACGACGGCGACGCGACGTTGCCGCCCCCGCGGATCACCGCGCGTCAGCGCGAACGCCAGCAACGCCGCGCGGCCGAGCAGCAGCGCCGCGTCGCCGGCGAGCACCGTGCGCACGATCCAGCTGGTCGTGACGGTGCCGCCGCGATTCATGATCCACATCGTGCCGGCCACCGTCAGCACGCTCGCGCACACCACCGCCACCAGCGTGTGCGTCAGCGCGTGCGCGCCGCCCTGCACCGCGACGCCGCCACGCACGGTGCGCAGGTAGCGCGGCAGCAGCGCCACCATCAGCACGCACAGCAGCGCGATCGCGCCGCGCTGCGCGTCGGACAGCGCATGCCAGCCGAGACCCGACGCAGCCTGCGCGACGAGCGCGCCGGCCAGCACGAGCACGACGTCGGCCGCCGCGATCGCGGCGCGCCGCATCGCATTCGTTCCACCGGACATCGACTGCATCGTCACGCACCGTGCGCCGGGAAACCGCAACGCCCTTCCGGCATGCGCGGGCGAACCGTCGCCGGCCTCGTATTCCCGCGCGTGCCGAGCAGCCGACGGTAGTCCGCGCGAATCAGGTCGTAGCATTCGCACGCGTGATGTTCGAGGCCATCGCGGTCGAGCACCGTGATGCGGCCGCGGCGCTGCCGGATCAGGCCGGCTTCCTGCAGGTTCCCGGCCGCTTCCGTCACGCCTTCGCGCCGCACGCCGAGCATGTTCGCGATCGTCTGCTGGGTGACGGTCAGCTCGTCGCCGTCGATCCGGTCGTGTGCGAGCAGCAGCCAGCGGCTGAGTTGCTCGCTGACCGAATGGTGCCGATTGCACAGTGCGCTGCGCGAGATCTGCGCCATCGTCGCCTGGCAGGTGTTGAGCAGCAGCCGATAGGTCTGCGGCGACCGCTCGAACTCGGCGCGCATCACGCAACTCGGCACGCGATACGCCATCCCGCCGATCCGCACCTCGACCCGGCTCGACGCGGCGACGCCGCCGACCAGCGTGCCCAACCCGACCACGCCCTCGCGGCCGACCACCGCCACCTCGACCATCGCGCCGTCTTCCATCAGGTGCTGGACCGACATCATCGCCGTCGTCGGAAAGTGCAGATGACGCATCGGCTCGCCGACCCGGTCGAGCATCCCGGCCTTGATCCTGACCAGTTCGAGATGCGGTGCGATGGTGCGGATGCTGTCCTCCGGGAGGGCAGCAAGGATGGCATTCGCCGAGTAGCTCGAGTGAAGATGAAGCATGTCTGTATCCCTTTTATTGTCCGCGCCGCCTGCAGCCGCGTGCACGGAACTCGTTATCGCGATGCGCGCCCGGACATTGACAGCGGTTGCGGCCCACAACCCTGAATCCGACTGACCATCGGCTTGTCATCGCCGGATTGAGTCGACTGTCCCGTTTCGACACGCCAGCCCGAATAAGCGATTTACGTGCCAATAGCCGTCCATCCTTAATATATGAATCACGTCCGATTTAGCGCGCCCGAATAACCGTCCCCAAAATCGAAAAAACGTCTCATTTCCGGACACTCCTCCACGCAACGGACACAGCGCGCATTCGACTGATCAATTCCCGTGCATCGGCCGCGGGCGATCGGGTGACGGTCGCGACGCTTACCGTTCAAATACTTACAGCCGATTTTCAATTGTTTCCGTGATGTGCAGCGCAGCATTTGCCGACGCCGCCACACCTCACACGCTTGTTTCAAACTGTCTCAAATTTGAATCGGGACACTAATTCGAGGCTCTGTCCGCTACCGCACACATCATGCTCAAGCCATTGATCCCAATGAAAAATCAGGCGCTCCCCGTTTATTTGTCAAATAATGTTCAATGGCGCGGGAGCCTTTCGTTGTACGATGCGCCACGTCGTTCGATTGATTCCGGTTCGACATCGAATGACAGGAAAGCGCACCAATCCATTTCCGGACAATTAATCCCTTGAAAATGAATCATTAAATCGGCATAACGTTTGCACTGAACCGCAATCGTCAAACTTTGTGAAATGACGTAATGCGAAATTGCCCGAATTCGATTGCGTGCTAGCCTTTTTCGCCAGTATCGTCATTCCGCTTTCGATCAACACAAGTCCGCACGATCGTGCGAAATCCCCGTTGCGGGATTCGCCGCGACGACGCGCGACCGCCACCCTGCGAGGATGCGCCGTGACTCACCAGGCCCCCGACGCCGTCGCGTATGCGAACGGCATGATCGAGCTTTCCCACAGCTTCGACGCCAACCGGTTTCTCGCGGCCATCGACCGCGATGAACTCGCCACGCTGACGCCCCACCTTCAACTCGTTCACCTGAAATCCGGGCAAGTGCTGTGCGAACCCGGCGAAATGCTCACGGCCGTCTACCTGCCGGTCACGACCGCGATTTCGCTGCAGTACGTGTCGTCCGGCGGCATGACGCTGGAAGTCGCGGAGATCGGCAGCGAAAGCGTGGTCTGCGACGACGTGATCGGCGGCAGCGGCCGGATGCCGTGTCGTGCGCTCGCGTGCCGCGACGGCTTCGTCTACCGGCTCGACCGGCGCGTCTTCGCCGCCGCGTTCGACGCGTCGCCGGTGATTCGCCATCTCGTGTTCGTCTGCGTGCGGCTGCTGATGGCGCAGGTGTCGCAGATCACGTTCTGCAGCCGTCACCACGTGCTCAAACATCAGTTATGCAGATGGTTCCTGCTCGCGTTCGATCGCACGCGCAGCATCGAGATCCAGGTGACGCACAGCATGCTCGCGCAAATGCTCGGCGTGCGGCGGGAGACGGTCACGGACGCCGCCGGCGAAATCCAGAAACTCGGCCTGATCCGGCAATACCGTAGCTCGATCGAGCTCGCGGACCTCGACGGCCTCGAAAAAATGTCGTGCGGCTGCCGCGCGATCGTGCGCGACGAGATGAAGCGCATCCTGTCGGCCGACTCGGGCGTGCCGGCCGCGTCGCGCACGTGATCAACGTGCCGGACCGGGACGGCGCGACGGCGCCGCCCGCATGCAGGGTCAGCTGTTTGTAGGGTGGCGAACAGAACGCCGTGTCTGCCAATGGTCTACTGATGCCGGACTGCCGGGGGGATGTCAGCGCTTGTCGCGCGTCTGCCCGAGCGGACGACACCACGCACGCCGGAGCAGCACGTGAAAAACGAAATCAGAACCATCCTGAAGCACGTCGCCCATCTCGAAGCCGCGATCGATTCGATCGGTGACGGGGACGACCTCTACGAAGCGGGCCTCTCCTCGCTCGATACGATCCAGCTGATGCTCGCGATCGAAAAGCAGTTCAACATCGAGATTCCCGACGAGATGCTGAACCGCAACCTGTTCCGCAGCATCGACGCACTCGCGGACACGATCGCCACGCTGCAACGCACCGAGCATTCCGCATGAGCGCGCTGCTACCCGAACTCGCGCCCGACAGCGATTCGCATCGGCTCGACGAGGCCGCGCATGCGGTCGCGCAGATCGCCGCCCAGCATGCCGATGCGGTCGATCGCGACGCGCGCTGCCCGGTCGAGGCGATCGAGGCGATGCGCGCGCGCCGCCTGCTCGGCGCGATGGTGCCGACCCATCTCGGCGGCGCTGGCGCGTCGCTGGAAGACATCGCGTCGGCCTGCTCGATCCTCGGCCAGGCCTGTGCATCGTCGGCGATGGTGTTCGCGATGCACCAGATCCAGGTCGCCTGCATCGTCAATCACGCCGCCGACCAGGGCTGGCACAAGCTGTTCCTGCAACAGCTCGTGCGTCACCAGTGGCTGCTCGCCTCGGCCACGTCGGAAGACGGCGTCGGCGGCAACCTGCGCGCGAGCCAGTGCGCCCTCGAAACCGACGGCGGCGGGTTCCGGCTGCACAAATCCGCGCCGACGATCTCGTACGGCGACTATGCCGACGGCATTCTCGCGACCGCGCGACGCGATGCGGACGCGCCGGCTTCCGAGCAGGTGCTCGTCACGCTGCTGCGCGACGGCTATACGCTCACGCGCCGCGGCGAATGGGACACGCTCGGCATGCGCGGCACCTGCAGCAACGGCTTCGTGCTCGACGCGCAAGGCGCCGCCGTGCAATGCCTGCCGGTGCCGTTCGCGAAGATCGCCGAGGAAACGATGGTGCCGGTCTCGCACATCCTGTGGGCCGCGGTGTGGATCGGCGTCGCCGGCGACGCGTTCCATCGCGCGCACCAGTTCTTCCGCGCGCAGGCGCGCCAGACCGACGGCGCACCGTCGCCCGCCGCGCGGCGCATCGCCGAATCGCTCGCGCTGATGCAGGCGATGCAGGCCCGCGTCGACAACGTGCTGCGCCTCCACGCGAACGCGTCGGCCCGCTCGTGGTCGGCCGGCATGGCCTGGGCCGCCGAGATCAATACGCTGAAGACCTACGTGTCGGCAACCGCGCTCGAAGTCGCGCACCAGGCGATGATGATCTGCGGGATGGCCGGCTACAAGCAAGGCACGCCGTTCAGCATCGGCCGCCACATTCGCGACCTGCACGCGGCGCCGCTGATGATCAGCAACGACCGCATTGCCGCCAACACTGCGAGCCTGTTGCTCGCGCTGCGTCCTGCGACGCTGGAGAAACATACGTGAACGATCGCCTCGCCGTGCCCTCCGCCGCCTCCGCTCCCGCCGACGCACCGCTCGACCGCGCGGGCGTCAATCCGCTGCGCGACGCGCTGATCGACGCGGGCCTGCTGGTCTCGACCGGCATCCAGGGCCTGTTCGGTCGCAGCGAACGATTCGAGCGCGTGGTCGAGGCGCTCGACGCGTTCGTCACGCGCGTCGGCGCCGACCAGCAGGCCGAAGTGCTGCGCTTCCCGCCGGCGATGAGCCGCACCGAGTTCGAGCGCAGCGAATACATGAAGAGCTTCCCGCAACTGGCGGGCAGCGTGCATGCGTTTTGCGGCGACGAGCGCCAGCATCAGCGCGTGCTGCAATGCCTCGATCGCGGCGACGACTGGACCGAAAGCCAGAAGCCGACCTACGTCGTGATGACGCCGGCCGCGTGCTACCCCGTGTATCCCGTCGTCGCCCGCGCGGGCGCGCTGCCCGCCGACGGCCGGATCGTCGACGTGTTCTCGTACTGCTTCCGTCACGAACCGTCGCTCGACCCGACCCGCATGCAGTTGTTCCGGATGCGCGAATACGTGCGGATCGGCACGCCCGAGCAGATCGTCTCGTTCCGCGAGACGTGGATCGAGCGCGGCACGCGGATGATCGAAGCGCTGCGCCTGCCGAATGCGATCGATCTCGCGAACGACCCGTTCTTCGGGCGCGGCGGCAAGATCGTCGCGAACAGCCAGCGCGAGCAGAACCTGAAATTCGAGCTGCTGATCCCGATCGAGCACGACGACCGCCAGACCGCGTGCCTGAGCTTCAACTACCACATGGACCACTTCGGGCTGCTGTGGGACATCCGCACCGCGACGGGCGACGTCGCGCACACGGGCTGCGTCGGCTTCGGCCTCGAGCGGCTCACGCTCGCGCTGTTCCGCCACCATGGCTTCGACATCGACGCATGGCCGCGCGAGGTTCGCGACGTGCTGTGGGGTACGCGATGAGGTTCGTTTCCCGCGACGGCGAAGACGCATCGTTCGAGGACGTGCGCCACCGCGCGCGCCACTACCGGCCGCACCCGCTGCACAGTCAGGAGATGGTCTGGAAGCAGACCAACTGCTATGTCGACATGTGGCTCGAGGTGCTCCGGTGGTGGGGCCTCAATCCGTACGCGGCGCTGCCGTTCACGATCGCGCTCGACTTCGAGGGCGATCAGTTCACGTTCTTCAAGTTTCCGCACGACGAACTGGAGCGGCTCTACGGGATCGTCGTGCAGGAACATTCGATCTACGAGCCGCTCGACCAGCACATCGAGACGCAGGTCGCGCGCGGCCATCTGATGATCGTCGAGGTCGATGCGTGGTTCCTGCCCGATACGCGCGGCAGCAGCTACCGCACGCAGCACACGAAGACGACGATCGGCATCGACGCGATCGACCGCGAGAAGCAGCAGATCGGCTACTTCCACAACAGCGGCTATTACGTCGCCGAGGATTTCGATTACAACGGGCTCGTCGGCGGCAGTTCGCCGATGACGCTGCCGCCGTACGTCGAATGCGCGAAGCGACGCTTTGCGCCGCTCGACGAACGCGCGCTCTGCGAAGCGTCGCTGGCCGCGTTGCAGCGTCACCTGCGGCGCCTGCCGGTCGTCGATCCGATCGCGGCATTCCGCCGGCAGTTGCAGGCCGACGCGCCCATCCTCGCGGAAGCGCCGCTCGAGCATTTCCACGCGTACTCGTTCAATTCGGTGCGGCAGCTCGGCGCGAATTTCGAACTGTTCGGCCACTATGCCCGCTGGCTGCAGGCAAGCGGCTGCACCGGGCCGTTCGCCGAGATCCGCGCCGCGTGCGATCGCATCGCGTCGGAAGCGATGGTGCTCGAATTCCGGCTCGCACGCGCGTGCGCGCGCGGCAAGGAAGAGCGCGGCGATTCGACGCTCGAGGCGATCGAGGCCGCGTACACCGACCTCGTCGCGTGCGCGCGGCAGATTGGTGCGCCGCTGCGGCACGTGACACCCGTGCGCTACGACACGGCACCCGTGTCGGTCATGCGGTGACGCGCGCGCGCGCCCTGCCCGCGTGGTCGCTGCTGGCGACGGCCGCGGGCGCCGTGCGCGACCCGCGCGACCTCCCGGACGACCACGGCGGCTGGATCGCCGCGCCGGTGCCCGGCACGGTCGCGCAGGCGCTCGCGTTGGCTGGCCGGCTCGACGAAGCCGCGTCGCTCGACGAGCGCGACCACTGGTACCGGCTCGAGCTGCGCGGGCGCGGGCCGCGCATCCTGCGCTTTCACGGCCTCGCAACGCTCGCGCAGGCCTGGCTCGACGACACGCCGATCCACCACTCGGACAGCATGTTCGTCGCGCACGACGTACCGGTGTCGCTCGACGGCACGCACCGGCTGACCGTGTGTTTCCGTGCGCTCGCGCCGCACCTGCGCGACGCGCGCGCGCCGCGCCGTGCGCGCTGGCGCACGCGGCTCGCCGAACCGGCCGCGCTGCGCACGATCCGCACGTCGCTGTTCGGGCACATGCCGGGCTGGTTTCCGCCGTATGTCCCGACCGGCCCGTGGCGGCCCGTCGACGTGCTCGATCCGGCCGACGGGCCCGTTCCGAGCGATTGCAAACTGCATGCACGCGTCGACGGCGACACAGGCTGGCTCGACGCGGAACTGACGTTCGCCGCACCGCTACCCGAACCGCTCGTCGCGCGGCTGTCGTGCGGCGACCATCACGCGACGCTCGAACGCGCCGGCGCCGGCCAGTTGCGCGCGAGCGTCGCGATACCGAACGTGCGTCGCTGGTGGCCGCATACGCACGGCGAACCGGCGCTCTACGAGATCACGCTGCATATCGGCGACGCGCGCCTGCCGCTCGGCTCGACGGGGTTCCGCACGATCGAGATCGATTCCGGCGCAGACGGCAAGGGGTTCGGGCTGCGCATCAACGGCGTGCCCGTATTCGCGCGCGGCGCATGCTGGAGCAGCGCCGCGCCGCTCGCGCTGCACGCGGACGACGCGACCTACGGCCGCCTGCTCGGGCTCGCGCGCGACGCCGGTTTCAACATGATCCGCGTCGGCGGCACGATGACCTACGAGGCCGACGCGTTCCACGCCTGCTGCGACCGGCTCGGACTGCTGGTCTGGCAGGAATTCGGCTTCGCGAACTTCGATTACGCGCTCGACGATCCCGCGTTCGCGGCCAACGTCGATCGCGAAGCGAGCCAGTTGCTGTTGCGTCACGGCGCGTCGCCGTCGCTGGCCGTGCTGTGCGGCGGCAGCGAGATCGCGCAACAGGCCGCGATGTCCGGGCTCGGGCCGAAGCAGCGCTTCCTCGAGCTGACGGCCGACCGGCTGGCCGGCCACGCGGCCGCGCACCGCCCCGATGTTCCGTACGTGCCCGATTCGCCCGACGGCGGCGTGCTGCCGTTCACGCCGCGCGAACGCGTGTCGCACTACTACGGCGTCGGCGCGTACCTGCGTCCGCTCGACGATGCGCGCCGCGCGGACGTGCGCTTTGCGAGCGAATGCCTCGCGTTCGCGAACGTGCCGTGCGATGCGACGCTCGCCGAACTCGGCTGGCCGGGCGTGCACGAGCCGCGCTGGAAGGCGGCCGTGCCGCGCGACCCCGGCACGTCGTGGGATTTCGAAGATATCCGCGACCACTATCTGCAGACGCTGTACGACGTCGCGCCGGACCAGCTGCGGCGCGAGGACCCGGCACGCTATTTCGAGCTGTCGCGTGCGGTGATCGCGGACGTGATGCGCGAGACCTTTTCCGAATGGCGACGCAGCGGCTCGCGTTGCGCCGGCGCGCTCGTGTGGCAGTTCCAGGACGTGATGCCGGGCGCCGGATGGGGCGTGATCGACGCCGCGCACCGGCCGAAATCGGCCTGGTATGCGCTGCGCCAGGTGCTGCAGCCGATCCAGGTGCTGCTGGTCGACGAAGGCCTGAACGGGCTCGACGTGCATGTCGTCAACGAACGCCCGGCGCCGCTGTCGGCGGCGGTCGAACTGGTCGCGCTGCGCGACGGCCGCACGCCGGTCGCACGGGCCGGCGGCCCGGTGCGGATCGCCGCGCACGACACCGTGCGGCTCGGCTCGGCCGAGCTGCTCGGCCGCTTCTTCGACTGGACCTACGCGTACCGCTTCGGCCCATGCGAACACGATACGGTCGTTGCAACGCTGCGCGCCGACGACGGCACGCTGCTGTCGCAGGCGTTCCATTTTCCGTCCCGCACGCATCCGGCCGTGCTGGCGCGCCGCGAGCCCGGGATCGAGGCATGCGTGTCCCGCACCGGCGAGACCTGGCACGTCGACATCGATACGCGGCACGTCGCACGCCATGTGCAGATCGACGCGCCGGGTTTCATGCCGAGCGACGACTGGTTCCATCTCGCGCCGGGCACGCCGGCGCGCATCGCGCTCGTTCCGTTGCAAACCGACGGGAAGCCCGCGACGGCTGGCGACAGCGCGCCACCGACGGTAGACATCCGCGCGGTGAACGCCGCGCGCGCGGTGCGGGCTACGCAGGCCGGGTGACGCGACGCTCGCGGCCGCCGCGAGCGTCGTGCCGCTCCGTGTCAGTGCCGCGCCTCAGTCGGACGAGCCGGTGCCGCGCGGTCGCTCGATACCGTACGCCTCCATCCAGCGATACAGCGTCGCGCGCGACACGCCGAGTTCGCGCGCCGAAGCGGCGACGCGCCCACGCGTGCGCAGCAACGCGGTTTCGATCGCCTCGCGCTCGATCGACTTGCGGATGTCGGCCACCGACGGCGACGCCGCGTCGAGACAGTATTCGAGCTCGAGATCCTGCGCGGTGATCAGGCGCCCTTCCGTCATCACGACCGCCCGGCGCACGCGGTTGATCAGCTCGCGGACATTGCCCGGCCAGTCGTGCTTGTAGAGCGCCGTGATCGCATCCGTCGAAAACCCGCGCACGCGATGGCGCGCATCGCCGCGAAAGCGTTCGAGCATGTGGTGCGCGAGCAGTTCGATATCCTTGCCGCGTGCCCGCAGCGGCGGCTGGTCGATGCGCATCACGCACAGACGGTGGAACAGGTCGGCGCGAAAACGCCCTTCCTCCATCGCATCGCGCAGGTCGACGTGCGTCGCCGACACGATCCGGACGTCGACCGGCACCGGGTCGCTGCCGCCAAGACGGTGAATCGAACGCTCCTGCAGAAACCGCAGCAGGCTCGCCTGGCTTTCGTGCGGCAGGTCGCCGATCTCGTCGAGCAGCAGCGTGCCGCCGTTCGCGGCTTCGACGTAGCCGATCTTGCGCGCGTTCGCGCCGGTAAACGCGCCACGCTCGTAGCCGAACAGTTCCGATTGCAGCAGGTGCGGCGGAATCGCACCGCAGTTGACCGCGACGAACGGGCCGTTGCGTCGCTCCGAATGGCGGTGAATCGCCAGCGCCGTGAGTTCCTTGCCGGTTCCCGTTTCGCCGAACACGAACACCGGTGCGTCGGTGCGCGCGAAACGCCGCACCGTATCGAACAGCCGCAGCATCGCGCTGCAGGTGCCCACGATGCCCTTTTCCTCCGATTCGAGCTGTTCGCGATCGCGCGCGAACAGGCATTCCATGCCGTAGGCATGGCCGACCGTATCGGCGATCCGCTGATGCGACGCCGGCAATGTCACGTAATCGAAACAGTAGTCGCGCAACAGCGCCCGCACGTTCGGCGACGCGGTCTGGCCGACATCCACGAGCGCCACCCAGACGACGTCGCGCATCGACGCGCAGGTCGACGCGATGCTGCCGATCGCATCGGCGTGGCCGCCGCTCAGATCGAGAATGCCGCACGTAATTTCGCCGGACGTGTCGCGCAGCTCGCTCGCATGGGCGACGACCGACACTTTCCAGTCGCGGCGCGACAATTCCTTTCGCAGCATCACGGACGGCGATTGCGTCCAGTAAATCAGCGGACGCTGCCCGTTACCGCTCCCCGCGCCGGCGCTCTTATCGCGCGTTATTGGCATATTCATAACGAACCATCACTTTCTGCACTCCGCGAACCGTTCGCGTGCGCTGCGGCCGGCGGCGCATGGCCGCCTTTCCGCGCTGCGTTTCCGCAGCTTTGGCGAAGATCGAAACTGCACACGGCGAGAACCCCCGGAGGTCGAGCCGGATGTCATCCGGCCTCGTTGTCATCGAACTCGAACGGAATGCGCGGCTGCGGGAGCCACAACATTCCGGCTTTGAAGCGACCCGCCGTCAGGCGGGGCACGTCGGCAAACGGAAATTCCGTCCGCATGTGCGTCGCGTCGTACACGACAGTCGCGCCCGATGCTGAACCGGAGGGCCGCCAAAACCGCGCCGGATTGACCGCCCCATTTCATCCGCACCTGAATTTACACCCCGTTTCGAGATGACCTTGTTACCAAAAGATAAACCTGAATCAGTCGGTTACGCTGCCCGTGGCCGCGCGCTCCGCGCGTTTGACCACTGAGATTTGATTATCTCTGACCATTCCCGTCAATCAGTGGCAAATACTACTTTTCTGCAAGATTGATTCCGTCGATTGCGCGCGATTTCCATCGAAATCTCCCCAAAACCGCGGTACCGTGCTTCCCGGATCGCATAATCGCGCGCACCGCCGGGTAGCCATCCCGCCTTGCGGCCGCGTACGGACCGTCCGGCCGTTACACGTCGTAATCAGCGGCGTCACCCCGCGCCGGCGCTTTTCGGCGAATTCCCGCCGGCCGGCGTGAATGCCGCGCGCCGGCACGCGCGTCGTGCGGTGCAGCATGATGGCCATCCTTTCTCGCCGGACCGGATGACCCGCGCGGTTCGAACGGAAGCAGACGCACCGCAGATCGCGACAGCCATACATGCGCGCAAGCGGCAGCATACCGCCGGCCGGACGTGTGCACCGCGCAGGTGCGCACGATTCCAATGAAATGCCGCGAGGCCTCATGAACCGGCCTGCGCGAAGCAATCGACGACGAGCCGGTGCCCGTCGCCGTCATGCGCGAGCGGCCCATCGTGAACTCGCAATCCTCGGTCCCGCGCCCCGCGCCCGGTTTGTGCGCGATGTCCTCCGGCCGCGCTTCGCTGCACGCCGCCACGATGAATCAATTATGAAAAGGCACCGGCCCCGACGGTGTGTGCTACCGCACATTGCGACGCTCGCGCGTCGCGAACATCGCCTCGCATCCCGCGCCCGGCGTGCGAATCCGGAGCGTGAGTAGGCTTTCGAACAGACCGCCGGACCGTGCTTCCGGATGATGAAGATCGCCGCGCCGCACGGAACGATCGCGTCCGTGCGGCGCGACGTGCCGAAGGCATCACGCGAGGACAGCATCATGGAATGGCATTGTTGTGAATTCGAACATCTGAGCGCCGTCGATCTCTATGCAATCCTGCGCGCGCGCAACGCCGTGCTGGTGGTCGAGGATGCCCACACGCATCTCGACATCGACGGCAAGGACGCGGGCGCGCTGCACGTCTTCGCGAGCGTGCACGACGGCGACACGACGGAAGTCGCCGCGTACGCGCGCATCCTGCCAGGCGACGACATCGATCCTGACGTCGTGATCGACAAGGTGCTGACGAGCGAAAGCTGCCGCGACGACGACACGCTCGAGCGGCTGATCGGGCGCGCGCTCACCGCCGCGCAGGCCGCATGGCCGGACACCGCGGTGCGCACGCACGTCCCTGCGCCGCGTCAGGCGTTCTACAAACGGTTCGGATTCCGCAAGGCTTACGGCCCGTATCTCGAACAGGGTGCGCCGTTCGTCGGCCTGGTCCGGTCGGCCGACCGCGCCGCCGGCGCGCTGCGTCACCTGCTGTCGCGGGCCGTTTCGGTCTCGCGCAGCGACGACTCGCGCGCCGACGGCCGCGCTCACACCCGGCTACCCGCCGATACCGGAGCGAACCGATGACCCGCACCCTTCATCCGGTTCCCGAGCCCGATCTGCCGAGCATCCTGCCGGTGATTCTCGCCGGCGGCTCCGGCACGCGGCTGTGGCCGCTGTCGCGCGAACAGTATCCGAAGCAGCTGATCGAGCTGGTCTCGAACGAATCGCCGCTGTCGGCAACCGCGCGCCGCCTGAACGGCATCGCGAACGCGTCGCTCGGCGATACGCTGCTGCTGGTATGCGGCGAACAGCATCGCTTCATGAGCGCCGAGCAGGTGCACGGTCGCTCGGCGCCCGCCCGCATTCTGCTGGAGCCTGCCGCGCGCAACACCGCGCCCGCGCTGACGCTGGCCGCGTTCGACGCGAGCGCGCTCGCGGACGATCCCGTGCTCGCCGTGATGCCGGCCGACCACGTGATCGTCGATGACGGCGCGTTCCAGGATGCGGTCGCGCGCGCGGCGCGCTACGCGCAGGAAGGCGCGATCGTCACGCTCGGCGTGCTGCCGCGTCGCGCGGAAACGGGCTACGGCTACATCCAGGTCGGCGAGCCGCGCTCCGGCCGCCACGGCAGCCAGGGCGGCTACGCGATCGGGCGTTTCGTCGAAAAACCCGACGCGACGCTCGCCGAGCGTTACCTGCAATCGGGCGACTACTGGTGGAACAGCGGGATCTTCGTCACGCGCGCATCGATCTGGCTGAAGGCGATCGGCGCGCTCGCGCCGGACATCCACGCGGCCTGCGAGACCGCGTGGCGCGCGGGTGTCGCCGACGATCCGTTCTTCCGGATCGATGCGGCGGCCTTCGACGCGTGCCCATCGGATTCGATCGACTATGCGGTGATGGAGCGCCTCGCTGAGCATGGCGAACTCGGCATCGAAGGCATCGTGGTGCCGCTCGCGGCCGGCTGGTCGGACGTCGGCACGTGGGACGCGATCTGGGAAATCATGCCGAAGGACGACGACGGCAACGTCGCGCGCGGCCCGATCGTGTTCGAGGATACGCAGGACAGCCTCGTGCGCTCGGAAGGCCGCCTCATCGCGTGCGTCGGGATGAAGGACGTCGTCGTGATCGAGACGGCCGACGCGGTGCTGGTCGCGAACAAGCACGACGTGCAGCGTGTGAAGAACATCGTCGCGCGCCTGAAGACCGACCAGCGACCACAGGCGAGCGAGCATCGCAAGGTGCAGCGGCCGTGGGGCCACTACGATTCGATCGATTTCGGCGAGCGCTTCCAGGTGAAGCGGATCGTGGTCGAACCCGGCAAGCGGCTGTCGTTGCAGATGCACTATCACCGCGCCGAGCACTGGATCGTCGTGCGCGGCACCGCGAAGGTGACGCGCGGCACTGAAACATTCCTGCTCGGCGAGAACGAATCGACGTACATCGCCGTCGGCGAAGTGCATCGACTCGAGAATCCCGGCCGGATTCCGCTCGAAATCATCGAGGTGCAGTCGGGCAACTATCTCGGCGAGGACGATATCGTTCGCTTCGAGGATCAGTATGGGCGGACGGTCGAGGCACTGCCGGCCCAACAGACATAGCGGACACGACGCGCCGCCCGCGTCGCATGCGAACCCGATAGCGGTCGACGTCGTTCGCGACGCGCGTTCCGCCGTCGACCGGCGGCGCCGGGAATCAACGAGGCTGCCCGACGAGTTCGCGTACGCGCGGGAGCAACGACGTATCCGCACCGACTACGTCAGGCGCGACCGAGCGGGATTGAAGCGTCATCGCACACGGCCCGGATGTCGGGGAGTCGACCACGCAATCGTGCTTCGGGCCAACCCGTACCGGCATGCCGCCGATCCCCGACAGTTGATTGTCTGCGAGCCGGACCCCGGACACGTTCCCCCACAGGCGAATGCCGTCGAAGCGTGCTTGCGATACGCGATTGCCGACCACGGCCACTTGCGTCACCGCGCCGGACCACGTGCTGACCTCTATCGCGCCCTGCTGCGTGAGCGGGCGGGGATCGGTCCGGCCGGTCGCCGTCTGGATGTTCGCAATCACATTATTCTCAATCCGGACACCGGACGCGCCGTAGGTTTGGAAGCTGTCCTCCTGTGCGACGAGAATCCCCGCGCTCACCTGTACGTTGCGTACGATGTTGTTCGAGATCGTCACGTCCGCGCCACCGACCACCGTAATTCCGCGCCCCCACGTGTTGCCTTCGAGCGAGTTACGCGTGATCAGCACGTTGCGGCTCAGCACCCCGTCGCCGCGGTAGCTCACCACGGCAATCATGTCGTCACCGGTGTCACGCACGACATTGCCTTGAACCAGCACGTCGCGCGCACCATGCGTCATGTGAATGCCGTCGGCAAGCGTCGACAGTACCTCGTTTCCGACGATCGCGACGCCCGTGCCGCCAAACACGAAAATGCCGGCGCTGGCACCGCCTTCGACGACGTTGTCGAGCACCTGCACGTCGTGCCCCGTGACCTCGACCTTGGTCGACTCCCGCGACGCGAGACGCGTCGTGCCGGTGCCCTTGAGCCGGAATCCCACCAGCGTCGTACCGTCGCCCCGCATCTCGATCGTCTGGTCACCCGGCCTGGTCGCCGTCAGCGTCGCGCCGTACCCCGACAACACGACATGCGGCCGCCGCACGATCAACGAACGGCCGACCACATACCGCCCAGGCGCGAACACCAGTCGCTGCCCGGGACGCAAGCCATCCAGCACGCGTTGCAACTCATCCGCCTGATCGGCCGAGCCGGAAGCGGGATAAACGTACGCATCCGGCACCTCCTCATGCCGTGTACCTGCTGTGGACACGCCGGGCGCCGCCACGGCGCACCCAGGCCACCACAACCCACCAGCCATGAACATGCCGGCGATCACGGCGCATACGCGAGACAGGCATCGTGAAGCACGCATAGTGAATCCGTTCCCTCGAACAATCTGGCGCACGGCGCTGGCACGCGCGCTCGAACAACCGCTTTCGCGGTAGACATGATTCATGCCGGCTGCCTGGACATCGATCGCTCCCGGCGATGGCAACCGGCTGTATTCCGGCCAACCGTCGAGCGCCGCGCAGACCGGCGACTCCGTTGAAACGAACGGAACGGCGCCTTCCATTGGACCATTCGATCCGGGCGGCCCTCGGTGCGTCAGCACACCAAGATATCCGGCACCAGCTCGACGTGGTGCGGCGCCATTCCACGAAGCGTTACGCGTACATCGCGCGAATACCCGCACGACAAATCGCTCGACGAATGTCGTCAGACAGCAGCCGCGATCGACTAATCCCTCCGTCGGTAAGCCATCGCACCCAGCGCGTCGCGCATGCGCTGCACAATGACTCAAGCACCGGATGTACGCCACGGCAGGTACTTTCGGTCGCGTGATCTCGCGTGGCTGTGGCCCGATCTCAACCTGCGTCGACGCCACCTGCGGCGCCAGTGGATCACGCACCTTTGGCCCCCGGCGCGACGGATTCAATGTTCTCGATCTTCATGGATTCACAAATTAGGAATCCATATCTCATCGGCATGGCATTGCATCTGCGCAACCGTCCGGCAATTTGACAATCCGCCGTCCAACCACTTTCACGGCGAGCGATGAAAAACGCGATCGAACCGACAGGCCGAAAGATGACCACCAAAAAGATCGTTCATATCGCCGAGGCGTTCGGTGGCGGCGTGCTGTCGATGTTGACCCAGCTTGCCAACCATGCCGCGGCGGCCGGCATCGACGTAACGGTACTGCACTCGATTCGACCGGAAACACCGGCCGATTTCTCGACGCTGTTTCGGCCTGACGTGAAGCTGATCCACGTCGACATGACTCGCGAGGTCAGCATCCGGCAGGATCTGCTGAGCGTACGCGCGCTGGTCAGGATTCTTCGCGACTGCAGACCGGCCGCGATTCATCTGCATTCGTCGAAGGCCGGTGTGCTGGGGCGTCTCGCTTCGAGGATTGCCGCCCCCGATGCCAGGGTCCTCTATTCGCCTCACGGGCTTTCGTTCCTGCGCTTCGACATTTCGCGCATGCGGCAAAGCGCCTATCTGAACTTCGAACGCATCGCCGCGCATATCGGCGGCACCATTGTCGCTTGCTCGGGCAGCGAACTCGGCGAGATCAAGGAAAAGGTCCGCGCCAAATCGGCCGTCCTCGTGGAAAACGGTGTCGATGTTGCCGAGATCCTGCCCCGCCGAACACGAGACGATGGCAAAACCGTGATCGGAATGAGCGGTCGGGCATCGTTTCAGAAGAACCATCATGCATTCGTCGAACTCGCCGCCAAACTGCGGCGCGCCGACGTCGACTTCCTCTGGATCGGCGGCGACGCCAACGAGATTCCGGATCCGCGCCAGGGCAAGGCCGTCATCTGCAGCGGCTGGGTGACTCGCGCGCACGCGCTGGCACTCACGTCGGGACTGGACATCTATGTCCAGACCTCTCGCTGGGAAGGCATGCCGGTCGCATTGATCGAGGCCCAGGTTGCGGGCATCCCGGCCGTGGTGACGGACGTCGTCGGCAATCGCGATGTGGTGGTTCACGGCGTGACCGGATATGTCGCGTCAAGCGTCGACGAGATGGCCGCGTATCTGACCAAGCTGCGCGACGACCGGCAACTTCGCGAAAAAATGGGTGCCGCGGCCCGAACGCGGGCGGTTCAAAGGTTTTCGATGAACACGGTCTTCCGGCAGTGGCACGCCTTGTACGGTCTGGATACCGTCGAGTCTCACGCCGGTACTCGCGGTTTCGAACCGGTTGCCCTGGATCACATCAAGGCCCGATTCTGAATTCGATATGCAATGATGGACATGACCGCTTTCAAAAAACCGAAACAGCTCCTTTACAACGGTCGATTTACGACACAGAAGACGACCGGAGTGCAACGAGTGGCGCGCGAGCTGATCGCCGCGCTCATCAAGTTTCAGCCGCAAGACCCGGTGACCCTCCTTATGCCTCCCCAGCCTGGCGTCGAGGTGAATGGAGCGCGGACCGTCAAGGTCGGCATTCACAAAGGCGTCGTCTGGGAGCAACTGGTCCTGCCGTTTTTCGCCCGCTCCGGGCGCCTCGTCAATCTCGGCAATTCGGCGTCCATTTTCATCCGCAACCAGATCATCTACATGCATGATGCGGCGGTATTCGACACGCCTGCACATTTTTCGCGGTCGTTTCGGATGTGGTACCGGATCATGTTCTGGATCCTGGCGAGAACCTCCGCTTGCGTGCTGACCAATTCCCGTTTTTCACGGGATCGCCTCGCGTACCACTGCGGTATCTCCACCGAGAAAATCAGCGTCGTTCCGCTCGGGGCGGATCACCTCGACTCGCTGGAGCCCGACGCGAGCGTGCTCGACGCACATTCGCTGACGCCGAACCGGTTCGTGCTCGCGGTCAGCAGCATGAATCCCACCAAGAACTTCGGCCGGCTCATCGCGGCATTTCGGCAACTCGACGATCCGTCGGTCGATCTCGTCATCGTCGGGATGAGAAACACGACCGTGTTCGGCAACCAGGATCATGTAGCGGCGGCAGAACCGAACATCAAGTACGTCGGCTACATCAGCGACGAGCAACTGAAGGCGCTGTATCAAAATGCGGTTTGCTTCCTGTATCCGTCAATTTACGAAGGTTTCGGTATTCCGCCCCTTGAAGCGATGCGATACGGCTGTCCGACGATCGTCGGAAAAGCCGCGGCGCTACCGGAGGTCTGCTCCGATGCGACGCTGTACTGCGATCCATATTCGCAGGACGACATTGCGGAAAAATTGCGGCGCCTGCTGGATTCCGACGATCTCAGAGCCGAGCTCAAGCGGAAGGGAATCCATCACGCGGAAAAATATTGCTGGAGCAAAAGCGCAAAAATGATGACGGAAATATTCGAAAGGCTGTAGGCGATCGACACAAGCCCGTCGCCATGACCGAGGCCGCGAGCCGCGTCATACCCCGCCGCGCTCGCGCCTGCGGTCGTCGCAATCAAGACACGCACCGTCGCCCTGCCTCGCAATCGTCGTGACGGCAGCGCAACCTGTCGCCTCGCGAACCGCGTTACCTCGATCTCGCCGGCATGTTGATCAGGCCAACCCGTTCGCGGAAAAGCACGTACATGAGTACGACGGCCACCGTCGTTTCGACCATCAAGACGGCAATGGCGGCCCCACGCTCCGCAAACAGCGACGCAAGCGGCGGCAGTATCGTGACGTTCAGCAAGCCGGACGAGATCAGAATGGTGCTGAAGACACGCTTCATGCCCAGCGGCAGCATCGTTTGAACGCCAAAGAGATCGGTCATGCATGCCATGAACGGTACCAGGGCGAGACAACGCAGTACGGCGACGGTCGGCTCGAACGTGGTTCCGTACAGGATCCGGACGGCGAGCGGCGCGAACTCGTAGATCGTTGCCGACATTGCGAGCACGAGCGCGCCCTGCACGACAATCAGCTTGCGCAGGAACGCAAATGCTTCGTCACGTGCGTTATGCATCAGGTAAGTGATATGCGGGTATGTCGTTGCCCTCAGCGGCTGCAGCATGCCGACAGCGGCACGGATCAGCTTGTCGCCGGCGGCAAAATAGCCTGCGGCGACATGACCGGAAACGATACTCAGCAGGACGGTGTTGGTCGATGCGTAGAACGAGATCGACGTCGACGCGAGGAACACCTGCGTGCCGCCTTTCAACGCTTCGGTAATATCGGCGAACCGCACGCGGACACGCGCGATCTCACGGCAAAAAAACAGGTAAGCAAGCAAGGTAGCTCCGCAGAGCAATGGCACGGCCGCGTTGATGGCGACCGCGTACAGGATATCGTCCGGAGTGCGAACCCAGAGGAAGAAGGCGGCGACGCTGAGTGCGCGATATCCGACCACCGTCATGCTGAACACGCTCAGTTTCTGAATGCCCTGAAAGTACCACCCTGGCGTAAGCGCGGCGCCGATTGCCATCCCGAATTCGAGCAGCAGCGCCGTGCGCTCGGCCTCGAAGTACGGAATCAATGACGTCATCGCAACGAGTACTGCGAAGCCCGCGACGGTTATCAGCCACTGCGCGCTGATGGTCGTCCAGAAAATGCTCGATCGCTCGACCTTGTCGCGCGCAAGCGCGACACGCGGCGTTGCCGTCAGGTCGAAGCTGTAATTCACCAGATTGATGAAATACGTGGTCACCGCGAGCACGAACGACAGCCGACCGTACTGTTGAGGGCCGAGCACATGGGTCAAGAGCGGCAGCGTGACGAGCGGCACGACGTACGTCGAGATCTGCAACGCAAACAACATGGCGAAGTTTTTTCGAACGGCGGTCATCGTGCTTTCTTGACTGAAAATGGACAGTGCATCGCCTGTCAACAGGCATGCACGCGCGGTGCATGCTGGTCGATGCCGAGTGCAGCATACAGAGACGACGCGTAGCAATCGACCGAGTAACGCGACCAGTCGTAGCGACGTGTGCCGTCGTCGAGGTGGGCGCGTAGCGCGTCGATTGCCCGCGAGAACGCTTCGGGGGTGTTGCGATAGAGGATCTTGTTGCCGATCTCGTCGCCAAACGTCGACAAACTTCCGATGTCGTTCACCAGTACCGGCAGGCCCAGGACCGCGGCCTCGACTATCACGAGGGGGGCGTTTTCCACCCAGATCGACGGAAGCACAAGCGCGTCGTGCGTCGGCAGCTCGGCGAACAGCGCGGCATGGTCGAGACGGCCGGCAAAGCGCAGCCTTCCGTCCTTGACGAGGCCGGCGTGGCATTCCTCGAGACGAGCGCGCTCCGATCCTTCGCCATAAACGGTAAGCGATGCAATCGCTTCACCGGCGGAATCGGCCATCAGCGCGAGAAACGGCGCCAGGCCCTTGTCCTCTTCGATACGACCGACGAACGCCAGATCCAGACGCGCGCGCTGCGCCGGTTTCGGTGCGCGGGGAACCAATGCCGCGTCGATCGGATTCGATAGCAGCGTGGCGCGGGTGCGCCCGAATCGCGCGATCAGGTCGCGCATGAACGGGCTTGGACACAGGATTTCGTCGAACAGGCCGAGCGGGTCGAAAAGCGCATTGACCGTGTGCCAATGCAACTTCTTCACGACGTCGTGGAGAATGCCGTGCGGACTGGCGACAGAGACGAAGCGCCGGACGCCGTGCAGCTGGTCGAGCGACAACGGCTTCGTCTGCCCGCCGGAATAGATCTGCAGGCTCGGATTGTAGAACACGAGATGGTAGTCGTGCGCCGTCATGTACAGGCTACACCCGGAGCGCCGCTTGTAGCGGGCAAGCACGGGCAGGATCGCGCTCGACAGGCGATTGTGATAATTGTGTACGAGAATGCGTTGTGGCCGAAACCGGTCGAGCAGCGCGCCGAGCGCATGCGCAGTCGCACGCGACCACACACGGGCGCGCCGAATATTTTCGTCCCCGGGCAGCGCATGCTCGTCGAAGGTTTCGACCGACACGTCATTGCGTGCGCGCAGCACGTCGACGGACATTCGGTATACCTCCTCCGCGCCTCCCTTTCGAACGAAGTCGTTGATGACCAACACGCGCATCACGCCGGGCCTCGACGTGCATCAGGCTCGAAGTTCAACGCCCCGTCATCGTCTTCGCGTCGAGACGCGATCTGCGCAATATCACAGACCGCTTGCAAACAGTAAAATTTACGCAATTTCCGGCAGTCGTGGCAAGTTCGTTTCATCGGCATTCCTGAGCGGAGCCACGGCGCTACGTGCGTCTGGCGAGTGGCCCTGTGAAACACTACGTCGCTACGATAACGTACCGGAAACGACGAATCTGTTCGCATGGTCACTCAGAACCGGTTCACCCTACCTGCCCGGCGGCAACGGTACCGCTGCGACCTAGAGTGTCGATTCGGTGCGCCGCTTGCGTGAATGCGACGCCATCACACGTTTCGTCTTCTCCGTTGCCGCCAGCTCCGCCGGTGCCCGCCAACCGGCAAGCAGCCCAGTACACCGGTCGATGACATATTGCGCGGCGGCAGTGCCGTACAATGAATGATCGACGGCATCCCGCAGATCGACCGACATGTTCGGCAAACGGGCAAACGCACGCGAAGCGGGACCAAAATGCCGTACCAGCGTATCGACACCGGGATCGAACGTGCCGTAAATCAGATGGGTGCGAATGCCGCGCGCCGACATGTCGCGCAGCAATCCTCGCGGCGTATCCTTGCCCGGGCACCACCCGACCCGTTCCGCGGCACGCATGACCGGCACCCACATGAAATCTGCGACGAAGCGCGTTAATCCGCGCAGAACCGGACGCAGATCACGACCACTGCGCAGCAGGCGACGCCACTTTCCAATACTGCGCAACGATGCCAGATAGCCTCGCATCGAATTCGTCTGATTCTTGATCACGTTCGCGAGCGTCTCTCCGCGAGGCCACACGAAAACCGGGAGATTGATCGCGATCGCACCGGCAAGCTGCCCGCTCGACGCGGCATGAAGCGACGTGTACGCGCCGGAGCAAATCCCGAATGTGACAACCTTGTGATGCCCGGCCTCTTTCAGCCACTCTGCCGCCGAAACCATGTCGGTGATCACCTGATCCGAATACGGGATGTCCGATTGATCGTCACGCGCATGCGTGCCGCTGTCGCCGATTCCGCTCGCATCGATCCGCAGGCTGCAGATGCCCTGCGCGGCGAGCGACCGGGCCAGCCGGACGGCGAAACGTCCGTCCGCGACGCGCGAATTGGCCGCCGTATTCGTGATCAGGAGCGTTGGCGCGGCGGCCCGCATGATGTCGTCGGTCGGCTCGCACAGCACCCCGACCAGTTGCTGGGGTCCCACGCGAACGATTCGTTCGACGCTCCCTTTTCCCGTGAGTACCACGCCGGGGTCGAGGCATCGCGCGGGCGCGTCGACGGCCGGCTCGGGATCGTCGTCGAACCAGCCCGCAATCGTGTCGAGCAATGCCGCCGGCCACCGCGACCAGTGCGGCTCTCGCATTGCGGCCGCCCAGTCCGCGCATGCATGAACGCTGACCGCGACACCACGTGCCTGCAACGCGTCCGATAGCATCGCACTGTCGCCGTACGGTGCATCGACAAGCAATGCGCGCGCCGGTAACGTGCCCGATTGACGGGCAGCCTGCAACAGATCGATACGCCGGAGCGCGTCGACCAGATCGTCGGGGTACGTGTGTCCGAGTATGTTCAGGGGTTTCTCGTCGCGAACCGCGCCTCGCACGGTCGGCGGGGCATTGTCGAGCCAATGTTGCGCGACGACGGAGAGCTCGCGGAGGTAGCCGCGACCGCGCACGACGGGCGCAAGCGCGACGAAACGCGTGAGCCCGGGGATGCCGTCCGCGGCGAGAAGCGCCACGGCCGCGCCGGCACGCACCCCGATGAGCGTCAGACGGTCCAGCGCGACGCGCTCTCGCAACGCGTGTACGGCGGATCGAACGCTACCGAGCATCTGGCCGAAGCGACCGGGATCGCTTTCGTCGCCGAGCGAATCGCCACTTGCCGGGTAATGAAAGCGCAGCACCGGAAAGCCGCGCTCCGAAAGGTGCTCGGCGAGTGAACGCACGAGTTTGTGAAGCCAGAGTGCTTCGTGACCGAGCGGCTCGCAAATGACGATGCCGTGTGTTCGGGTGCCCTCGTGAAGCCAGCCGACGCATCCATCAAACTGGACAGGTGTCATGGTCTTATCCTTGTTTTAATAAACGCTAGTGAAATCCGTTACAGGGCGTGTTCCCCGTCAATCGCCCGGGACCAACCGATATCCGTTTCATGCCGACTCCGGCATCCCCCGGAAGATATCGGGCGCCGTTTCCCGCTCCCGCGAACCATCCGCGTTTGATCTTTTCCAACCGGCCCTGTTGCCGCGGGCCGATCTGCGCCAATCAAGCGTCAGCCATCAGCCTCGCCGGAGGCAAACAGATTGCTTCTCCGGCGCGCGGTGAGCGTACGCGCAAACTGCACAAACGGTGCTTCGCACAACCGATAGCCGGCCCAAGACAACGGTATCAAAGGCAGGATCGGTACGATCATGTAGAGACCGAGCGGCCAACCAGTAATGTGGAAACGCTGGCACAACCAGAACATTGCAAACAGCGGAAGGCTATGCAGCAAGTAGATCGAGTAACTGATCTCGCCGAGCCATGAAAGCAGGCGAATGCGGAGCTTCAGAATCGTCGCCAATGCGGTGAACATCACGATGCCGATGAAGTAAGCGAGCGAAGTCGGAAAGTGCTCCATGTTGTGATGTCGCCAATCGCTGAGCGCCCCCATCAGCGCGACACTTGCCATCACCGCCGTCAGGCCGGCTGCCGCCGATCGGTAAGTGATCGCGATTCGGCCCGGAGCACCACGCCACGGCCATCCCGCGCGCAGCAATTTGAGAGGCGTGTCGTATGCCCGGCGAAAGCACGCGCCCCAAAACATGATGCCGAGATGATATGGCATGGTCTTGTATTCGCTGGGCATACCGGCCGGAGCGAGTTTCAATCCGACGATCATCACGAACAGCCCTGTCAATCCGATACTGACAACGCACAGACAGAACATCCGGTGAAGTACGCCGCTCCAGAACAGGACCAGACACAGCCCGTAAAAAACCAGTTCTGTCTCCAGCGTCCAACCATGCGGCAATATCAGGCTCTCTCCGAATGCGGCGGGCATCATGGTCACGTTCGCGACGATTCCATCGACATCCATCTTTTTATCGAACAGATACCAATGGACAAAATATCCCAAAGGCAGCGCCAACCAGTAAGCCGGGTATAGCCGGAAGAATCTTCGAACGAGAAACCGCTTCGTTCCCGCACCAACCTCCCCGTGCAGGCTGCTTGGAATCAGCATGCCGCTGATCGCGAAAAACACCACCACGCCAACACGCCCGAAGTTCATGGAGCGCTGCAGCGTATCGAGCATGTATTGCGAGCCCGCCAGCGGAGCGAATCGCTCGGCATAGTGCGTCCATATGACGAGTATCACCGCAACCGCGCGCATGGCATCGACATGATGAAATCGCTTCGAATCGTTCGAGTGGGACATGGCTGAAATAGTAAAAACCGGGGTGTCTCGTCACGACTTTCCGGCGCTGCGATCGAAGTCGAATCCATCGCCCCTACGTTCGCGACGCGACATCCACGCTCGACGCATCGACCGAAACGGTTCCGGTCGTCGACATCGCCCTCGTTTCGCGCGACGACCCAGGCGCATGCCGCCTCAGCTCGCGCCGGAATGCTTCCGGTCGATCACGTACCACCAGGCCAGCGCGGCCAACGCATAGAAAGCCGTGCGCGAACCGAACATCATCCAGTAATCGCCTTGCTGAACGGCAAAGGTCGCATACGAAAAGACCTTCGCCATCAGCCACAACATCACAACCCCGCCACGCATCGTGACCAGGATCTGCAACGCGGCCAGCGCGCCGTACACGACGCCGGTCATCGCGACGAAGGCCGCCCCCCCGGCATAACCAAACCAATACACCGGCACCGCCATGTTTCCCATCGTGAACGTGACGTCGTCGAAGATGTAGGCCTTGAGGAGCTGAGGCTCCATATACGAAACCATCAAGTCACGCAAACCACTCGGTTGGGAATCGTCGAAAAAGGTCGGCATCGTCCAGGAAGCGAGAGAGTTCACGAAACGCCAAAAAGCAGCCGCGCCACCCAGCGCCGGCGCCGCGAACATGCGCGCATCACCGTCCACCACGTACCACGGCTGCCCCTGCAGCAGAAAGCGCGACGAGATCACATCGGCCACTTCCAGCCCCTGCCCCCGGTAGGCGTAAATGATGGAAACGGTGCCGAGCAACAACGCCAGTCCCGCACCGATACCCAGATAACGCACGACCGGTTTGCCGTTCATCGCATGAATCGCGATGAACGGCGCCAGCGAGCACAGGCCGATATGCAGCACCGCCATGAACTGCTCCCCATGCAGCACGTTGAGCCCGAGATCGACCGCCATCGTGACGATCGCCAACCACCGGATGCGTTTATTGGAACTGGTGGCGATGGTGCCCAGCAAAAAACCCATGAAGGTCTGATTGTTCAGGAACAGATTGAACATCGCGCCGTTCGACGCGTCGTTGCGCAACGCATACCGGTTGATGCCGGTAAACAGCGAGAATCCCGACGTCAACCCCGCCAGCACACCGGTCACGATGATCGCGGCCGCAAGTGCGAATCCCATCGCCACACTGACAGGTTGCAATGCAATCCGTGCCCTGATCGACTTGTGCGACGGGCGCTCATCCAGGAACCGGTCGAATGCAACGAGCGCACAGACGACAAAAATCAGATAGAACGAAAGGAGTCGGCTGAAAGCGCCGGTCGCCTCACCCGAGATATCGGTTTCCCGCAGGTATCCACCGTCCTCCAGTCCCACGCCGGCAAGAAATGCGGTCAGCCCGATCGCGAGCACATAGAGCACCGTCACGGCAAACACCGGGCGATACTTGACCAGGACGACGAGCCCCGATGTTGCCAACAACAACGTGCATGTGGCGCTCTCCGCTTTCATTCCGAGCGCCGGCATCATCGCGTTGATCACAAATGCAAGCGCGAGTAGCGTCGATATCGTCACCCCGGTTGCGGATATGGGGCCGGTGTCCGGTATCGCTCGCGTAGTCTTATCTATCATGCTGCAACCCGAAATTCGTTCCACCGGTGGCACCCCGGTCGAGCCTGCGCACGCGCCGGCCGCCGCATGATTGCGCCCTTGCGCGAACCTGCGCCGGTGCCCCAACGTGCATCGCGCTTGTGACGGGCGCGCTGAAACATCCCGCCATATCGCTTGTTTCCGTCATGAACCAGTGAATCGACTCGTGCAAGCGACATCAGGCAACATTTCTCAGCAGTCCCTTTCTTACCCGCTCCCATGCCCTGAACAGAAATGCATTGGGTACGACGTCGCCCGGCTCTATCCGCGACTTGACTGCTTTCGTATGTCGACGGACGTTCGCGTAATGGCTCCACCGCAACGGTGAAGGCTGAAAGCCGTTGAATACCAGCCCGTCTACCTTCACGCCGACCCGATTCAAATTCCGGATCGCATCCACCACGCCGGCGTAGCTGACCGAACCTTGTCGCGCCACCATCAACGTGACGTCCATGAGCCTCGACAACATCGCGACGTTCGCCGCCGGGCGCGCCGACGGCGCATCCACGACGACCACGTCGTATTCGCTTCGCCATGCGGTGATCAACGGCTCGAGCCGTTTCGTTTCGAACAGGTGTCGCCACGGCTCGGCACGTTTTCCGGCAGGCAGCACATCGAAATTTTCACGGATGTGGACGATCGCCTTCCCGAGTTCCAGCGAACCGGTCACGACATCCGACAATCCTTTCTGGTACTTCACCGCCACGTGTCGATCTCCGCCCGATTCGTCCGCATCGGTGCGCACAAGCAAGGTTTTGAGACCGCTTTCCGATAAGAGGTAGGCGAGATTGGCGGAGATCAGCGACCTGCCCTGCGCCGGCTCCGGCGACGTGATCAGAACGACCCTTGATTTCCCCTGCTCAGCACTCGGCCCGTAACGCAGCAACAGAGCCAGATTGTCCAGCGCTTCGGTCAGCGGCGTATCCGGATACTCCCTGGCAGCAATGAACGCTGCCCGGTCGTTCAGGTCGGCCTCGACCTGATGGGGCGAGACCGGGAGAATGCCCAGCACCGGGACGCCGGCCACTTGCTCCAATTGCTCCGGATTCCGGACGCGCTGGAAAAACAGCGCGCAGCCTTGTGCCGCAGCAACGCCCAATATCAATCCGATTGCCGCACCCAGCACGATGACGAGCAGGCGCTTCGGCTGAACCGGTTTGTCGCTGACATCGGCCTTGTCGATGACGGACGCATTGCCGACCGTGCCCGCCTTGGCAATTTGCAGCTGCTGCGCGTTGTTCATCAAGCCGATATAGAGCTGATTATTGACATCGACGTCGCGTGACAGACGCAAATAGGTCTGCTGCTGCGACGGCAAGCGCGCAACCCTGCTTTTCAATTCCGCCGACTGTTGATCGAGCGTCTTCAGCTTGCTGGCTACCGCGGTGAGCTGAGGCTGTCCGGCGACATACTTCGACGCCAGATCCTGATACTCGAGCTTGGCTTCGAGCCGTGACTTTTCGACCAAGGCCAACTGGTCGATAAGCAGTTGCACATCACCTTGCGCATCGATCGACCCCTGCGCATTGCGAAACTCGTTCAACGCATGTTCAGCCTGCTCCAGTCGCTTCTTCACCAGCGGCAATTGCGTGTCGAGAAACGTCAGACTGTGTTCGGCGTCCTCCGAGCGTCGCTTCGCCTTGGCATCCAGATAGGCGGCGGCAATGGCGTTGAGCAGCCGCGCGGCAAACACCGGGTCGGGGTCCTCGAAACTCAGTTGCATGATGCCCGACTGGCGTTTCGTTTCCGCGCCGTTCAGTTTTTTCAGGACCGCCTCGAGTCGCACCGGCGTGGCGACACGGCGCACGCGGAATTCCGTACCGACACGTGCCACGATGCGCGATATCTCTACCCGATATCCGTTGGCTTCGCTCGGTTGGCCGACTTTCCCGGTCAACACCTCTTGATCATTGCTGTCCTTCAACAGGAAGCGATTGCCGTCGAGATAGTCGAGCTCCAGTTTCTTGCCGAGCTGCGCATCCGGAACGTCGAATTTGGTGAACTCGATCCTCTCGCCGCCCCACGCCCAGAACGGCGTATTGAACCACGGCTCGACGAGGCCATTGCGATCCTTCGGCAATATCGAACCGAGTAAACCGCCAACGAGCGGAATCGTATTCCGGACCGACACATCCACCTGCGCGACGGTAGCGTCAATGGCCTGGGTGACGACCGCGCGCGAGCGCGCGATATCGATCTCGCCGACTACGGCCGAGTTCTCGATATCCAGCGCGTTCGAAATTTCGGATAGCGAACCGAGCGCACTGTGCTTGTTTTCCTGGACCTGGATCAACGTATCCACGGAGTACACCGGTGTTGCCGCAATGGCATACACGAGCGCCAGCAGCAAACATCCCAGGAAAACGGCCAGGAAAACACGCCCGTGATCGAACACGTTTTCCAGCAACTGGACCAGCGTGAAGTCAACCCCGTTGCGAGAAACACTTCCCGGCCGGTCTCGGGATTGCTTCGATGAAGGCCTATCCAATGTCATGCATACGCTCCCAAATTGCCATTCTGACGGGCATCCTGTCACCGTGCGTGCTATTGATCACGCATGTCGCGCCAGTCGATCCGGGTCATTCTCTCGGTACATCATGCGAGGCACTTGTCTGCGTCCGGCCGCCTGCATGCACGACCGCACCGCCGAGTCCCGAACAGAAACAAATGCCCTTTCCTGTTCAGGTCACTATGCGATAAATGCGTGGTTTTCTGAGTGCGATTCCTTACATTAAGAAGCTCCGAGTAAGCGAACCTCCGGGTTGCCACCCCGTCTCGTACGACGTCGAGGAGCGGTTCGACACAACGTGCCCGGCCTCCCTGAACTCATTCGCTCGACAAGGTTTGGCCCTGTTTTTGGCCCACGTCAGCCACGCATCTCGAGCGGCCAATATGTCCTGCCATCCGCGGCTTGGTGAACTAACGCACATCCTTTTTTCCGTGGTTCATCCAACATGATCCATGCGGGAATCAATCTCGGGTCGGCCGGCTCACCCGACAGCATGCGATGACGTCGAGGCGTCCGACAGTCGGTTGATCGGGACGGCCAGCATATGGGCAGGGGGATGAACGCCCGCCATGTCTGTCGCCGGCGGCCCGGAAAACGGCGAGTATCCACGCATGTGCGTCGCATCAATGTTTCTCGTTTAACCATGCTGAATGACGACATGAGCAACCACCAACGATTCGACACGTCAGTGCCGGACCAGAACAACCCGACAGGACGCCGAATGCGCGCTGCCCTTTACCTGGCGATTTCCGCCCTGCTTTCCGCCTGTGCCTTTGCGCCGGGCCAGCACATGGCATCCTCGCCTGCATTGCCGGTCACGACTGACGAGAACGGTGACGTGACCAGCGACATGAAGGTTCCGGTCAAGCAGATCGACCTGACGCTGATCGGGCTGATTCGTGCGCAGCAGAAGAGCCACTCCGCGTTGCCCGTTCCGGACAATCTGCTCGGCAAGCCGAGCAGCTACAAGCTCGGTCCTGGCGACGTATTGCAGATCACCGTGTGGGATCACCCCGAATTCGCTACCGCCGCCGGCCAGCCGACGCCGAACACCAAGTCCTCCGACGCCGCGCCTGGTTTCGTGATCGATGGCGACGGTAACGTGCAGTTTCCATACATGACGCGACCGATCCACGTGGCAGGAAAAACTGCGGCGCAGGTTCAGCGGGAAGTCAGTGCCGAGCTCAGGAAGGTATTCGTGAAGCCACAGGTGACCGTTCGCGTGGCGTCGTTCCGCGCGGAGCAGGTGTATGTGGATGGTGAAGTGCGCGCACCCGGTTCGCAGGCGATCAACGACATTCCGATGACCCTCGTCGAAGCGGTCAATCGTGCCGGCGGCTTTGCACCGACCGCGGATCAAAGTCGTGTAACGATTACGCGCAATGGAACGACGTATCCGGTGAATGTCGCGCGGATGATGCAAACGGGCAAAAACCCCGCCGCCATCATGCTGCAGCCAGGCGACCTGCTCCACGTGAGTGCACGCGAAGACAACCCCGTCTACGTGATGGGTGAGGTGAACAAACCGCTGGCCGTGCCGCCGCAACGTGACGGTTCGCTCACGCTGAACGAAGCACTCGCACAGGCAGGCCAACTGAACCAGCAGACGTCGAATGCCAAACAGGTCTTCGTACTGCGCAAGGCAGACGACAGCGATCCCGTGGTCTATCGACTCGACATGAAGTCGCCGGTTTCGATGCTGCTCGCGAACCAGTTCCCGCTCGCGTCGAAGGACATCGTCTATGTCGACAATACCGGGCTCGTCCGGGCCAGCCGCGTGTTGAATCTGCTGCTGCCGGCGATCAGCGCGGGTTTGACGGGCGCACTGATCACCAAGTGAGTCCGCGTGTCGGCCTCGGGCAAGCCGGCGTGCGAGCCGGACCTACACCACCCGGTGATGCACGCCGCTTCATTCATCCGGGCGGGAATACGCCGCGACCTCGCGTGAGCGACACGATGCGTGTCGCCATACGATGCACGATCAACGAGACGACTCCCCGCCCGGACTTTCAGCGCCCGAACGGCGTGACGTACGCGGGTGGCCGCTACGTTCTCAATAGGCCATCACGCCCTCGGATTGCTAACCACCACACCACTTGTTCAGCGTCGCGTCGAACGTAAAGGTCAGGACCTGCCCGCTCGCCATGACGACGTTTCCCCCGGTCGTCGTCTGGATGTTCGCGTTGTTCGCGATCGTGCAGTTGCCGTTGGTCGCGATGATCCTGACCGACTGGCCGTCGATCCCGCCGACCAGGTTGGTCAGCATCGTCGGCGACGCATAGTTCGCCGTCAGTTTGCTGATGCCGGTCACGCCGGGCGTCGAACTGGTGCCGACGAAGCCGTTGGACCAAACCGCCAGCGCATTGCCCGCGCTGTCGGCCGTCGGCACCCCGTAGCTGTAACGGACCAGCCCCGTCGCATTTTCGACGTGGAATTGCCACGGCCACATCTGCAGCAGGCGCCCGCTGGCCCACGCGCTGTTGACCGCGCGTCCGTAGCGGTCCTCGGGAATATATTTGTAGCGCCCGGAAACCCCGTTGCCTTGCGACGCATCGACACATATCTTCGAAAAGTATTCGCCGGCGGGAATGTACGCGGTACTGGATGAAGACGGCGTAAACGTATAGGTGTCGGTTCCGGCCGTGACGCTTCCGGAACGCGCGATCGTGCCGGTAATGCCGAAAATGGTCGCCAGCGTCGTGTCGCCGGTCCCGTTGACTGCGTTGACCGGCATGAAGATCGACAGGTTCGGCGTCGTACCGAACGACCAGCCCGGAATCGCGACGGCGCCCGTCCCCGTCAACACCAGCGCCGAGGTGACCTGCTGAAACACGCTGTCGGTCTCGCAATCGATTCTCAGGTTGTACGGACTCTCGGTGGAAATGAATACCGCCTCGGCGCATCCGAAATAATTCCTGAACCTGATCGTGTTGTAGCCGATGTTCCCGATCGTCACCCCCTTCACCGTCTTCGGAAATGCGAAGGTAAATTCATTGTCCGTGGGATAAACATTGAAATTCGGGTTCGGCAGAATCTCCGCCGCGTAGTCGTTACGTGCGCTCAACGGGAAGTTGATGTCGAACAGGCAGTTGGTGACTTGCCCGATGACGCTGAACATCCGCCCGCCGCTCAGCCCCATCGTGGTCATCCGGTCGTGCAGCACGATGTTTCTCGCTTGGATTCCGTACAGCGAAACACCGGTATTCGACGTGCGCCGGTCCTGCACGGCCAGTGCGGTACCGTAACTGAAGATGATGTCGATATTGTTCAGGTTGAACAGGTTCGATGAATCGGACGTAGGGGCAGCCGGGCTGTCATCGAGGTAGATGCCGAAACTGGGCGTATTCGTCGACAGGTCGCCGCAGTGTCTGATCTTCATCGTGTTCAGATTGACTTCGCGCACGGTGGCGCGTGCTTGCGTCGATCCGCTGCCGGTGTCCATCCACAGCACGCCGCCGCCGCGAAAATACAGACAGTTCACGTGAGCGACGTCGAGCCAGTCCACGTTGCCCTGCAACACCAGCCCATGTTGCAGCGATGCGCATGCGCGATTGCCCTGAAGGGTAAAGTCGCGCAGGACGCACCCGGCGAGGACGGCCATGTTGGACGTCCATGACACGTTGCCGGTTTGCGGTAAATCCGTCGCTTCATTGTTGAAACCCGCGTTCAATACCGTCAGGCATTGGCCGCCAACCCCCGCGCCGAACTGGATGATCGAGGTGCGCGCCGAATGCCCGAACACGGCGATCGGCTTCGTGATCGGGGGAAGCGCGAGGCTGGAATAGTAGACCCCGGCAGGCAGGTCGCCTTTGACCGGCCAGATGGTCATCAGGTAGTTCAACCAGGCCGTCAGGGCCGGGCCGTCGTCACTGCCATAGACCACATTCGCCCCTGTCGACGACGCATTGGCCGCTTTCGCGAGCGTGACCTGCGTTGCGCTGACGAACGCCGCGATCGTGGTGGAAACGACCAGCGTTGCAACGCCGCTGGCGTTCGTCGTCGCAATGTCGATACGCTTGCCGACGTCCGCCGCGGTGAACGCCGCCGAGGCCGACGAAAACGCGGTGGACCCCGATGTCGTGACGCCATCGTTGACGATCCTGGTGTTCCCCTTCGCACCAAAATATTTGGCGCTGACCGGCAGATTGGCCGGAAGCGCTGCCGGTAAATCCATCCATACCTGGGTGGTACCTGCGGCAAGATTGACGACCGCACCGCCATTGCTCGACGCCAGCACGGTGGTGCGCGACAGCGTGTTCGCGCTGGCGTTGTATGTGCCGATGCCGATCTCCCAGTTTCCGCTCGGGACACCGGTACCCGTTACGGCTTGCAGCCCGTAATAGAACGTATCGGCGTTGGCGCACACGGACGAAAATGTGCGGAATCCCGTCATTGCACCGGCAAGGGACAACGCCCCCGTGCCGGTGGACGTGGTCGTTTCCTGAACGCGATCCTTGAGCTGGAATGCCATATCGATCCTGAGAGTATGGTTGACAGACTCGTTTGATACCTGCTGGTCGCCTGAATGCCGGAACGGCGCCGTGCGTTACTGCCCCAGCCGCGGAATCATCGTGATAGCGGGCGCAACGCTATAGGTGACCGTCATCGCGTCGCCGGGCTTGAGATCGATCATCCCGTTCGTCAGTCCGCACGCATAGGCAGCCTGCCCGTTTCGGGACACGCCGATCGACGACACGGTGCCTCCGGCAACCGACAGGCTGACCGCGCTCGGGTAGGTGTTCGCGAACGTCCATGGCGAAGCCCCCACCGCCTGCACAACCGGCGTCAGTTGCACACCGAAGCCGACGAAACCGTTTTGCGCGATGTTGTCTTCGCTCCACGACGTGTAGGCCCATGAGCTCGACGAGATCAGCGCATCGATCGCGCGTGGATAGTTGACCGGCTGGGCCATGTAGTTTCCGCGCAACTTGAGCGATGCGCCGGCCGCGAGCGCGCCGACCGTGACGAGGCGGGCGAAGCCGTTGCAGCAGCCGATGTTTTCACCGGTATTGCCGCTGACTTCAGTGAACGACGTACAGGATCCGTCCACGTAGATTGCATCCTTTGCGATGCCGGAGAATTGATTCTTCGAGACGATGCACCCTCGCGTGTTGTACAGCGCGATGCCGGAAACGGCGCTCAGTCCGCCAGTGCCGGTGAACGTGATCGATGTGCCGCTGGCGATTCCGCTGCCCGTGACATTGTTCGACAGCGTCACGGTCGGACCATTTCCGTTACCGGAAACCGACGTCACGTACGTGCCGACCGGGATATTTGTTCCGGTGACACCTTGTCCCACCGCGCAGCCGCGTGCCGACGGATACGGCGTGAACGTCAGCGTGTTGGTTCCCGCCGCGGCAGCAGCCGATGTCGTGATCGTTTGGGACGTCATGCAAACCATCGGGGTAAAGACGATCGAAGCACCGCTCGCCACGGTGCCGGTCGTCGCCTTGCTCAGCGTGACCACACTCCCCGTCACGCCGGTCACGAAGGTGCCGGCCGCGATGTTGGTCCCGCTGACGCCCTGTCCGATCGACACGCCTGTCGTTTCGTCTCCGGGCGCGCCGAAACCGTAGTTGTCGTTGTAGGGCACCCCCGTCGTCGTGGCGAACGTCAACGATGTCGCGCCGCTCGCGGCCGACGCGGTAGTCTTGATCGTCGCGCCGAACAACCCGACCCCGGCGAAGATCACGGTTCCGCCGCTCGGCACTGTCGCATTCTGCTCGAGCGTGACCGTCGACGCGCCCGCCGCCATGACCGTACCGATCGGCACGCTGGTCGACCCGTTGAAATACCAGGCCGCCATGCCG
This sequence comes from Burkholderia sp. IO2, assembly GCF_029522185.1. NCBI lineage: Bacteria > Pseudomonadati > Pseudomonadota > Betaproteobacteria > Burkholderiales > Burkholderiaceae > Burkholderia > Burkholderia sp. IO2. The sequence continues at coordinate 171,713 of NZ_JAKWFH010000001.1, read as the reverse complement.
ACCGCGACACCCGGGGTATTGGCAAAGTTCAGCGTCGCGGCGCCCGACGTCGCGGCGATCGTCGTCAACGGGAATCCGTTCTTGTTGTTCGGATCCCATGCATTGGTGATCGTGTTCTGCGAGATGTTGACGTGGATGTTGTTTCCGCTCGGCTGCCACAGCCCGATCGGCGCCCCCGCGGCATTCTTGATCGTGTTGTTGACGATCGTGATGTTCGAATTGTTGAAGCCTGCCGTCGCGGTCACGACCAATGCGCCATAGCCGAGCGGTCCATTGGGCGCATTGACTATCGCGCCGATGTTGGATTGAACGCCACACGTATCCAGGAGGTTGTTCGCGACCGTCACATTGTCGTTGCCGTACGACTGATACACGCTCGTCAGTTCCGACGCGACATAAATACCGGCCGCCATCGGGTTGTAGATCTGGTTGTCGGCCACGGTGATGTCCTGAGCCCCGACGATCGCGATGCCGCGTGCGTATTTGGTGCCTACCACCCGGTTATTGGCGATCGTGATCCGGCGAGGCCGGACGCCCTCATTGAAGTAACCGACCACCGCGAATGCGTCGTCGCCGCCGTTGATCACTTCATTGTTCGTAATCGTGATATCCGCGCTGGCCTTGGTTACATGAATGCCGTCATGCCAGATGTCGAGCAGCCTATTGCCGAACACCTTGCCGTTGACGCAACTGCGCATCAGTGCGCCGCCACCGGCCGCATTGTTGAACTTGCACCCCGAGATTTCGAACTGACTGCAGTCCCGCAAGTTGATCGAGCCGGCGTTCTCGTCCGGGTAATACGCGGTCGCATTCGCTGAAAAGAATTGCAGATTGCGGATGTTGAAATGACTGGCGCCGCTCCAGTAAATCGCCGAATTCTGGCCTTGCGATGTCGTGCATTGCAGGATCGAGTCCCACCCTGCGCCGACGATCGACGCCGTTGCCTTCAGCGTATTGCTGTACAGGTAAGTCCCCGTCGGGAAATACAGCGGAATCCCCGCGTTGAGCGCCACCTGAAGCGCCGCCGTGTCGTCGGTCACGCCGTCACCCTTGACGCCGAACCGCCTCACGCTCATCGGAAGATCGACCAGTTCCTGCAGAAGCGGGCGGGCCGTGAGGCCGGCCGAGGTACCCACAACGTATGTAGCCGGAAATTCTGCTGTCATTCAAACGCTCCATATCGTCGCAATTCAATCGCGATCCAAACAAGTCGGCAATCAACGGGAATGAGCGCGCACGGTCGTTCATACACGCCCGCGCCAGAATAAAAGCGGCGAATTCGACGCACAGTGCGTGAAATAACCCAAGTCTCCGTTCGATGCGCATGCAACGAATCGATCTGCGCCCCGCCGACTTACCCGCAAAACCGCTTTCCGCCCAGTACTTCTTACCCGATCACACAGCCTCGATCGGGAACGATGACCGCCTCCCCACGCCACCTCGCGTGACTACGAAATAAAGATCGCACGTATCGGTAGAAACACCGATGCTGTAGTCAAACTACATTCATACCATTAGTCGCAGCAGAGAATCGCTACATCCGATTCGACAATGCCGGGCGGCCTGCGCGTCGCCGCCCGCATTGACCGGTCGAGCCCAACCGGCCGTAACGATTCCCCGCCTGGCCTGGCATGCCGACGCGCAACCACCCTGCATCGCCAGCCGAATGCGTCCGGTGCGAATCCACCGGACGTGCGCAGCTCCAGACATCATCCGAACAACCGGCAATACGATCATGGAGAGCAACATGCGGGACACCCTCTGGCCGGCCGTCGTGCTGGCAGCGACCCTCTGCACCACCGCCTACGCCAGCGACGCCGATTTCAATGCGCAGGGCGACGCCACCGACGCGTTCGCATCGGTGGCCGCGCAACGGCGCGCCGATCTGCTCGTGCGCAAGATGACGCTCGACGAGAAACTCCAGTTCATTCATTCGCAATACGAAATGTCGAAGGTGCCGGGCGGCGGCGCCGGGTACATCCAGGGCGTGCCGCGCCTCGGCATTCCCGATCTGAACATGGTCGATTCGGCCACCGGCTCCGGCAGCACGTCGCAGGCCAGCACGACGTTCCCCGCCACGATCGCGGTTGCCGCCAGCTGGGATCGCCGGCTGTCGTACGACTTCGGCAAGCAGGTCGCGATCCAGTTGCGCGCGCAAGGATTCGGCATGGGGCTCGGCGGCGGCACCAATCTCGCGCGCGAGCCGCGCGGCGGCCGCCTGTTCGAGTATCTCGGCGAGGATCCGTTGCTCGCCGGCGATCTGCTCGCCGAACGCACGCTCGCCACGCAGCGGCAGAAAGTCATCGCGACGATCAAGCACTACGCGGGCAACGAGCAGGAGCACGGCCGGATGGGCGGCAATACGCAGATCGACGAACGCACGCTGCGCGAGCTGTACCTGCTGCCGTTCGAGATCGCCGCGAAGCGCGGCCGACCCGGCAGCGTGATGTGCAGCTACAACCGCCTGAACGGCGCCTATGCGTGCGAGAACCCTCACCTGCTGAACGACGTGCTGAAGAACGAATGGGGCTTCCAGGGCCAGGTGCAGTCCGACTGGGGCGCCACGCACAGTACCGCCGCCGCGATCAACGCCGGGCTCGACGAGGAAGAAGACGTCGGGCCGAGCGTGTACCTGACGCCGGCAGCCGTCAAGCAGGCGATCGCGAACGGCTCGGTGTCGACCGCGCGCCTCGACGACATGGTGCGCCGCAAGCTCGCGGTGATGATCCGCGTCGGCGTGATGGACGATCCGGCCAAAGGCGGCGGCACGATCGATTTCGCGGCCGGCAACCGGTTCGCGCAGGCGGCTTCCGAGCAGTCGATCGTGCTGCTGAAGAACGACGGCAACCAGTTGCCGCTCGTCGCGTCGGCGCTGTCGCGTATCGCCGTGATCGGCGGCCATGCGGATGCGGCCGTGCTGTCCGGCGGCGGCTCGGGCAACACGCGCGATCCCGTAACGGGTTCGTTCGCAGGCTGCGGCGGCCTGACGTTCGGGTCGTCGACCGGGTGCAGCTGGTGGCGCAATCCGTGGCTCAAGGTCGACGTGCCGATCGTCGCGGCGATCCGCGCGCTGGCGCCGGCCGCGCAGGTCACGTATGCGGGCAACAGCGACCAGCAGTCGCCGTTCCGCGCGTACACGCAGCAGGAGATCGACCAGGCCGCGGCGCTCGCCGGCCGCTCGGACGTCGCGATCGTCGTGGTCGCGCAGCCGGCTGGCGAGGATTTCGGCGACCTGCAAAGCCTGAGCCTCGCGAACCCGTCGAACCAGGATGCGCTCGTCGAAGCCGTCGCGCGTGCGAATCCGCATACGATCGTCGTCGTCCAGAGCGGCAATCCGGTGCTGATGCCGTGGAAGGACAACGTGTCGGCCATCGTCGAGGCATGGTATCCGGGCGAAGCCGGCGGCAAGGCGATCGCGAACGTGCTGTTCGGCGCGGTCAACCCGTCCGGCAAGCTGCCCGTGACCTTCCCGGCGCGCGATCAGGATTCGCCGACGTGGGGGCAAAACGGCGCGTTCGAGACCGACCCGGTATACGCGGAAAAGCTGAACATGGGCTACCGCTGGTATGACGCGCGCAACATCAAGCCGATGTTCGAGTTCGGCTACGGCCTGTCGTATACGCACTTCGCGTATTCGGGACTGTCGGTGTCGAAGCAATGGGATGGCTCGCTGAGCGTCGCGTTTACCGTGCGCAACGACGGACGCGTGGCCGGCGCGGAAATACCGCAGGTCTATCTCGGCGTGCCGTACAAGGACGAGCCGCCCAAGCGGCTGGTCGGCTGGGAGAAGATCCGGCTGAATCCGGGCGAGGCACGGCGTGTGCACATAACCGTGTCGCCGCGGATGCAAAGCGTCTGGGATACGTCGCGCAACGGCTGGCGGGTCGTGTCGGGCGGAACCGTGTATGTCGGCGCGTCGTCGCGCGATATCCGCTTGCAAAGCCACTGAGCGAGCGACGAAGAAGCGGCCGGGGGCGCCGTGCATCGCATGCGCGGCGCCCCCGCATCAACCGTCTCTGCACTGCAACGCGTTACCTGAACAGCAGCGCCAGCACCGTCGCGAGCGCCGCGATCGCGACGATGCCCGCCACCACGCCCGCCAGATGCGCGGCAATCACCACCCCTGCCGGCAGTCGCGACGCGATGCCGGCCATCACGCGCCGCCCGCTTCCAGCGTGTCGAGCAACGGTCTCGCCAGATGCAGGACCTGGTACATCGTGCCCGCGCCGCCGTCGTCCGGTTCATGTTCGGTCACGAGCGCACGCGTCAGCCGCCAGCGCAGCGGATCGAGACTGACGGCCGCCGCGACCACGCCCTGCCGCGCCGCCGCTTCGCGATTGCGTGCGATCTCTCGCGCCAGGACCGCATCGAGATCGGCGTCCGCCGGAATCTCGATCGTCTCCAGACGCGCGAAACGTCCCGTCGACGCACTGCCCTTGCGCGCGTCGAGCGCAATCTGCGTGTCGATCGGCGCGCGGCCGAAGCTGTCCGTGACGACCCGATAGCGGCCGTCCGTCACGAACCGCGCGAACGCCTGCTCGTTGCGCCACAGGTAAAACGACGCGTAGCCGTTTTCCGTCGCGCCATGGCGGCCGGCCTCACGCAGCAGGAAGCCCTTGAACAGCAGGTCGGGCGTGTCGTCCCACAGCCGGCCGCGCTCGCGCACGCGATCGCGGATGATGTCGAGATCGTAGTCCGCCGGCAGGCGGTGCACGTAGTACGCGGTCAACATGATCGACTCCTGGCGAAAGAAACGGACGGTATTCCGGACGGCATGAACGCAGCGTAGAAGACCTTGAATCATTTGAAAAGGAGATGGCAGAATATTTCAATGATTCGATTCTGAAATGAACGAGGGTGTGATGAAAACGCTCGACATCGAAGCCGTGCAGGCATTCGTGCTGACCGCGGACCTCAAGAGCTTCACGCGGGCCGCGGAAGTGCTGGACACGACGCAGTCCGCGGTGAGCCTGAAGATCAAGCGGCTGGAAGACGGGCTCGGCCGCCGCCTGCTGGAACGCACGCCGCGGCAGGTTCGCCTGTCGGCCGACGGCACCGCGTTCCTGGAGCCGGCGCGCGAACTGGTGGCCGCTCACCACGGCGCGATCAGCGCGTTCGGCACGAGCCAGCGGCGGCTGGTAATCGGCGTCAGCCACCATGTCGTCGGCGCCGACCTGCCGATGCTGCTGCGGCGGATGAGCGAAGCGGAGCCGGCGCTCGTGCTGGAGATTCGCGTCGCCGCGTCGCGCGACGTGCTCGACGCGTTCGACCGCGGCCAGCTCGACGCGGCCGTCGCGCTGCAACACGACAGCCGGCGGCTCGACGGCGAAACCATCCTGTCGGAGTCGTTCGGCTGGATGGCGGCGGCCGATTTCGAGTACCGTCCGCCGCAACCGCTGCGGCTCGCGACGCAGGCCGAACCGTGCAGCGTGCGCCGCATGGCGGTCGACGCGCTGGATCAGGCCGGGGTCGCGTGGACGGAGGTCTTTGTCGGCGGCGGCGTGGCGACGATCGGCGCGGCGGTGTCCGCGGGGCTGGCCGTCGCGGCGCTCGGGCATCGCGTGGCGCCCGCCGGCACCGTGGACGTGGGGATGCGTTACGGGCTGCCGCCGTTGCCGACGCGCGACGTGGTGCTCTACTCGAGCCTGACCGATGCGCGCGCCCGGCAGGCGCTACGCACGCTGGGCGCGGCGCTCCGGTCGTCGGTCGGCGTGCGCTGATGCGATGCCTGCCCTGCATGGTCTTCGGTGACGAATCCCGTACCGGCCAACGCGTCCATCGACGCCGCGTATGCCTGGCACGGTAAAATCGTGCCTTCGCCCTCCGTTCATGCAGACGATATCCATCCGTCCGCGGGCCAACGCCAAAAGCATCGACACATCATCATCGCCTTGATTTCCCACCATTTTCCGCGTCGCGACGCATGAGTTACTCGCTCGCCACCACCTACATCCGCGAACTCGAAATCCGCAAGAGCCGTTTCATCGCGTACGCGGTTCCCGTCGAGGATCGCGATGCCGCGATGCAGGTACTGCAACGCCTGCGCGACGAACATCCGGCGGCCACCCACGTGTGCTGGGCGCTGCTGGCGGGCGGCCAGTCGGGTATGTCGGACGACGGCGAGCCGTCGGGCACGGCGGGCCGGCCGATCCTCGAAGTGCTGCGCCATCACGACCTCGACGGCGTGCTCGGCGCGGTCGTGCGTTACTACGGCGGCGTGAAACTCGGCGCGGGCGGGCTGGTGCGTGCGTACACGGATGCGATCGCGTCGGCGCTGCTCGATGCCGAGCGCGTCGAGCGCATTCGGTACACGCGGCTCGCGATCGAGATCGGCTACCCGGAAGAGGCGCGCGTGCGCCGCTGGATCGAACAGGCGGGCTACGTGCTGGTGGACAGCGCGTACGGAATGACGGTGAAGCTCGTGATCAAGCTGCCCGAAACCGCCGAAGCCGCGGCAAGAGTCGAACTGTTCGACCTGACGCAGGGGCGCTCGGGCTTTCCGGAGATGTGAGCCGCTGCGGCGACAAGCCCGCGCGGCGCACGCTCCACTTTTTACAAGGTCTCTCAGGTTCCGGCTACCGCTTGGGACCCTCGGCGCGACTGGTTTTTCCTCAGTGCGCCGGAATCGCACCGTTTCAACGGTGTCGACGCATATCGACGCGAACATGACGGTACGCTTTCGCGACCGTCAATCCGACATCTTGAAAGACTGTCAAACCTGTCGCACCGCATCGCCCGCCATCGACCGGAACGCCTCAAAAAAAACGCGCCGCATCATGCGGCGCGCTTCGTCACATCGCGTGTCGACCGGCGCGAACCGGTCAATAGACGTCCGGCACGATCATGTTGTCCGGCACCGGCCGGCGAATGTAATCCTCGTGATGTTCGCGCTGCGGCAGATCGATCGTCGGACGCGGCACCTCGTGATACGGCACCTGGCCGAGCAGATGGTGAATGCAGTTCAGCCGCGCGCGCTTCTTGTCGACCGCCTGCACGACCCACCACGGCGCCTCGGGAATATGCGTGCGCTGCAGCATCTCTTCCTTCGCGGCCGTATAAGCCTCCCAGCGGCGGCGGCTTTCGAGATCCATCGGGCTCAGCTTCCACTGCTTCAGCGGATCCTCGATGCGGCTCTGGAAGCGCAGCTCCTGCTCGTGATCGGTGATCGAGAACCAGTACTTGACGATCTGGATCCCGCTGCGCACCAGCATCTTCTCGAACTCGGGCACCGACCGGAAAAATTCCTCGTACTCGTCGTCGGTGCAGAAATTCATCACGCGCTCGACGCCCGCGCGGTTGTACCAGCTGCGGTCGAACAGCACGATCTCGCCGCCGGCCGGCAGATGCGCGACATAGCGCTGGAAGTACCACTGCGTACGCTCGCGGTTGTTCGGCGCGGGCAGCGCGGCGACCCGGCACACGCGCGGGTTCAGGCGCTGCGTGATGCGTTTGATCGCACCGCCCTTGCCGGCCGCGTCGCGCCCTTCGAAAATGACGACGAGCCGATGCCCGGTGTGCACGACCCAGTCCTGCAGCTTCACGAGCTCGCCCTGCAAGCGGAACAGCTCGCGGAAATATTCCTTGCGCGCTTCGCGGCGCTCGGGCGAGAACAGCAGATCCTCACCGTCGTCGAAGCGGCGGTCGTCGAGCTCCATCTCGAGCTCTTCATCGTAGGCGTCGACGAGATCCTCCTCGAAACGGCGCTGGCGCGCTTCCATCGAGCTCGTATCGGTGCGGTTGTCGGTCTCGGTGCGGGTATCGTTGTCGCCCATGGGGCCTCCTTCCATCATTGACGCAGCCAAACCCCACCATTATCCCAGCGTCGCGCGTCAAATTCATGAAAATGGGCGGCCATGCCCGTCAGAAGCGGAAGTTCAGCAGCACGGTGGCCAGCACCGGATTCGCCGAAATATCGAACGTATTCGACGCAAGCGTGCGATTCGGCTGGCTGATGTCGAGCGTGATCCTGGTGCGCAGCGGGATGTAGGTCACCATCCCGGTGATCCAGAACCGGCGCGTGATCTGGTAGCTGGCGCCGACGGTGAACACCGGCTCCCACACGCTCTTCACCTTCGCCGATACGTTGGTCCGCCCCGACAGCAGCAGGTCGCCGCCGGCATCCCAGATCCGCTGGAACAACGCCGGATCGAGCAGCAGCGACTGCAGGCTGCCGATGTCCGCGCCCGCCGCGAGCAGGCCGCCGAGCGACGCCAGTTTGCGCTGGAACACCGGGTTCAGGTTCGTGTTCGTGAAGCGCGTGTAGCTGATGCCGAGGCCCGCGAACGGGCGGAACCGATCGTCGCGCTCGCCGAGGTAGTACTTGAACACGACCGAGCCGAGCCAGGCCCGCGTGGTCGCGAGCGGGTTGCTTTGCGTGTTCGCGAGATCGATCAGCGGAAAGCGGCCGTGCACGCCGGCAAAGATGCGGTCGAGCGGCAGCGCGATGCTGCCGTGCCCGCGCAGCGTCAGCACCGGCGGAATGCCGGCGCCGAGTTCGGCCGCCCAGTGCTCGGAGACGAAATGCGTGAACGTGAACGCCAGCGTGTTCGTATTGCTGAGCGACAGGCTCGAACCCGCGTTCTGGAAACTGTTCAGCCCGAGCGCGTCGGTGTGCGTCGTCACGGGCGTCGAGCGGCCGGTCGTCCCGACGAAGTGCCAGCCGAGACCGACCATGTTGCGGTCGTCGCCCATCAGTTGCTCGAGCAAGGGCGGCGCCTGCGCGGCCGGCAGATCGGGCAGCCGCGATGGATCGATCGGATGCAGTTCGTACGGCATCCGGTCGGCATGGACCACGCCGCGCGCCGTTGCGTCGTCGGCCGGCGCATCTTGCGTGGCGGCCGGATCGCAGCCGCCGCCGGCACCGGTGTCGTCGAAACCGATGCCGTCCGCGCCGTCGTCGCCCGCGGCCGCGCAGGCGCGCGCGGCTGCGCCGGTTCGCTGCCCGAGCGTGATCTTGCGGGCGGTCAGCGGGACGGTATCGGGTTGCCGTCCGTCGCTCGACGATGGGTTGCGTGCGCCGCGCGCCGCCTCCGCATCGGTCGTCCATGCGCGCGCATCGAAGCCGTCCGCATCGCCGCCCGGCCAGAAGCCGATCCCGTCGGCGCCGGCCTGCCAGCGCGATGCAGCGTCGCCGTCGGGCTGCGGTGCGGCGTGCGCGGCGGTCGCGCACGCGACCAGCGTCGCACCGAGCCAGCGCGACAGCGGACGCACGGTGCCCGGCCGCGCGCGGCGGCGGCGTGTGTCGCGATTCCCCATCGGCTCAGGCCGGCACGCCGAACAGGCGCTGGCGAATCCGGTACAGCGGCTCGAACAGCCATTCGAGCAGGCTGCGCCGCTCCAGCACGATGTCCGCCTTCAGCATCATCCCGGCCCGCAACGACAGCGGCCGCCCGTCGAACGACGGCGTGCGCTCGGCGAGTTCGACCCAGGTCTTGAAGTAGGTCTGCGGCGCGGCCGCATCGCCCGGCAGGTTCAGCTCCTTCGCCGAGAACGCAACGGGCGAGATCGACAGCACCTTGCCGCGATACGTACCGAACTTCTCGACCGGATAGCTTGCGTACGCAACCTTCACCGCCTGCCCCTTCTTCACGAAGCCGGCCTTCGACGACGGAATGTAGACCTCGGCGATCAGCCCGTCGGCCTTTGCCGGCAGGATCTCGACGACGCGCGTGCCGGGCGGGTCGATCACGCCGCCCTGCACGACGTCGAGCCGCACGATCTGCCCGTCGGCCGGCGCGTACAGCACCTGGTTCACGTTCTCGTCGATGTTGTATTCCTTCGCGTTCAGCTCCTCCTGCTTGATCTTCAGCTCCGCATTCGCGCCGTCGTACTTGCTCTGCATCGTGTCGAGGTCGCCGCGCAGCTTCATCGCGTTCTTCGCGAGTTCGGCGCGGCGCAGCAGCAGGTCCTGGTACGCCTGCCCGGCCTGCAGGTATTGCGTGTTGACCTGGTTGTACTGTTCGAGCGTCACCACCTGTTCGTCGAGCAGCTGCTTCACGCGTGCGCGCCGTTCGCCGTATTCGTCGACGATGCGCTTCTGGTCCTGGATCTGCCGGTCGACCAGCCCGCGGCTCTCGCCCTGCGCGGCGATCTGCTGGTTGATCTGCTGCACCGACGACCGGTATTCGAGCCGCGCCGCGTCGATCTGCTGCGTCACCTCGATGCGTTGCCGGTCGAGCGCCGCGCGCATCCCCTGCACGTTGTTCGCCTGGCTGACGAAGCTCGTGTCGCGCGTCACCGCGAGCAGCCGCTGGCCGGCCTTCACGTGCTGATCCTTGCCGACGTAGACTTCGCGTACCGCCCAGCCCGGCGGCGCACCGACGCCGATCAGCCCGGAGCGCGGCGTCAGCATCCCCGACACGCTCTCGGTGTTCGCGTAGCTCAGCTCGACGAGCGCGGTCACGAACATCGCGAACATCGCCAGCGACAGGTAGCAGAAGAACCGCATCGACACCGGCACGTCGACGACGCCGTGAATCACGGTGCCGAAGGTCGTGCCGCGCGCGAGCTTGCGCGACGGCTTCTGTTCTCGGAGGGCGGAATTCCAGGTCGGCATGGGGCGGGCTCGTCAGGAGCGACGCCGCGCGGCCGCATCGAGCAGCGGCGCCGGCATCAGGTAAGGCGTGAAGTGTTCCCAGAAATGCCACTGCTCGGGCTGGCGCACGAGCGCCTGCTCGAGACGGTCGACGATGCGCTGGTGCGTCGCGCGCACCGGTGACGCGTCGTCGTCGGTGCCGAGCATCGGCGCGAGCGGGCTGGCCGCGAGCGCGGTGAAATGCACCGCGCAGCGATCGCGGAACGGCACGCCGGTCGCATACGCGACCAGCAGCGGAATGCCCTGCTCGACCGCGAGCTTCACGCCGCCGCCGGCCATCCGCACCCAACGCCCGCCGAGCCGGCAGCGATTGGTCTTGCCGAATTTGCCGTGCAGGTCGGAGAACAGCAGGAACACCGGCGCCTCGCGTCGCAGGCTCGTGATCAGCCGCCGCAGGTGTACACGCTCCTCGATGTCGATGAATTCGACTTCGCCGGCGCCGTACTCGGCGACGAGCCGCAGCGCATCGTCGAAGAACGCGCCCGGCGCATCGCGGTGCAGGATCACCATCAGCTTGCGATCGTCGGGAATCATGAAGCGCAGCTTCGTGACGAACAGCATCAGGTTGCCGAAGTGCAGCCCCGCGAGCATCAGCGGGCCGCCGCGTGCGAGTGCGGCGCGCAACTGGTCGTCGCCCTCGCACGCCATGCCGTCGATCATCGTCTTCATCGATGCGAGGCTGTGCGTGCGCAGCTTGAGCCCCGCGAACTCGGCCTCGAACAGCTCGCGCACGATCGCGGCCGACACTTCCCGCACGCGCCGCGGATCGTCGTTCAGGTGCGCGCCCAGCATGTAAGCGACCGCGAGCTCGATCGACTCGCGAATGCACGGAAAGCAGCGCAGGCACGCGCCCGAGCACCAGCGCATCAGCCGCAGCCCGCGCGCGGGCGACGTGCGCAGCGCGACCGCGCGCACCGCGCGGCGCACCAGGAACGCATAAGAGAACGGATTGAGCAGGAACAGTCTCCCGAGCATCACCGCGCCTCCTCGTTCGCACGCCACGCGTCGGTCGCGTCGGTCAGCACGCCGTCGTGCATCCGGTAGATCCGGTCGACCATCGACAGGATCGACGCATCGTGCGTGACGAGCACGATCGTGCACGGCAGCGTCAGCACGTTGCGGCAGATTTCGTGCGTGGTCGTCTGGTCGAGATTCGACGAAAACTCGTCGAGGATCAGCAGGCGCGGCTCGCAATACAGCGCCCGCGCGATCAGCAGCCGCTGCATCTGGCCGGCCGACAGGAATTTCTGCGTATCGCCGAGCGGCGTGTCGTAGCGATGGTCGAGCCGCTCGATCTCGTCGTGGATGCATGCGAGCTTCGCCGCGTCGAACATCGCGCCGATCCGCGGCGCGGGCGCGAAATTCGTGATGTTGTCGCGGATCGTCCCGCGAAACAGCTGGTCGGACTGCGTGACGGCCGCGAGATGCTTGCGGTATTGCCGCAGGTTCACTTCCGCGAGATCGACGCCGCCGACGAACAGCGTGCCGGGCTCGGGTCGCACGAGCCCGCAGATCAGGTTCAGCAGCGTCGTCTTGCCACTGCCGGTGCGCCCGACGATCGCGATCTTGCTGCCGGCCGGCACGTCGAGCGTCACATCGCTCAGGATCGGGCGCTGGCCGCCCTTCGGCGTGTACGACAGCGCGCGGATCGACAGCGCGCCGTCGAACCCGTCGACCGGCCGCACGACCGCGTCCGGCGCCGGCTCCTCGGTCTCGGTCTGCAGCACGTCCGCGACGCGATCCATGTGCACCTGCAGCACCTTGCGCCGCACGTAGAGCTGGATCGAATCGATGAACTTGTCCGCGAACAGGTTCTTGTACTGGATGAACGCGTAGATCACGCCGATCGTGCTCTGGCCGTGCATCACGAGCCACGCGCCGTACGTGACGATCACCAGTTGCTCGACGTGCACGATCCCCTTCGAGATCGCATCGAACAGCAATTGCAACCGCTCCTGCTGGCGCATCGCCTGCAGCTTCTGCGTGAACGCATTGACCCACAGGCTGCTGCGCGCGGTTTCGGCCGACAGCAGCTTGATCGAATGCGCGGACCGGATGTTCTCGATCAGCAGCGCGTCGGCCTCGGCGCCGCGGGTGAGGATCTGCGACATCGCGTCCTGCAGCTGCGGCTGGATCGCGAGCCGGCTCAATGCGAACAGCACCATCCCGGCGAGGCTGATGCCGGCCAGCACGGGGCTGTAGTACAGCATCAGCACGAGCGTCAGCGTGCAGGTGACGATGTTCAGCAGCCCGCCGACCAGCCCGTCGACGAGAAACCGCCCGACCTCCGACACCGACGACACGCGCGAGATCGAATCGCCGGTGTTGTGAAACAGGAAATAGCCGATCGGCAGCCGCGCGAGATGGCCGACCAGGTTCGCCGACAATTGCTGCGACACGATGTTGCGCAGATAGCTCTTGATGTTGCCGACCAGGTTCGCGTAGAGCGTGTCGAACAGGAACACGATCGCGAACAGGATCGTCAGCAGGTACAGGATGTCGACGTCGGTCTTCTTCAGCGCCTCGTCGATCGTCAGTTGCACGTAGGACGGGCCGAGCAGCAGCAGGAGCTGCGCGGCGACGCCGCCCGCGATGCCGATCGCGAGGCTCTTGCGGATGCCGGTCAGCCCTTCGAGGTAGTCGCGCAGCCGGATCCGGTCGGCCTGCCCGGCCCGCGTGAACCCGATGTCCGGATTCAGTTCGAGCGCATAGCCGGTGATGTGCGTGAGCGCCTGCGCGAGCGGCAGCTTCGTCTCGCCGAGCGCGGGGTCGACGATATGCACGCTGCCGTAGCCGACCTTCGTCAGCACGACATAGTGGTTCATCCCCCAGTGCAGGATGCACGGCGTCTTCAGCGCGTCGAGCTCGCCCGCGTCGAACTGCAGCCCGCGGGCGCGCAGGCCGAGATCGTTGGCGATCTCCATCAGGTCGAAGAACGACAGGCCGGAGTCGATCCGCACCGGATAGCGGTTGCGCAGCGTGCGCAACGTCGTTTCGCGCCCGTGCCACGACGCGATCATCGCGAGGCAGGCCAGGCCGCACTCCGTCACTTCGTCCTGCAGGACCGGACGGACTTTACGCGTATTGAAGAGCATGGTCGGGCACCCGGGGCGCGACGACGCGCCGCCCGGGCCAGCCGGTGCGGGCCCGTGGCGGGTCGTGCGCGATACGCATGAGGCGCAGCCGGCGCTACCGGCCGCGACGGAAGATCGGCGTTACCGGCCGCTCGGCGGGCCGCTCAGCGCGACGAGCCGAGCGACATCCGGAACTGTTCGACGGCGTGGGCCTGGTACTGGGTCATCAGGCCTTGCAGCGTGGTCCCGATCGACTGATTGACGAGATCGACCGTATAGGCGGCCGAGTTGGAGTAAAGCGACGCGCCGCCCCGAATCTGGCGGGCCTGTTCTTCCGTGATGTCTCGCATTTGTTGTGGCCTTTATATTGTCGGAATGCCAACAGCCGTCGGCCAATTGCAAGCTCAATGGCCGTTCACTTTATTACGGCGATAATCCGGCACTCCCGCCTCCTGACAATCGCCCGATTTCGAAATAATGCATTTCGAAGTCACTTTATATCCACTGCGGCGATCGATTCTTTTCCTTCTGTTTCGCAGCATCTGACGCGGGGGGCGCCTCCCCGCGCACGGCGGTTACTTGCCGGTGTTATTGAACGTCTTCGGGTTCTGCAGGTAATTGCCGAGGCTCGGCAGGAATTGGCCGAGCGCGGTCACCACCGGCGCGGCGTCAACGGCGAGGCTACCCAGCGAGCTGATCGCACCGCCGCCATGCACATTCCTGACCTGTTCCGTCGTCATGACCTTCATCATTCTCTCCTCGTAAAAAATAAAGATGATGCAAAGAACCTTCATTGAAAGACCAACGGCTTTTAATCCCGAGCGACTTGTTAATCTAATAATCACTGCGATTACCAGCCGAAATCAGGCTATCATGCGGGCGCGTCGGAATTCAATGGAGGACACACTCTTACAGCCGTATTTTCCGATGCGCGGCGAGTAGCAGGCATTCACGCTGTTTGAATTTCAATTTCAAAACGTTTAAATCCCGCCGCAATGCATTGCGGCACGGACAGGAGACGGAGACGGCCATGTTTGAAACGAGGCGCACGAATCGCGGGTCGGCGACACCGGATGCGGGTATTTCCCTATCAAGATTTTCGACTAGGTGGAATCCCCGACTTGCAACCATGACATTGTTCGCTGTAACGATAGTCGGCGTGCCGGCACACGCTCGTGCGTTCTGCCTCGATACCGCCTATCAGTACGCGTCCGTGCACGATCCGCGCTACCTGCAGGCCCGCAGCGAATACGACGCGGCCCGCCAGAAGTTCCCCGAGGCGCGCGCGCAGATGCTGCCGCAGGCTGCCGCGCAGCTCGAATGGGGGCGCTACGGCACGCACGCGAACCTGTTCGGCATCGACGTCAGCGGATCGAGCAACGCGGCATACGGTTCCGCGCAGGTGACGCAAGCGCTGTTCAACGTGCCCTACCTGTACGACATGCGGCGCGCCACCGAGTACGAGGAAGCGGCGAAGCAGAAACTGGAAGTCGCGAAGCAGGACCTGATCCTGCGGGTCGCGAATGCGTGCTTCGATCTGCTGAGCGCGCGCGAGAAACTGCAATCGGCCGACGACGAAGTCAGCGCGCTCACGCGGCTCGAAAGCGACACGCGGCGCATGGCGCAGCTCGGGATGAAGACGATCGGCGACACCGCCGAGATCGAGGCGCGCCGCAGCCTCGCGCAATCCGACGAGGCGCTCGCGCAGACCGATGTCGACGCGCGACGCGCGCGTTACGAGACCTTGCTCGGCTCGACGATCGATTTCGCGCGCTGGCCGCGACTCGCGATGCGCGGGTCGTCGCCGCGCATTCCGTCCGGCGACTACGCGCCGCAGGACAACCCCGCGTACCGGCAGGCCTATCGCGACGTTCAGGTCGCGCGCCTTGCCGCGAAGCGCGTCAGCGCCGAACACTTGCCGACCGTCGACCTGTTCGCGTCGTATTCGCGCGGACTCAACCCGAACCTGCGCGGGCTCACCGATCGCTCGGACTTCCACCAAAGCGCGGTCGGCGTGCAGGTGACGATCCCGATCTTCTCCGGCGGCAGCGTGTACTACCGGCAGGTCGAGGCCGAGCACGTGACCGAGCAGTACCGCAACCGGCTGCGCGAGGTCGAGGAGCAACTGGGCACCGATCATCGCGAGGCGTTGTCCGCGCTCGAATCGGTCGGCAAGCGCATTCGCGCGCTGCAGCAGTCGCTGCAGGCCGCGCGGCTCGCGTACGATTCGTCGATGAAGGCGCACCAGGTCGGCTACAGCACGACGTACGAAACGCTGAACTTGCGGCGCGACATCTCGGGCATCCGGCAGAAGCTGTTCGACAGCTATCTCGATGCGCTGAAGTTGCAGTTGAAGCTGAAAAGCGTGCTCGGCACGCTCGACGAACAATCGCTGATCGCGGTGGACACTTTCCTCGAAAGCAACGCGGCGAACGATCGGAGCTGAACGCGTCTCGGCGTATATCGCGGGATCTCATAACGTTGCGTACACAACTTTATAGCGGTGCGCCGATGCACCGGCCGATTGCTTCGGCGACACCGTTGCATCGCGATTGTCGTGCGCCGCTCCCGGCAAACTTGCGTCCGACCCCGCACGAGCGCGCCACGCAATGCGCGGTCCCGGCCGCACGTCGAGCCGCTCGCCCCGCCTTCACGACGTGCAGGGGTATACGCGATGTTGCGTCCGAAAAAAACTTTGCATAGAGTGCATCCCATCGATCCGGCGGACAAAGACGTCCCACGATCGTGCGCAGCGCGAGCCCGATAGCCCGCGCTTCGCCGGCCGCGCATCCGGCCACTCATCCGCATTCCCGTTATCCGACAGCGTTGTCGGATGAACGGACCGGCAAAGAAGCCCTTGCCTCGCTCGTCGAGGCAAGGGCTTTTTTTTGCCTTTCGAAAACGCACGTCTTCACCCGAACCAGGAGCACACCATGCGTCATGGCGATATTTCCAGCAGCAACGACGCCGTCGGCGTCGCCGTCGTCCAGTACAAGATGCCGCGCCTGCACACCCGCGCCGAGGTGATCGCGAACGCCCGCGAAATCGCGGAGCGCGTGGTCGGCATCAAGCGCGGCCTGCCCGGCATGGATCTCATCGTGTTTCCCGAGTATTCGACCCACGGGATCATGTACGACGCGAAGGAGATGTACGACACGGCATCGACGATCCCCGGCGAGGAAACCGACATCTTCGCGGCCGCGTGCCGCAAGGCCAACGTGTGGGGCGTGTTCTCGCTGACCGGCGAACGCCACGAGGAGCACCCGAACAAGGCGCCGTACAACACGCTCGTGCTGATCGACAACCGGGGCGAGATCGTGCAGAAGTACCGCAAGATCATGCCGTGGGTGCCCGTCGAAGGCTGGTATCCGGGCAACTGCACGTACGTCGCCGACGGGCCGAAGGGGCTCAAGATCAGCCTGATCATCTGCGACGACGGCAACTATCCGGAGATCTGGCGCGATTGCGCGATGCGCGGCGCCGAGCTGGTCGTGCGCTGCCAGGGTTACATGTACCCGGCAAAGGATCAGCAGGTGCTCGTGTCGAAGGCGATGGCGTTCATGAACAACTGCTATGTCGCGGTCGCGAACGCATCCGGGTTCGACGGCGTGTATTCGTATTTCGGGCACTCGGCGATCGTCGGCTTCGACGGCCGCACGCTCGGCGAATGCGGCGAGGAAGAAAACGGCGTGCAGTATGCGGAACTGTCGGTGAGCCTGATCCGCGACGCGCGCCGCAACATGCAGTCGCAGAACCACCTGTACAAGCTGCTGCACCGCGGCTACACCGGCAAGATCGGCTCCGGCGAATCGCCGAACGGCGTCGCGCAATGCCCGTTCGAGTTCTACGCGAACTGGGTGAACGATCCGGACGGCACGCGCCAGGCCGTCGAGCGCCTGACGCGCGCGACACCCGGCACGCCCGAATGCCCGATCGAAGGCATTCCGTCCGAAGCGCCCGCGCACCGCTGAGCCCGCGCATTGCCCGGCCGTTCGCGTCGCCTGCGCGAACGGCTCCGCCCCACTCTGGAGCCTTCATCATGCTCGGTGTCGCTCTCTTCTTCATCGGCGCGGTGCTGGTCGTCAACGGCGTCGCGCTGACCGGCCGCATCGAACCGCGCGACGCGGCCGGCCTGAACCTGCTCGTCGGCTTGCTCGCGCTGCTGATCAACCTCGCCGGCCTCGTGCAGGCATCGGCGCCCCCGCAGTATTTCTCGAGCGCGGGCGGCCTGCTGTTCGCGTTCACGTACCTGTATCTGGCGGCCGTCCAGTGGCGCGGGCTGCAAGGCGCGGGGCTCGGCTGGTACTGCCTGTTCGTCGCGATCAGCGCGCTCGTCTATGCGGGCACGTCGCACGACGTGCGCTTCGGTGCGATGTGGCTGCTGTGGTCGAGCCTGTGGTTCCTGTTCTTCGTCGCGCTCGGGCTGAAGCGGCGCGTACGCTTCCTGCCCGGCTACACGATCGCGATCGGTGTCGGCACCTGCTGGTTGCCCGGCATGCTGATGATGACGGGGAGGTGGTGATGAGCGCACGCGATACGCCGCTGGCCGCCGATCCGCTCGCCGGACACCGCATCGTCGACGCGCCGTTCTACCAGCCGGCCGGCGCCGAAGCCGACTGGTTCGAGACGGCCTGCCGCCAGCGCCTGCCGGTCCTGCTGAAAGGGCCGACCGGTTGCGGCAAGACGCGTTTCGTCGAGTACATGGCGTGGCGCATGGGCCTGCCGCTGATCCAGGTCGCGTGCAACGACGATACGTCCGCGGCCGACCTGACGGGCCGGCACCTGCTCGACGCCGACGGCACCTACTGGGCCGACGGGCCGCTCACGCTCGCCGCGCGGCATGGCGCGATCTGCTATCTCGACGAGATCGTCGAGGCGCGCCCCGACGCGACGGTCGTGATCCACCCGCTGACCGACTCGCGGCGCGTGCTGCCGCTCGACCGGCTCGGCGAAGTCGTGCATGCGCATCCGGATTTCCATCTGGTGATCTCGTACAACCCCGGCTATCACGGCGAGCACCGGCGGCTGAAGCCGTCGACGCGGCAACGCTTCGTCGCGATCGACTTCGGCTATCCGGACGCCGCGCACGAGGCCGAGGTCGTCGTGCGCGAAAGCGGCGTCGATCGCGACACCGCGCGCCGGCTCGTCGATCTCGCGCAGCGCACGCGTGCGCTGGCCGGCGACGGGCTCGACGAAGGCGCCTCGACACGCCTGCTCGTGCACGCGGCCCGGCTGATCGTCGCGGGGCTCGTGCCGCTCGACGCGTGCCGGATCGCGATCAGCGACGCGGCGACCGACGACGCCGACACGCGGGCCGCGCTGCAGACGATGGCCGCCGCGCACTTCGCGACATGAGCGCGCTGCACCTCGCCCGCTTCCTGCACGGGATGACCGCGCACGAGACCGACGTGCGGCTCGACGCTGCGGCGCTGCGTGCGACGCTCGGCCATGCGGCGCTGCGCGTGCCGGGTACGCTGCCGCCCGCCGCGCGCATCGCGGCGGCCGCGCACGCGCTCGCGCACTGGCTGCATTCGCCGTCGGGCGAACCGGCCGACACACTGACGCCGATCGGCATCGCGGTCACCGGGTTGATCGAGGATGCGCGTGTGGAGGCGCTGCTCGTCCGCACGTGGCCGGGGCTGGCGACGTTCTGGGCGCCGGCTTTCGCACCGATCGACCGCGAAGGGCTCACGTTCGGCCGCCTGTGCGCCCGGCTCGCGAAGGCGCTGTTCGATCCGTCGTATCGCGACGGCAACCCGTGGGTCGACAAGGGCGCGCAGTGGTTCGCGGAACGGCGCGACCGGCTCGACGACTACCGCGCATTCCGCACGATCGCGTCGCGGCTCGCGAACGATCTCGGCCAGATGCGCGTGCGCTTCGAGCCCGACGACGGCGCGTGGCTGCCGTATCGCGACGACAACGCGTGGCTCTGGGCGCAACCCGCCACCGCGGCCGAACAGGCGGGCCACGCAGGCATCGAGATGTCGGCGGCGACCGGCGGCCAAAGCGACGAACCCGACGACGAGCCTCGATCGGCACCCGATGCGCCGCGCTATCCCGAATGGAATTGCCATACGCGACGCGAGCGCCGCGACTGGACGACCATCGTCGAGCGCGCGCCCGTCACGTCGGCTCCGCCGCGCTCGCTGGCCGCGCTGATCGAGGCCGACCGGCGCACGGCGAAGCGGCTACCGTCGCCGCGTGCGTCGGAACCGATGCGGCGCGTCGGCCGCCAGCTCGATGGCGACGCGCTCGACGTCGACGCGGCGATTGCCGCCCGCATCGCGCGCCGCGCCAGGCAAGCGCCCGATCCGCGCGTGTTCCGTCGCCGCGTGCCCCACGACGCGCGCGGGCCCGTGCTGATCCTGCTCGACCTGTCCGCATCGACGGCCGCACAGGTCGCCGCGCTCGAAAAACGCGCCGCGTTCGTGCTCGGCGACCTGTTCGACCGGCAGCGACGGCGCTGGGCCGTGCACGGCTACACGTCCGACGGCCGGCATCGCGTGTACTACGCGCGCTTCAAGGATTTCGGCGACGCGTTCGACACCGGCCGTCGCGCGGCGCTGCTCGCGGCCGACGCCGGGATGAGCACGCGCACCGGCGCGGCACTGCGTCATGCGCTTGCGCTGCTGCGTCGCGAAGCGGCAAGCGCGCGCGCCGCCGTGCTGATGATCGGCGACGGCGAAGCCGCCGACATCGACGTGTTCGACCCGCGCTATCTCGTCGAGGATGCGCGCCACGCGGTGCGCCAGGCCCGGCAGCGCGGCGTCGCGATCGCGGGTTTGTCGTTCGGCGCGCCGCCGGGGTTGTCTACAATACTCGGCGTCGGCCCCGGCTGCGTGCATGCGGCGACCGGCGACGCCCTGCCCGCCGTCGTCGCGCACGCGGCCGGGCGGTTGAGCGCATGACGGCCCTCCCCGGAACAGACAGGACAGACCGAATGAACAGTGTGAAGGTTGGCGTATTGTTCTCGCAGAGCGGATGCACGTCGCACCTCGGCCAGAGCCAGTTGCGCGGCACGCTGCAGGCGATCGCCGAGATCAACGAAGCGGGCGGCGCGAACGGCTGCGAGATCGTGCCCGTCGTGCGCGATGCGTGCTCGGACCCGGCCGTCTACGCACGGCTCGCCGACGAGCTGATCGCCACCGAACGCGTGAACGTGCTGTTCGGCGGCTACATGTCGAGCAGCCGCAAGGCGCTGATTCCGATCGTCGAGAAGTGGGACAAGCTGCTGTTCTACCCGACGCTCTACGAAGGCTTCGAGTTCTCGCCGAACGTGATCTACACCGGCGCCGCGCCGAACCAGAACAGCGTGCAGCTCGCCGCGTTCATGACCGCGCAGTTCGGCGCGCGCGTGTACCTGGTCGGCTCCGACTACATCTATCCGTACGAGTCGAACCGCATCATGATCGACCTCGTCACGCAGCATCCGGAAGGTCAGATCCTCGGCGAGGTGTACATGCCGCTCGTCGCGTCCGAGCAGGATTTCGCGGCGGTGGTCGAGGACATTCGCGCGAAGGCGCCCGACTTCGTGTTCAGCACGCTGGTCGGCGACAGCACGGCCGCGTTCTACCGCGCGTATGCGCAAGCCGGCCTCGACGCACGCAAGATGCCGATCGCGAGCCTGACGACGTCCGAAATCGAGCTCGGCCAGATGGGCGCGGCCGCGGCCGGCCACTACACGTCGTCACCCTATTTCCAGACCATCGATTCCGACGTGAACCGGCGCTGCATCGCGCAACTCAAGGCGCGCTTCGGCGACGACGCGAGCGCGTCCGCGCCGTGGGAAGCCGCGTATTTTCAGGTCCATCTGTTCGCCAATGCGCTCGCACGCGCCGGCACCGACCAGCGCGACCGGCTCGTCGAGCATCTCGCGGATGCGGAATTCGATGCGCCGCAGGGCCGCGTGAAGATCGACCGGCTCACGCAGCACACGTGCCTGTACCCGCGCATCGGCTGCGCGACGGCCGACGGCAATTTCACGATCGTGCGCGAAGCGACGCGCCGCGTGCATCCCGACCCGTACCTCGTCACGCACTCGCTCGGCGATCGCGTGCACGCGCCCGACGAACTGAAGGCGTAACCGACGATGCGCGCCCGCACCCCGATCCGCTCGACGCCCCGCCTGCTCGCCGAACTGCGTTCGCTGCGCGTGATGGTGTACTACCCGGACGACGACAACGGCCTGCTGCTCGTCGAGCAACTGTCGCGCATCGGCTGCCCGAGCGAGCAGCGCTGGCCGCCGCCCGCGACGCTGCCGGAAAGCGTCGATCTCGTGATTCTCGCGGTACGGCCCGACCTGCTGCACCTGTCGATCCCGTGGCTCGAGGACGACGCGCGGCCGCCGCTCATCGCCGTCACGACCTACGAGAGCCCGACCATCCTCGAACTGATGCTGCGCATCGATGCGCAGAGCGCGGTCACGACGCCGGTGCGCTCGTTCGGCCTGTTGAGCGCGATGGCGCTCGCGTGTCATCAAAGCCGCCGGCGCGACGAATACCGGCGCCGTATCGCGCAACTCGAACAGCGCGCGATGTCCGTGCGCACGCTGCAGGAAGCGAAGGCGCTGCTGATGCAGCACAACGCGATCAGCGAGGAAGAGGCGTATCAACAGATCCGCACGCAGGCGATGGAGCGGCGCATCTCGATCAATCAGCTCGCCGAGCAGATCGTGCAGGCGCATGCGTTGCTGAAGCGGTGATGCATTCGGCAAATGCTCCTACACGATTGAATTTCAAACATACACACCCTGCCAATAATTCAGGCAATAAAAAAGCCGCCTGATATTCCGGCGGCTTCTGCTCCAGTCGGCACGATCACTGCAACGGATCGTACACGAGTCAACGAATGATCCGCGTCACGCCCCGTCCGCGCGGATCGGCCATCGCCTCCGGCGTCTTGCCGTCGATCTTGATGACCTGGATGTCGCCGCTGAAATCCTGCCCCTTCAGCGTATAGCCGCGTGCCTCGATCTGCTTCGCGAGTTCGCCTTCGATCGGATGGTACGGCTCCCAGAAGATCGTGTTCGGCGGCAGCAGCTGGTGATGGAACCGCATCGCGCCGACCGCTTCCTTCAACGGCATCTTGAAGTCGTAGATGTTGTTGATCACCTGGAAGATCGACGTGAAGATGCGCGAGCCGCCCGGCGTGCCGATCACCAGCGACACCTTGCCGTCCTTCGTCATGATCGTCGGCGACATCGACGACAGCGGGCGCTTCTTCGGTTCGATCGCGTTCGCGTCGCTGCCGACCACGCCGAACATGTTCGCGACGCCCGGCTTCGCGGAGAAGTCGTCCATCTCGTCGTTCAGCACGATGCCCGTGCCGTCGGCGATCACGCCCGAGCCGAAATAGCCGTTGATCGTGTACGTGTTCGACACCGCGTTGCCCCACTTGTCGACCACCGAGAAGTGCGTCGTTTCGGCCTTCTCCGGCATCGTCGTGCCGAGGCCCGGCTGCACGCTCTTCGTGTCCGACGGCTCCTTCGGGTTGACCTCGGCCGCGCGCTTCGCGATGTACGCGTCGTCGGTCAGCTGCGCGATCGGCACCTTGTAGAAGTCGGGGTCGCCGAGATACTGCGCGCGATCGGCGAACACGCGCTTCTCGATTTCCGCGACGAGGTGGATGTACTGCGGCGAGTTGAGCTTCACGCCCTCGAAGTCCTGCTTCAGGTCGGCCTTCATCTTCAGCAACTGCACGAGACCGATGCCGCCCGAGCTCGGCGGCGGCGCGGTGATCACGTCATAGCCGTTCCACTTCGCCTGCACCGGCTGGCGCCACACCGCGCGGTACTGCGCGAGATCCTCGGTCGTGATCAGCCCGTTGCCGTCGCCCGTCTTCATCGATGCGGCGATCAGTTCGGCCGTCTTGCCCTTGTAGAAACCTTCGGCGCCGCCGTCCGCGATGCGCGTCAGCACGTCGGCGAGATCGGGCTGCTTGAAGTTCGCGCCGGCCTTCAGCCCGGAAAAGTACTTGTCGAAGTTGGTCTTGCCGCCGAACTCCTTCGATGCGTCGACGCCGCGCTGCGCCAGTTGCTCGTCGACGACGAAGCCGTCGCGCGCATAGTGGATCGCCGGCGCGAGCACCTGCTTCCACTTCAGCTTGCCGAAGCGCTTCTGCGCTTCCCACATGCCCGCCACCGTGCCCGGCACGCCAACCGCGCGCGGGCCGTACAGGCTCATGCCCTTGACGACGTTGCCGTCCTTGTCGAGGTACATGTCCTTCGTCGCGGCGAGCGGCGCGCGCTCGCGGTAATCGATGAAGTACGGCTTGCCGTCCTTGTAGATCGTCATGAAGCCGCCGCCGCCGATGTTGCCGGCTTCCGGGTACGTGACGGCGAGCGTGAACGCGATCGCGACGGCCGCGTCGATCGCATTGCCGCCCTCCTTGAAGATCCGCTCCGCGGCATCCGCGCTGTACTTGTCGGCCACCGCCACCGCGGAACTCGTCAGGACCGCGGGCTGCGGCCCCTTCGCGTAAGCGGGCGCGTTCGGCAGGAAGCCGATGCCGGCCACCGTCGCCAGCACGGCAGCGGATGATTTGAAGCGATTCAGCGTAGTCATTGCATGTCCCCCATGTGGATCTCCTTCAGGCACGACGAGCACCTGATCCGTGGATGGCCGCTGGCGCGCCGACGACCATCTGCCGGCTTCGTAGTATAGGGGGACAAAAAGGGTCGAACACGCGACGGGCGACGAAAGCGTGGCGATTGTGTGCGCCCGGTCACGTTGCGGCACCGCGACACGCACGCGGCTCGCTCGGCATCGCCCGCGGCGCGCGCCTTCGCGCACCGCACAAAAACCGAAAGTTGCGAACCGCGCGACGCGCCTCGCCGCCCGTGCAAAAAAATCTGCGAACGTCTCGCCCGCGGCATGGCCCGATCTGCGAAGATAGCGCCCCGCTAGCGCGCCGCATCATCGTTTCGTGCACGCGCCGCTTCACGTTTCTTCGTCTCGCTCCGTATGGCATCACACAACGCGCATCACGCATCCGGCTTCGCCGCCGGCGTCGCCGCCGCCGTCCTCGTCGCGCAAACCGGCGCCACCGGCCCGTGGCACTCGGGCATGCTCGCCGCGTTCGCGGCGGGCGTCGCGGGCGGCACCGCGCCCGACTGGCTCGAAGTCGCATGGTGGAGCCGCAAGCGCCGCCTGTGGATCACGCATCGCACCATCACGCACTGGGGCGTCGGCTGGGTCGCGCTGCTCGCGCTCGGGTGGCACGGGCTCACTCATCATCCGCATCCGCTGTGGGCCGCGCCGCTGTTCGGCTTCGCCTGCGGCGGCGTGATGCACCTGCTCGCCGACTGGCCGAATCCGCTCGGCGTACCGTGGATCTGGCGGCGCCACTCGCTGAACCTGTGGAACAGCGGGCATTGCGACCTGATCGTCGTGGCCGCCGCCTGGGGCGGCACGCTGTGGCTCGCGCAATCGCTGTGGTCGCGCGCGCCGCTGATCGAACAGTGGCTCGGCTGGCTGCATCGCGTCTAGTTGCAATTCGACGCAATTCCGTGCGCGATCGGCGTGCCGACGCGCACGCAACTTTCGGTCCATTGAAAGCGCGCAGCGAGCCCCCACCTGAGCGTGAATCGTCGGCACGCATGCCCGGCACGCACCCGCGACGTCTGGCACACTGACGATTCGATTCGCGTGCGATGCGTCCGCGCGCTCGCATCCCGCTCGCACCCTATTTCAACGCTCCGATGGACGTCACAGCTACCCGCCCTGCCGCCCGTGCGCTCGACGTGTTCCACCCGGCCGTCGCCGCGTGGTTCACGCGCACGTTTGCCGCGCCGACCGGCGCGCAGGCGCTCGCGTGGCCGCACATCAAGGCCGGCCGCTCCACGCTCGTCGCCGCGCCGACCGGCTCCGGCAAGACGCTCACCGCGTTCCTGTGCGCGCTCGACGATCTGGTGCGCGATGCGCTCGCGCACGACGGCACGCTGCCCGACGCGACGCTGGTCGTCTACGTGTCGCCGCTGAAGGCGCTGTCGAACGACATCCACGTGAACCTCGACGCGCCGCTCGCCGGCATCGCCGAATCGCTCGCGCAACTCGGCCTGCCGGTGCCGGCGATCCGCACCGCGGTGCGCACCGGCGACACGACGCAGGCCGAACGCGCCGCGCTGCGCAAGCGCGCGCCGCACATCCTCGTCACGACTCCCGAATCGCTGTACGTGCTGCTGTCGTCCACGTCGGGTCGCCAGATGCTGTCGAACGTGCGCTCGGTCATCGTCGACGAAATCCATGCGCTGGCGTCGTCCAAGCGCGGCAGCCATCTCGCGCTGTCGCTCGAACGCCTCGACGCATTGACCGGGCGCGCGCTGCCGCGCATCGGGCTGTCCGCCACGCAAAAGCCGATCGACGCGGTCGCGCGCTTCCTGGTCGGCGGGCCGGCCGACGCGCCGCGCGACTGCGCGATCGTCGACACCGGCCACACGCGCGAGCGCGACCTCGCGCTGGAGCTGCCGAACGTGCCGCTCGAACCGGTGATGGCGACCGATGTGTGGGAACAGGTGTACGACCGCATCGCCGGGCTCGCGGCCGCGCATCGCACGACGCTGGTGTTCGTCAACACGCGCCGCACCGCCGAGCGCATGGCGCGCCATCTCGCCGACCGGCTCGGCAAGGACGCGATCGCCGCGCATCACGGCAGCCTGGCGAAGGAGCACCGCTTCGACGCCGAGCAGCGCCTGAAGCGCGGCGAACTGAAGCTGCTCGTCGCGACCGCGTCGCTCGAACTCGGCATCGACATCGGCGACGTCGATCTCGTCTGCCAGGTCGGCTCGCCGCGCGGCATCGCGCCGTTCCTGCAGCGCGTCGGCCGCTCGGGGCACCACGTCGGCGGCGTGCCGAAGGGGCGACTGTTTCCGCTGTCGCGCGACGAGCTGGTCGAATGCGCGGCGCTGCTCGATTGCGTGCAGCGCGGCGAACTCGATGCGCTGCGGATTCCCGAAGCGCCGCTCGACGTGCTCGCGCAGCAGATCGTCGCCGAAGTCGCGTGCACGGAATGGCAGGAAGACGCGCTGTATGCAAGCTTCACGCGCGCCGCGCCGTACGCCCGGCTGACGCGCGAGCGCTTCGACGAAGTGATGAAGATGCTCGCCGAGGGATTCACGAGCCGTCGCGGCGTGCGCGGCGCGTACCTGCACCGCGACGTGGTCGGCGGCACGGTGCGCGGCCGCCGCAACGCGATGATGACCGCCACCACGTCCGGCGGCACGATCCCCGACATGGCCGACTACGCGGTGCTGCTCGAACCGCAGGGTATCCAGGTCGGCACCGTCAACGAGGATTTCGCGATCGAGAGTCTAGCCGGCGACGTGTTCCAGCTCGGCAACCAGTCGTACCGGATCATTCGTGTCGAAACGGGCCGCGTGCGGGTCGAGGATGCGCAGGGGCAATCGCCGAGCATTCCGTTCTGGCTCGGCGAGGGGCTCGGGCGCAGCGACGAGCTGTCGGCGGCGGTCGGCCGGCTGCGCGCGCGGCTCGACGCGCTGTTCGCGGAAGGCGACCGGCAGGTCGACAGCGGCGGGCGCAAGCGTGCCGGCGGCAACGCGGTGAGCAATGCGGCAACGGAAGCCGACGCGCCAGCCGCAACGGGCACCGCGCTCGCCCCCGCCGACAGCCGCCTCGCGCCCGCGTTGCGCTGGCTCGTCGACGATCTCCACCTGTCGCCCGACGCCGCGCGCCAGATCGCCGACTACCTCGCTCGCACCCGCGCCGCGCTCGGCGCGTTGCCGACGCAGGACACGCTCGTGATGGAGCGTTTCTTCGACGAATCGGGCGGCACGCAGCTCGTGATCCATTCGCCGTTCGGCAGCCGGATCAACCGCGCATGGGGGCTCGCGCTGCGCAAGCGCTTCTGTCGCAACTTCAACTTCGAACTGCAGGCCGCCGCGACCGACGACGCGATCATCCTGTCGCTGTCGCTCGCGCACAGCTTCGCGCTCGACGAAGTGTGGCGCTACCTGCGTTCGGCCAGCGCCGAGCACGTGCTGATCCAGGCGCTGCTCGACGCGCCGATGTTCGGCGTGCGCTGGCGCTGGAACGCGACCACCGCGCTCGCGCTGCCTCGTTTCACCGGCGGCCGGCGCACCGCGCCGCAACTTCAGCGGATGAAAAGCGACGATCTGCTCGCGACGGTGTTCCCCGATCAGGTCGCGTGCCTCGAGAACATCGTCGGCGAACGCGAGATTCCGCATCATCCGCTCGTCGACCAGACGCTCGACGATTGCCTGCACGACGCGATGGACACCGACGGCTGGCTCGCGCTGCTGCGCCGGATCGAAAGCGGCGCGATCGAGCTCATCGCGCGCGACTTGCCCGCGCCGTCGCCGCTCGCGGCCGAGATCCTCAACGCGAAACCCTACGCGTTCCTCGACGACGCGCCGCTCGAGGAGCGCCGCACGCAGGCCGTGCAGTCGCGCCGCTGGAGCGATCCCGAATCGGCCGACGATCTCGGCGCGCTCGACGTCGACGCGATCGACGCGGTGCGCGACGAAGCGTGGCCGCTCGTGCGCGACGCCGACGAAATGCACGATGCGCTGCTCACCCTCGCCTGCGTCGCCGACAGCGAGACGCATGCGCACGCAGGCTGGCCCGAGCGACTCGCGGAACTCGCGGAACGCCGTCGCGCGACGAAACTCGCGACGTCGGCCGGCGCCGCGCTGTGGGTGCCGGTCGAGCGGCTCGTCTGCCTGCGCGCGCTGCATCCCGACGCCCGCATGACACCCGCGCTCAAGGTGCCGGCGGCATGCGCGCAGCCGTGGGAAGCCGATGCCGCACTCGTCGACGTGATCCGCGCGCGGCTCACCGGCTTCGGGCCGCTCACGCTCGATGCGGTCGCCGCGCCGCTCGGCCTGCCGCCCGCGTCGATCGCGACGGCGCTCGCGGCGCTGGAGCGCGAAGGCTACGTGATGCGCGGTCGCTTCACGCCCGGCGCGGCCACGGACGAATGGTGCGAACGCCACCTGCTCGCACGCATTCATCGCTATACGGTGAAGCGGCTGCGCCGCGAGATCGAGCCGGTCGAACGCGCCGATTTCATGCGCTTCCTGTTCCACTGGCAGCACCTGACACCCGACACGCGCGGCACCGGCCGCGACGCGCTGGCCGCCGTGGTCGAACAGCTCGAAGGCTACGAGGCGGCGGCAAGCGCATGGGAAGACGCGCTGCTGCCCGCGCGGCTCACCGACTACACGGCGGGTGGCCTCGACGAGCTGTGCCGCTCGGGCAAGCTGGTGTGGACCCGCATCGGCGCACCGGCCCGCGCGGCCGGCACACCCGTGAAGACGACGCCGATCGTGCTGCTGCCGCGCCGCCATCTTTCCGCGTGGCACGCGCTGCGCGACCCCGATGCGCAACCGGCGCTGTCCGCACGCGCCACGCAAGTGCGCGACGCGCTCGCCGCGCACGGCGCGATGTTCTTCGATGCCCTGCTCGACGAGCTACACATGCTGCCCGTCGAGCTCGAACAGGCGCTCGGCGAACTCGTGTCGGCCGGCCTCGTGAATGCGGACAGCTACGCGGGCCTGCGCGCGCTGCTGAAGCCGGCCGTCAAGCGCAGCGCGACCTATGCGCCCCGCACGCGACGCGGCGGCGCGCTGATCGGCGGGATGGACGATGCCGGCCGCTGGGCGCTCGTGCAGCGTCAGGCACCGTCGGACGACGACGCGCCCGCGCCGAAACGCGGCCTCGCCACGACCGATTCCGACGCGCTCGAACATATCGTGTGGACGCTGCTGCGCCGCTACGGCGTCGTGTTCTGGCGGTTGCTCGAACGCGAAGCCGACTGGCTGCCGAGCTGGCGCGAACTCGTGCGCGTGCTGCAGCGCCTCGAAGCACGCGGCGAGATTCGCGGCGGCCGCTTCGTCGCCGGGCTCGCGGGCGAGCAGTTCGCGCTGCCCGAGGCCATTCCGATCCTGCGTGAACTGCGACGGCAACCGGGCGATGGACAATACGTGTGCGTGACGGGCGCCGACCCGCTGAATCTCGCCGGCACGCTGCTGCCCGGCGACAAGGTGCCGGCGCTGGCCGGCAATCGCGTGCTGTTTCGCGACGGCGTGCCCGTCGCGTCGCTGGTATCGAGTACGTTCCACTACGCAGCCGACCTGTCGCCCGCCGCGCGCGAGGACGCACGGCTGCGGCTCGCGCGTTCCTGCTGACATCGGCTGACAGCCACGCGGCACCAGACTACTGAACGCGGGGCCGCGCGGTCGTCATCGTTCGGGTAGCATCGAACGATCGACCGCGCAGGCTTGCGCGCGTCGTCCATACAGAACAAGTTTTCCGGAGACTGCCGCTCATGCCTTCGCATGCCGATTCGCCCGCTGCTCACCACGCGGGTTCGCTGACCATTTTCCAGGGCGCCGCGCTTTATATCGGCGCGGTGCTCGGCACCGGCGTGATCGCGTTGCCCGCGCTCGCCGCCGAAGTCGCGGGGCCGGCGTCGCTGCTCGCGTGGGCGGCGCTCGTCGTGCTGTCCGGGCCGCTCGCGGCCACCTTCGCCGCACTCGGCGCCCGCTATCCCGATGCGGGCGGTGTGTCCACCTACGCGCGGCGCGCATTCGGCCCGAAGGCTGCGGCCATCGTCGGCTGGTGCTTCTACTTCGCGGTGCCGGCCGGCGCGCCGGCTGCCGCGATGTTCGGCGGCGCATACGTCGCAGCCGTCACGGGCGGCGGACACACGACGATCATTGTCACGGCCGCCGCGCTGATCGCGACCGTGTCGGCCGCGAATGCATTCGGCGTCACCGTGTCGGGCCGCATGCAGCTCGTGTTGTCGGTGCTGCTCGTCGCGCTGCTGCTCGCCGCGGTGCTTGCGTCGGCCCCGCATGCGCGCACCGCGAACCTGCGTCCGTTCGCCCCGCACGGCTGGCTCGCGGTCGGCCAGGCCGCCGCGCTGCTCGTGTGGAGCTTCGCCGGCTGGGAAGCGATCACGCATCTCGCCGCCGAATTCCGCCGGCCCGCACACGACATGCCGCGTTCGGCTGGCATCGCGGTCGTGGTCGTCGGGTTCCTGTATCTGTCGGTTGCCGCCGCGAGCGTGACGGTGCTCGGGCCTTCCGCGGGCGCATCGGGCGCGCCGCTCGCCGAACTGATCGCGGGCGGCATCGGCGGCCATGCGCAGGTGTTGGCGGCGGCTGCCGCGCTGCTGCTCACGCTCGGCACGATGAACGCGTATTTCGCGGGCGCGGCCAAACTCGGCGCGGCGCTTGGCCGCGATGGCGCGTTGCCTGCGTGGCTCGCGCAAGGCAGCCAGGTGGGCGGCGTGCCGCGCCGCAGCCTCGGCGTGATCGCGGCGCTCGCGGCCGTCGCGCTGGCCGCCACGGCGCTGTCGGACGTCGGGCCGAAGCCGCTCGTGCTCGTCACGTCCGGCTGTTTCGTGATGGTGTACGGGCTCGGCGCGGCGGCCGCGCTGAAGCTGCTGCCGCGCGGCGGCATCGCGTACCGCTGCGCATGGATTTCGCTCATTGCGGTGGCCGGGCTGTTCGTGACGACCGGCTGGTATTTCCTGTGCCCGCTGCTGCTCGCGGGCGGCGCGTTGCTTTACCTGCAGGTCACCAGCGCGCGTCGATGACCCAGCATGCGCACGCGGGCCGGCACCGGCCCGCTCGCCGCCCCGCCACGTGAACAATCACGTCGCTCCGTCCGCGCGTCATTCGTTCGCGCCGGTCAGGCCGGCACCAGCTCGAAACTGAGCCGCTTGCCGAGCGCGGCGGCCGCGCTCGCGAGCGTCGCCAGCGTGAGGCTCGTGTCGGTTTCGTCGAGCAGACGGTTGAGCGCGGCGCGGCTGGTTTTCATCCGCGCGGCCATCGCCGTTTTCGTGATCTGCTGCGCCTTCATTTCCTGCCCGATCTGCCACGCGATCACGCGCTTGATCGCGGTGGCGGTGGCTGCTTCGAGATTGCCGTCCGCTTCGAGGAAAGCGTCGAAATCGCTGCCGATATACGGATTGTTCGTGGTCGTCATGTCGTACTCCAGGTGCATGGCGTTGCCGGCTGCCCGACCGTCGAAGACGGTGTGCTCCAGCGTAACCGGGGAATTCAGATGGCGCGCGTCAGCGTTTTCAGGCGCGCGACGGTGACGTCGAGATCGTCCGACGGCGTGGCCCGCGACTGCTTGAAGAAGCCGTGCAGCAGCACCATCGTGTCGCCGACGACCGTGAACAGCACGCGTGCGCTTCGCCCCGGCACCGTCACGCGGATCTCCCACAGATCCTTCGCCATCTTCCGGACCAGCGGCATGCCGAGCGGCCAGCCGAGTTGAACGGTCTTGATCTCTTCGCCGATCGCCCTTCGCTCCACTCGCCCGAGCGCGTTGAGCCATTCGCGCACCGGCTCGTGGCCGCGGGCCGTCCGGAAGAACCGCACGCCGAGCGTGACCTGAATCTGCTGTCTCGCCATCGTCTTGTTGCCAATCGTATCAAAAACGGTACGATATGCCAAGCACCCGATGACGGCTACTGACCGGATGGCCAGTCCCGCAGCAAGAAAGAGAAAGGAGATCGGGTCCGGCGCATCGCCAGGCCCGATGGATCAACGCTTGCCGCGAGCAGGCTTGCGCGCCGTGCGTGGTGCCCGATGCGGTCGCGCATCGCCGAACCGCGACCGAGCGATGTCGCGCACCGCGTCGATCAGCGTCCGCGCGACCGGCGACGGCTGCGCATCGGTACGCAGCACGAGCCCGACCGGCTCGTCGGTGCCCGCCGACGGCAGCGGCAGGCGCGCCAGCGCACCGGCCGACAGATCGTATTCGGCGGCATAGAGCGGCACGAACCAGACCGCATCGTTCTCGAGCGCCAGCGCGCGCGCAACCGATACCGACAGCACCTCGATGAACGAATCCAGCGGCGGCGCGCCGCATGCGCCGAGCAGTTGCTCGGCCGACTGGCGGATCAACGTGCCGAACGGCGGCAGCACGACCGGATAGCGCGCCAGCTCGGCGGCCGGCGCCACGCTCGCGAGCAGCGGATGCCCGGCGCGCACGACCGCGACGAGCGGCTCGTTGTACAACTGCTCGAACGCGAGCCCGATCATTCGCTCCGGCTCCGACAGCCGGCCGATCGCGCATTCGATCGCGCCGGATTTCAGACGCTCGAGCAACTCGGCGTTCGCGGCCGTCGCGATCCGCACGACGATACGCGGCCAGCGCGCGGTCAACGCCTTCATCAAGGCCGGCGCAAGCGAGGCCGCGACGGTCGGCAGCATGCCGATTTCCAGCGTCGCGGCGGCGGCCCCGCCCTCGCGCGCCAGCAGCCCGACGCCCTGACGCAGCGCCAGCACGCACGCATTCGCGTGCGGCATGAACAGTTGCGCTTCGCGGGTCGGCTGCGCGCCGTGCCGGCCGCGCTCGAACAGCTTCACGCCGAGGATCGCCTCCAGCTCGGCGATCGTCTTCGACACGGCCGGTTGCGTGATCGACAGGCTTTCGGCCGCCTTCTGCACGCCGCCCAGCTGCGCGACCGCGAGAAAACACTGCAGGTGCCGGAATTTGACACGGCCGTCGGCGATACGGTTATTCATAACGGGTGGTTATGCGAATGACGATGAATCGCCATTTTGCATAACTTTCCGGAAAGGCCCAAGCGTTCGGGACGACGTCACCCGTGGCGCCGCAGCGCGTGGAATCCGGTCGGCTCCCAGATCCGTTTCGCGATCAGCAGGGCCGTGCCGTGCTTCTGCCCGAGCGGCGCGGACGACGACTCGGCATGCAGCGCCGCGGCCTTGCTGGCGAGCCGCCGCAGTTCCTGTTCGAGCTCAGCGGCGGCCGCGTCGGTCAGCATCCCCTGCAGGAACGTCATCGTCTCGCCCGGGCCGTCGAAGCGGCTGCCGAGAAAGTCGTCGAGCACGTGCGCATGGAAGTAGCGGCGAATCGGGCCACCCGGCAGCCAGTCGAAATCGCGCGCGACGCGCACGCGAATCCGGTCGCCGGGCAACAGCGCGATCACGTTCATCCGGTCGAGCATCAGCAGATATTTCACGCACTCGGCCTGCGTAAGCCGATAGGCCGACACGATGTCCTGCACGGTCCAGTAGTTGATCGCGCAGACGGCGACGAGCAGCAGTTTCTCGTCCGACACGAGCAACGCCTCCTGCGCCTCGGTCAGCACGCGCAGGCGCGGCGCGGACGCCGACGCTTCCTGCACGAGCTCGGCGAGCGTATAGCCGAGCAGTTGCGCGATCTCCGCGACGCGCTCCAGCGTGAAGCGGCCGCTCGCGAACAGCCGCTTCACGCTCGTCTCGGAGACGTCGAGCGCACGCGCGACGTCCCGGTAAGTCATTCCCTGCGCCTTCAGCTGGCGCTTCAGCGTTTCGATGAGTTGGGCAGTCTCGGTCATGTTGGTATCGAAAAATGATGCTCGTGGTCGGATATTAGGCTACTCGCGTATCCGCATCAGCACTTTTGGATACTTGTCTGCATAATCCGCTCCGTCCTGTCATGCAACGACGGAGCCGAAATGACCGCCCGAATCGACACAGCCGCCTGCGAACCGCACCACGCCGCCCCGCGCGATGCACGCGCCACCGATCGCACGATGCCGCTCGCCACCGTACGCACGCTGGCCGCCGGCGCCCACGTCGGCGATCTCGTGTTCATCCGCGAGCGAGCCGGTGCACCGGATGCCGCGACGGGCGCGGCCGGCGCGTGGGCCAACCGCTTCGGCATCGTCGTCGATACGTCGGGCGACGAACCGGCGATCGCGGAGTCGACGGCATTCGGATGGACGACGCTCACGCCGCTGTCGCGTTTCGTCGCCCGGACCGACGGCGGACGCATCGCCCTGGCGCGCCGCGTCGCGGCGGCATCGGCCGACGCGCAACGCCACGTCCACGCGCTGGCCGAACGGCGAATCGATGCGCTGCTCGGCAGTCGCTTCAACCTGCGCGCGCGGCGCGGTTTCTGCGCGCAGTACGTGGCCGAGGTGCTCGGCGCCGGCCACGCGGCGACACCGTCGGCCCTGCTGCGCAGCGGCACGCTGGCGCTCGAATTCGACGGGATCGTGTTCGACGCCCGTCAGCCATGACGACGGGCACGCTCGGGGAGACCGGATAACAACGAGAACAAAAGAAAAAACAGCGACGGGCTGGCTGGAGGGCCGTGCACGGGGTCGTCACCGACGACGCGAAGCCCGATCGTTTTTTCCGCTGGACAGGCTTCCTGTCCGGCGGAATTTTCATTGCCTGGACGAACATAACGAGCGGTTATGCGATTCGCGAAAAAAGGTCATTTTGCATAACTTTCCGGATTGGCTAAAGTCGTGGCCATCCACTTCGCGAAATACCTATCAGGAGACGCCCGATGGATTCCCCCACGATCCTCACGCCGCGCGACTGGCCGTCGCATCCGGCCTATGTCCACCCCGAGTACCGTTCGTCCGTGAAACGCGGCCCGACCCGCCCGCTGATCCCGCTGAAGGAGAAGTTGCGCGACCAGTACGCGCCCGTCTACGGCGCGGAAGATCTCGGCGCGCTCGACCACGATCTGACGAAGAACGCCGTGAAGAACGGCGAGCCGCTCGGCGAGCGGATGGTCGTCACCGGCCGCGTGCTCGACGAAGGCGGCAAGCCCGTGCGCAACACGCTCGTCGAGGTGTGGCAGGCCAATGCGGCCGGCCGCTACGTGCACAAGGTCGACCAGCACGACGCGCCGCTCGACCCGAATTTCCTCGGCGCCGGCCGTTGCCTGACCGACGACGAAGGCCGCTACCGCTTCCTGACGATCAAGCCCGGCGCGTATCCGTGGGGCAACCATCCGAACGCGTGGCGCCCGAATCACATCCATTTCTCGCTGTTCGGCGATTACTTCGGCTCGCGTCTCGTCACGCAGATGTATTTCCCCGGCGATCCGCTGCTCGCGTACGACCCGATCTTCCAGGGCACGCCGGAAGCCGCGCGCGATCGGCTGATCTCGCGCTTCTCGATGGACATCACCGAAGAAGGCTATGCGCTCGGCTACGAATTCGACATCGTGCTGCGCGGCCGCGACGCCACCCCGATGGAGCGCTGAACCATGACGACGCTGAAGCAAACCCCTTCGCAGACGGTCGGCCCGTACTTCGCGTACGGCCTGTGCCCGCAGCAATACGACTACGACCTGAAAAGCCTGTTCACGCCGACGATCGCCGCGGCGCACGCCGAAGGCGAGCATGTGCTGCTGGTCGGGCAGGTGTTCGACGGCGACAACAACGTGGTCGGTGACGCGGTGCTCGAATTCACGCAGGTGGACGGCGCGGGCCGCTACCCCGCGTCGCGCGACGACATCGCGACATCCGGCTTCACGGGCTTCGCGCGGGTCGGCACGGGCACCGACCCGCAGCAGCGCTTCGTCGTCGAGACGGTGAAGCCGGGCCGCGTCGCCGCCGACGAGGCGCCGCACATCAACGTGACCGTGATGATGCGCGGCATCCTCACCCATGCGTTCACCCGCGTGTACTTCGACGACGAAGCCGCCGCGAACGCGGTCGACCCCGTGCTCAACGCGGTGCCGGCCGAGCGCCGCGCGACGCTCGTCGCGAAACGCGATGCGCAGCCGGGCCGCCCGGTCGTCTACCGCTTCGACATCCGCATGCAGGGGCCGGAAGAAACCGTGTTCTTCGACGTTTGACGCACGCGCCGGCGCTTGCCGGCTCCGTGCACCGGGTACAACCGCATCGCCGTGTGGCGCGATCCCGACAGGCATCGCGCCACACGGCGTTTTTGATGCGCCGTCGCGATCATTCGATGGTGCGCCGCATCGTGACCGACGCGGCTGCGGATGATTGCCCCATCGGCTTTCCGCCCCGATATCGAACGCGCGATTGAAACGCGTGCTGCAACAGCACATCAATCATGGGGCCGACACGATATCGTTTGCGCGTTATACGGCGTATGCTTCGTTATCCGCAACACACCGGCATGATTAAATCGTAATAAGAAACAATTGCATGCGTCATGCGCGACGCTGCCCAGCCGGCGGCCCGCGCATTTTTTCAGACAGAGTGCCTTTAAACGCGTCTGGCCGAAGGTGGCGGACGCGTATTTTTTTGGCGCGGCGGCCCGCGTACCAGCAGAGCTTGCGGCGGGTCGCGGCGCCTAGCGACGCATCTCCAGATAGCGGCTCGGCGTATCGCCCAGGATGCGGCGAAACGCCGACGTGAACGCACTCGCGCTCGCGTAGCCGAGATCGAGCGCGACGCGCGTCACCGGCTGCCCGTCGGTCAGGCGGGCAATCGCCGCGAGCATGCACACCTGCTGGCGCCATGCGGCGAAACTCACGCCCGTCTGCGCGCGGAACTGCCGCGTGAACGTGCGGCGGCTCACGCCCGCGTCGGCCGCGACCCGGTCGAGATCGGCGTCGATCGACGGCGCCGCGAACAGGTGGCGGCACACCTTCGCCAGCCGTGCGTCGGCCGGCAGCGGCGCATGCAGCGAAAGGCGCGGCATCGTCGCGATTTCCGCGACCAGCAGATCCATCAGCTTGCCCGCGCGGCCGTCGACGTCGTACATCGCCGGCAGGTCGACCGCATCGTCGAGCAGTTGCCGCAGCAGCGGCGACACGCCATATACGCCGCACTGGGCCGGCAGGCCGGCCGCCTGCGCGGCATCGATGGATACGAACGCGTTGAGCATCGTGACCGGCCCGGCCATCGTCATTTCGTGCCGCACGCCGGCCGGCACCCAGCACGCGCGCTGCGGCGGCACCAGCCAGCGCCCGTGCGGCGTCGACACGCTGATCGTGCCGCGCGACGCGAACGCGAATTGCCCGCGCACGTGCGCGTGATCCGGAAACGTCGTGCCCGCCGCGAAGTCGTTGGCGAGCACGACCACGCTCCGGGGAATGTGTTCGTAGGGATCTAGCAGCGTATTTCTCACGGCTCGAATTCCATCATCAATGATCCGATATCAAAGGCCGGTTACCTTCGAATGATCCACGATCCGCTCCACGTCCGGTCAACGCAACCCCGCTCGCGCTGGCCGCGACGATGGAAGCATTCCCGCTCGCCGCGACGGCCCGCCCGACCGCGTCGCGCTCGGCCGCGCGCCGGCGCACATCGTCACGGCACGCGTCAACGCAGCATGAACGACATCGCCGACAGGCTGTTCAGCGTGCGCACCACATGCTCGACCGACGGCCCATCGAAACGCAGCGTCACCGCATCGACGCGCTCGAGCGACGGCAGCACGCAGAACAGGTCGGCGAGCGCGGCCGTCTGCACGCGCAGCGTGCACGCCGCCGGCGCCGGTCGATGCGCGCCGGCGCGCACGCCGGCCGACAGCGCCCGCGCGACCGTTTCGCGCGCGGCGGTCGCGATCCGCGCACACGAGGCGGCGGGCGTCAGCGTCTCGCCGCTCGACGCGCCGCCGGCCGTCTTGACCGTCTCGACACGCGCGTCCGGAAACAGCGGCTGCGTTTCGTCGGCGAATACGTCGTCGCCGGTCGCGAGCGCGACATGCGCGCCGTATTCGCGCGCCAGCGCGCCGTACAGGCCGGCCTCGCCGAGCTCGACGCCATTCAGCCACACCTGTGTGAACGCAAAGCTGTTGATCGTGTGCGCGAGCACGCCACGCGTCTGCGATTTCGCGTGATAGCCGATCATGAACACGAGATCGGGCTGCTGTTCGAGGCCCGCCATCATCCCGAGCGGGCGCGGCTTGCCGAGCACGACGCGTGCGCGCGCATCGAGTCCGTCGGGCAGCAGGTTGCGAAAGCCGCCATGCGAATCGTTGACCCAGACGGCCTGCGCACCGCCCGCGAACGCGCCTTCGATCGCCGCGTTCGCCTCGGCGGTCATCCAGCGGCGCGCGCGTTCGTATTCCGGATTGCCGGCGCGCGTCTGCTCGACGGCGAATACGCCGGCGACACCCTCGATGTCGGTCGAGATCAGGATCTTCATGACTGGGTCAAACGTCCTTCGTTGTCTTCGTTGAACAGCCGGGCGAGATCGGGCACCGCGTCGCGCAGCGCTTGCCGCACGTGGCCGTCGCGCCCCGCGACCGTCACCGCCTGCAGCAAGGCGTCGGCGATCGCGTGTTCGACGCTTTCGGCCGCGGCCATGAACAGCGGATCGAGCGCCGCATCCGCGACGAGGGCCGGCAGCGCGATCGTCGACGCGTCGTGCGCGATCGTGTAGGCGGTCGAGAACGCGAGCGCGATGTCGCCGCTGCCATGCCCGTAGACGGAGCCCGTACGGGCCAGCCCCGCCCCCGCGCGACGCGCGAGCCGCGACAGCTGCCGCGCGTCGAGCGGCGCATCGGTGGCCAGCAGCAGGATGATCGAGCCCTGCTCGGGCGGCGCAGCGTGCGCCGCTTCGGCCGCGCGCCGTTGCGCGACGATGCGCCCGAGCGGCACGCCGCCGAGCGTCAGCATCGGCAGCCGGCCGAAATTCGCGAGCACGAGCGCGCCGACCGTATAGGGGCGGCCGGCCGCGACGGCCACGCGCGACGCCGAACCGATCCCGCCTTTCAGGTCGAAGCACGACATCCCGCGTCCGGCGCCGACCGCGCCGCGGACGACGTCGCGCGACGCCGCGCGGCACGCGTCGTCGTAATGCGCGGCGGTGACCGCGAACACCTGGATGTCGTTCAGGTAACCGTCGTTGCACTCGAACACGAGCGGATTGACGGTCGACCAGTCTCGGCCGATCCGCGGATTCGCCGCGATCGCCGCGCGGATCTGCGCCTGGGCGACCGCGCCGACGCCGAACGTGTTGGTCAGCGCGATCGGCGTGTCGAGCGTGCCGAGTTCGTCGACCTGCACGAGCCCGACGCTCTTGCCGAAACCGTTGATCACGGCGGCCCCCGCCGGCACCTTGCTGCGGTACACGTCGCCCGGATGCGGCTTCACGACGGTCACGCCCGTCTGCACGTTGCCGGCATCCAGCGTGCAATGGCCGACCGTCACCCCCGGCACGTCGGCGATCGTGCCGCGCGGCCCGGCCGGCAGCGTCGCCGTCCACATCGGTGCAGCCCGCATCAACGGCGCTCCAGCTTCGGGTCGAGCGCGTCGCGCAGCCCGTCGCCGAGCAGGTTGAACGCGAGCACGGTCAGGAAGATCGCGAGACTCGGGAACACCGCGATGTGCGGCGCCGTCACCATGTCCGCGCGCGCCTCGTTGAGCATCGCGCCCCACTCCGGCGTCGGCGGCTGCGCGCCGAGCCCGAGGAACGACAGGCTCGCGGCGGTGATGATCGACGTGCCGATCCGCATCGTGAAGTAGACGACGACCGACGACACGGTGCCCGGCAGGATGTGCCGCATGATGATCGTCCAGTCGGACGCGCCGATGCTGCGCGCGGCCTCGACGTAGGTCATGTGCTTGAGCATCAGCGTGTTGCCGCGCACGAGCCGCGCGAACGCCGGGATGCTGAAGATCGCGACCGCGCAGATCACGTTGACCATCCCGTTGCCGAGGATCGCGACCACGCCGATCGCGAGCAGGATGCCCGGGAACGCGAACAGCACGTCGGCGATGCGCATCGTGATGCGGTCCCACCAGCCTTCGTAGTAGCCGGCGAGCAGCCCGAAGAACGTGCCGATCACCGCGCCGAGCGCCACCGAGAAGAAGCCGGCCGCGAGCGAGATGCGCGTGCCCGCGACGATCCGGCTGAAGATGTCGCGGCCGAGCGAATCGACGCCGAACCAGTGCACGGCCGACGGCCCCGCGTTCAGCGCGTCGTAGTCGAAATAGTTCTCCGGATCGAACGGCACGATGTGCGGGCCGACGAACGCCAGCACGACGAGCGCCAGCACGAAGCCGCCCGCGACGAGCGCGACGGTCTGCTTGCGGAATTTGCGCCAGAATTCGCGCCACGGCGTGCGGATCGCGGTCGGTGCGGCCGGCGCCGCGGTCTGGACAGTCGCGTTCATGCGCGCCTCACTTGAACCGGATGGTCGGGTTGATGACCGCGTACAGCACGTCGACGGTCAGGTTGATCAGGATGAATTCCAGCGAGAACAGCAGCACGATCGCCTGGATCACCGGGTAGTCGCGCATCGTCACCGCGTCGACGAGCAGGCGGCCGAGCCCCGGCCAGTTGAACACGACCTCGACGACGATCGAGCCGCCGAGCAGGAAGCCGAACTGCAGCCCCATCATCGTGACGACCGGGATCATCGCGTTGCGCAGGCAGTGCTTGAGCACGACCATCGGCTCGTGCACGCCCTTCGCGCGTGCGGTGCGCACGAAGTCCTCGTTCAGCACCTCGACGAACGATGCGCGCGTGAAACGCGCCATCACGGCCGCGACCGCCGCGCCGAGCGTCAGCGACGGCAGCACGTAGCTCTTCCACGAGCCGTCCGGCACGACCGGCAGCCAGCCGAGCTTCACCGAGAACACTTCCATCAGCAGCATGCCGAGCGCGAACGCGGGAAACGAGATGCCCGACACCGCGATCGTCATCCCGAGGCGATCGGGCCAGCGATTGCGCCAGACCGCCGACGCGATCCCGATCGCCATGCCGAGCAGCGTCGACCACACCATGCTGACGAGCGTCAGCATCAGCGTCGGCATGAAGCGTTCGCCGATCTCGGTCGAGACCGGCCGCTTGCTGCGCGTCGACATGCCGAAATCGCCGTGCGCGATCTTCGTGAAGAAATTCGCGAACTGCGCGGGCAGCGGCCGGTCGAGCCCGAGATCGGCGCGCACCAGCGCGACCGTCGCGTCGTCGGCTTCGGGGCCGGCCGCGAGCCGCGCCGGGTCGCCCGGCAGCAGGTGCACGAACAGGAACACCAGCACCGCGACGATCGCGAGCGTGGGCAGCAGGCCGAACAGGCGTTTGACGAGGAAATTCAGCATGGGACACCGATCGAATCAGCGCACCGGCGGCTCGCGCCGCCGGCACTGCGTGGCGGGCAAACCGCCGTCATTTCAGCGAGATCTCGTCGAAGTTGAACGAGCCGTCCGGCATCACGTACGCGCCCTGCAACCGCTTGCTGCGCGCATACACGATCTTCTCCTGCACGAGGAAGATCCACGGCGCATCGGCCCAGATCTGCTTCTGCGCGTCGGCGTAGAGCTCGGCCTTCTTCGTGCGGTCGACCGTCTCGAGCGCCTTCGTCAGGTCGCCGTCGACCGTGTCGCTCTTGTAGTACGCGGTGTTGACGAGCTTCGGCGGCGCCGACGCGCCGGCCAGCAGCGGCGTGATCGCCCAGTTCGCCTCGCCCGTCGACGACGACCAGCCGATGTAGTACATCCGCACCGGCGCCTTCGCCGGATCCGGCGCGCTCTCGACCTTCGCGACGCGCTCGCCGGCTTCCAGCGCCTGCACCTGCACCTTCACGCCGACCTGCGCGAGCTGCTGCTGCACGAACTGGATCGCCTTCTGCGACGTCGAGTTGTTATAGGCGGACCACAGCGTCGTCTCGAAACCGTTCGGATAGCCGGCTTCCTTCAGCAGCGCACGCGCCTTCGCCGGATCGTACGGCCAGGGGCCGAGCTTCGTCGCGTAATCGACGCCCTGCGGCACCACGCCGGTCGATGGCGTCGCGAAGCCGGAGAACGCGACCTTCGCGAGCGCTTCCTTGTTCACCGCGTAGTTCAGCGCCTGGCGCACCTTCGGGTTGTCGAACGGCTTCTGCAGCATGTTCAGCGAGACGTAGCGCTGCACGATCGACGGCCGCTCGACGACGTCGACCTTTGCGTTGCCCTTCAGGTCGGCCGCCTGCTCGAACGGAATGCGGAACGCGAAATCGGCTTCGCCCGTCTTCATCAGCGCCGCGCGCGTGTTGTTGTCGACCACCGGCTTCCAGTCGATCGCGTCGATCTTCGGATAGCCCTTCTTCCAGTAGCCGGCGAACTTCTTCACCTTCAGGTCGTCGGTCTGCTTCCATTCGACGAACTCGAACGGCCCGGTGCCGACCGGATGCAGCGCGATGTCGCGGCCCCACTTCTTCAGCGCGGCCGGCGAGATCATCACGGCCGACGGGTGCGCGAGCGTGTTGATGAACGCCGAGAACGGCTCGCGCAACGTGACCTTCACCGTGGTCGGATCGACGACCTCGGTCTTCTCGATCACGCGGAACATGTTGTAGCGCTTCAGGTGGTTCGCGGGATCGGTCACGCGGTCGAAGTTGGCCTTCACGGCCGCCGCGTTGAAATCGGTGCCGTCGTGGAACTTCACGCCCGGGCGCAGCTTGATCGTGTACGTCTTCGCGTCGGGGCTGGCCTCGTAGCCGGTCGCGAGCACGTTGACGAGCTTCATGTCCTTGTCGAAGCCGAACAGCCCCTGGTAGAACGACTTGACGACGGCCTGCGACACGGTGTCGTTCGCGTCGTACGGGTCCATCGTCGTGAAGGTCGAATCCACCGCCATCACCGCGGTCTGCTGCGCGAACGCGGGCAGCGCGGCCGACAGCGCGAACGCGCCGGCGAGCGCGACGAAGCAGGCGCGCGGACGAAACATCGGAAACGGATGCTGCTGGGTCATTTTGCTGGGCTCCTATCGGTGAATCGGTGACGCCTCACGGGCGTTTCGGTTTCGACTGCCTGCTGATTCGCGCGCCGTCATCGCGGCGCACGACTCCACCACTCAATACGCGCCGCCGACGCGATGCGTCGCGACGTAATGATCGGGACCGACCGCGACGAGCGGCGCGA
Organism: Burkholderia sp. IO2; assembly: GCF_029522185.1. NCBI lineage: Bacteria > Pseudomonadati > Pseudomonadota > Betaproteobacteria > Burkholderiales > Burkholderiaceae > Burkholderia > Burkholderia sp. IO2. The sequence goes on along the minus strand of NZ_JAKWFH010000001.1, from coordinate 128,472 downwards.
CGACCGGCTCGTCGCCGACCGCGCGGATCGGGCTCGGAATCTCGTCCGCCGCGAGCTGGCGCGGCGCATGCCGGCGCGCGGGATCGGCGACCGGCACCGCGCTCATCAGCTTCTTCGTGTACGGATGCTGCGGCGCCTCGAACACCGCGCGGCGCGGGCCGAGCTCGACGATCTGGCCCAGATACATCACCGCGACGCGATGGCTGACGCGCTCGACCACCGCCATGTCGTGCGAGATGAACAGGTACGCGACGCCGAGCTCGCGCTGCAGGTCGAGCATCAGGTTGACGATCTGCGCCTGCACCGACACGTCGAGCGCCGACACCGACTCGTCGGCGATCACGACCTTCGGGTTCAGCGCGAGCGCACGCGCGATCGCGATCCGCTGGCGCTGCCCGCCCGAGAATTCGTGCGGATAGCGGCGCGCGGCTTCCGGCGGCAGGCCGACCTTGTCGAGCAGCCAGTCGACGCGCGCCTGCGCCTCGGCGCCGCTCGCGACGCCGTGCACGAGCAGCGGCTCCATGATCGAGAAGCCGACGGTCAGGCGCGGGTTCAGCGAGGCGAACGGGTCCTGGAAGATGAACTGGATGTTGCGGCGCAGCGCCTGCAGGTCCGGGCCCTTCAGCGCGCTGATGTCGCGGCCGTCGAATTCGATCGAGCCGCTTTGCGATTCGACGAGGCGCAACAGCGAACGACCGGTGGTCGACTTGCCGCAGCCCGATTCGCCGACGAGCGCGAGCGTCTCGCCCGCGCGCAGCTCGAAGCTCACGCGCTCGACCGCATGCACGTATTGCGACACACGGCCGAACACGCCGCTCTTCACCGGAAAGCGCGTGACGAGATCGCGCACGCGCAGGATCGGCGGCGCGGCGTGATCGACGGGCGGCTGCGCGTCGTTCGCGGCGGGCGCCGTGGTCGGGGCCGGCGCCGTCGCGCTGGTGCCGTCCACCTTCAGCAGCGGGAATTTCTCGGGGGCGTCGGTGCCCTGCATCGAGCCGAGCCGCGGCACGGCCGCGAGCAGCGCGCGCGTGTAGCGATGCGCGGGCGTCGCGAAGATGCGGTCCGACTCGCCCTCCTCGACCTTCTCGCCGCGGTACATCACGAGCACGCGGTCGGCGACTTCGGCCACCACGCCCATGTCGTGCGTGATGAAGATCACGCCCATGTTCATTTCGTCCTGCAGCCCGCGCACCAGTTGCAGGATCTGCGCCTGGATCGTCACGTCGAGCGCGGTCGTCGGCTCGTCGGCGATCAGCAGCGCGGGCCGGCACGACAGCGCCATCGCGATCATCACACGCTGCCGCATCCCGCCCGACAACTGGTGCGGATAGCGCGCGAACACGCGGCGCGCTTCCGGGATGCGCACCAGATCGAGCAGCCGCAGCGCCTCCGCGCGCGCTTCGGCCGTGCCCTTCGACTGGTGCAGCGCGATCGCCTCACTGATCTGGTCGCCGACGGTGAACACCGGGTTCAGCGACGTCATCGGCTCCTGAAAGATCATCGCGATGTCCGCGCCGCGGATGCCGCGCATCGTCGCGGCACTCGCCTGCGCGAGATCGACCAGCGCGCCGCCACGGCGCCGGAACGCGATCCGTCCGCTCGTGATCTCGCCGCCGCCGTGCTCGACGAGGCGCATCAGCGCGAGCGACGTGACCGACTTGCCCGAGCCCGATTCGCCGACGATCGCGAGCGTCTCGCCGCGATCGACGTGAAACGACACGTTGCGCACCGCGTCGAACGTCGCGCCTTCGCGGCGGAACGTGACCGACAGGTCGTCGACGGCCACCACGCGCTGCTCGGGCAGCGCCAGCGGCGACGGGTTACGGCTCGAAGTCATGCGTGTCTCCTCGTGCGATCCGGAATCAGGCCGCGTCGTCGCGGTAGATGCCGACGACCGGCGCTTCACCGACGCGCGCGTAGCCGCGGTACATCCCTTCGGTGTTGAACGGCATCGCGACGTTGCCCTGTGCGTCGACCGCGATGATCCCGCCGCGGCCCGCGAGACGCGGCAGCTTGTTCATCACGACGTCGTGCGCGGCGTCGGCGAGCGACGCGCCGCGATACGCGATCTGCGCGGCGACGTCGTAGGCCGTCGCGAGCCGCATGAACATCTCGCCGGTGCCCGTCGACGAGACCGCGCAGGTCGCGTCGTCCGCGTAGCAGCCGGCGCCGATGATCGGCGAATCGCCGACGCGCCCCGGCTGCTTGTTCGTGATGCCGCCCGTCGACGTCGCCGCCGCGATGTGGCCGTTCAGGTCGCACGCGACCGCGCCGACCGTGCCGTGCTTGCGGTCCGGATCGAGCGGCTCGGCCGGCTGCGGCTGTTGCTGCGACTGGCCGAACACGAACGTCGCCGCATCGTGATCGAGCATCGCGCCGGCCGCCGCGCGCGCCTTCACCCACTGCGCATGCCGCGATTCGGTGTCGAAGTAGCCGGGTTCCGCGAGTTCGAGCCCCTGCGCGGCGGCGAACGCATCGGCGCCCGCGCCGGCGAACAGCACGTGCTCGCTCGCCTCCATCACGCGCCGCGCGGCGAGCACCGGGTTGCGCACGCGGGTCGCGCAGCAGATCGCACCGGCGCCGAGCGTCGCGCCGTCCATGACCGCCGCGTCGAGTTCGTGCTTGCCTTCGGCCGTATACACGGCGCCGCGCCCGGCGTTGAACAGCGGGCAGTCCTCGAGCATCCGCACCGCGACGGTGACGGCGTCGAGCGCGCTGCCGCCATCGGCCAGCACGCGCTGCGCGGCCTGCAGGATCGCGGTGAGTTCGGCGCGGTACCGACGTTCGGTGTCGGTATCCATCGCTTCGCGCAGGATCGTGCCTGCGCCGCCGTGAATCGCGACGATCGCGGGTGAAGTCATGATTTTTTCGGACGTGGGGAAGAAGGGTTGGTGGCCGGCAGCGCCGCTTGCGGCTGCACGAGCCACGGCAGCAGGAATTCGGTCATCTCGGCGGCGGATTTCGCGGACCGGTGCGTGCGCAGCGCGACCGCATCGATCAGCGCCTCGATCATCGTCAGCACGGCGGCTTCCGACGTGGCCGCGAAACGCCGTTCGGCCTTGACGTACAGGTTCAGCGACGCGATCGGCGCGAGCGGCGATTGCGGGCCGTCGGAGATGCCGAGCACGCGCGCCCCGCGCGCCGCCGCGCGACGGGCCAGCTCGATCGTGTCCTTCACGTAGCGCGGAAACGCGAGCGCGATCACGAGATCGCGCGAATCGGCCGTGTACAGGCGCCGCGCCGCGTGCGACGGGCCGCCGAGCAGCGCGAGCGACTGCACGCTGTCATGGCAGACGGACAGTCCGTGCTCCATCAGGCCGGTGAGAAACGCGCTCGACCCGGCGCCGAGAATCAGCACGCGCCGCGCGCCGACGATCGCCTCGACCGCCGCCTCGACATCGGCCGCGTCCAGTTGCGCACGCGTGTTCTCGATGTTGGCGGCAGCCTGGTCGAATACCGCGTCGATCCACGCGGCGCCGCGCACGCCGGACTCCTGCTCCTGCGCGGAACGCAGCCGTTCGACCGGTCCGAGCGTGGCCTCGAAGCCGCGCACGAGCGCGGCGCGCATCGCCGGATAGCCGTCGAAACCGAGCGCCTTCGCGAAGCGGTTCGCGGTCGCGATCGATGCATTCACGGCCTGCGCGAGCTCGTCGATCCGCATCGTCGCCGCGCGAAACGGGTTCGCGAGCACGAACTCGCCCATGCGCCGGTGAATCGGCGTCATCAACGGCATCGCCGACGCGATCCGCTCGGCGATCGCGGGTTCGTCGTGACTGACATCGTGCGGAACGAGAGGCGTCATGCGAAGGGTCGTTGCAAGGTGGATGAAAATCAATTTACACAATCTATCTCGAAAAAAGAAATAAATTTTCATCAGGGTTGTCACGCCCCGCCGGGTGTCCATCGACCGTCCGGAAGATCGCCCGGCCCCGCCGCACGGGCCTCTGGCGGCCGAGCGCCGGGTGTCGCCGCTCATCGGCTTGCCGTCCGCCATCGGGAAAACCCCGAGCAGGTTCGTTCGAATGCAGATTCACGTTGACCGGATTCGCATTCGAACATAGGATGTTCGAAAATGATCAGTCGTCAGATAACATTGCAGTTTGATGACGGCGGAATGTTCGCTCGAACACCGTGATTTCGATATAAACCGGGTAAAACCGGCGCGCATCAAGATCGGACATCGTACGAATAAACGAAACGAGCCATCTCGAATGGATGGCCCTCACGGACCGGGCAGGCGCCGCGCGCCCGCCCTGCCTGACAGGAGACAGCAGTGAAGACAGTCAAGGCGTTGCGCTGGTGGATCATCGTGCTCGTGTGTCTCGGCACGATCCTCAACTACCTCGCACGGAATTCCCTCGCGGTGCTCGCGCCCGAACTCAAGCAGGTGTTCGCGATCTCGACGCAGCAGTACTCGTACATCGTCGGCGCGTTCCAGATCGGCTACACGATCATGCAGCCGGTATGCGGGTTCATCGTCGATCTGATCGGGCTGCGGCTCGGGTTCGCGCTGTTCGCGATGCTGTGGTCGGTGGTCGGCGTCGCGCACGGCTTCGCGTCGGGCTGGCTGTCGCTCGGCATCCTGCGCGGCTTGCTGGGCCTGTTCGAGGCCGCCGCGATTCCATCGGGGATGAAGGCCGTCGCCGAGTGGTTTCCCGATCGCGAGAAATCCGTCGCGGTCGGCTACTTCAACGCGGGCACGTCGCTCGGCGCCGCGATCGCGCCGCCGCTCGTCGTGTTCCTGTCGATGCGGTTCGGCTGGCAGGCCGCGTTCATGGCCACCGGCGCGCTCGGGTTCGTGTGGGCCGCGCTGTGGTACACGCAGTACCGTTCGCCGGCCGCTCATCCGCGCATCACGCCGCAGGAGCGCACGCTGATCCGCGACGGCCAGGCCACGATGCCGCCCGTGTCGACGCGCCGCATCCGCGACGTCGTCACCGCCCGGCGCTTCTGGGCCATCGCGCTGCCGCGCTTCTTCGCGGAACCCGCGTGGCAAACTTTCAGCTTCTGGATTCCGCTGTACCTCGCGACCGAGCGCCACATGCCGCTCACGCAGATCGCGGTGTTCGCGTGGATGCCGTTTCTCGCGGCCGACCTGGGCGGCATCGCGGGCGGCTACCTGTCGCCCTACCTCGCGAATCGCTTCAAGCTGCCGCTCGTGTGGTCGCGCGTCGCGGGCGTCGCGCTCGGCGCGCTGCTGATGCTCGGGCCGGCGATGATCGGGCTCGCGTCGTCGCCGTACACCGCGATCGCACTCTTCTGCGTCGGCGGCTTCGCGCACCAGATGATCTCCGCGCTCGTCAACACGCTGTCGGCCGACGTGTTCGACCCCGAGGAAGTCGGCACCGCGAGCGGCTTCGCCGGGATGGCCGCGTGGATCGGCGGCCTCGGCTTCTCGCTGCTGGTCGGCGCGCTCGCCGACAAGATCGGCTATGCGCCGCTGTTCGCGTGCCTCGGCCTGTTCGACATCATCGGCGTCACGCTGCTCGCGGTGCTGATCCGCGGCCAGTCGAAGCAGGAACGCCTGCTCGCGCAGCACGCCTGATCTCCGCCTTTACCAGGAATCGCATTCATGACTTCGCTTCTTCATCCGCCCGTGTTCCGCGTCGACAGCCACCACGCGAACCGTGTGCTGCTCGCGTCCGATACGGGCGCCACCGTCGAAATCTTCGTGCTCGAGGACGACATCGTGCGGGTGCGCGTGCTGCCCGACGCGACCGCGCGCAACCCGCGCACGTGGACCATCGCGCCCGGTCTCGACGACGTGCCGCTCGACGGCCGCGACCGCCTCGACCTGAGCGACTTCACGCTGCCCGGGTACGAACTGACCGAGGACGACGACGGCGTGCGCATCGAAACCGCGCGGATCCGGCTCGCGGTGCGCCGGCAAGGCGGCCATTGCACGTGGTCGATGCGCGGCGCGGATGGCGCATGGCGCGTCGCACTCGCCGACCGCGCGACGCAGGCGTACAACTTCGGCTGGTGGGACGACCGCGTGTATCACTACGTCGCCCGCGAGCGCGGCGACCAGGTCTTCGGCCTCGGCGAACGCGCGGGCGAACTCGACCGCACGGGCACACGCTTCGAGATGCGCAACATCGACGCGATGGGCTACAGCGCGAAACACACGGACCCGCTGTACAAGCACATCCCGTTCTACATCACGTGGTCGCCCGATGCATGCCAGGGCTTCGGGCTGTTCTACGACACGCTGTCGGACTGCTCGTTCGACATGGGCCGCGAGCTCGACAACTATCACGGCCCGTACCGCTATTTCGTCGCCGAGCACGGCGATCTCGACTACTACTTCATCGCGTCGCCCGATACGCCGCTCGCGGCCGCGCGGCGCTTCACGTGGCTGACCGGGCGCCCCGCGCGCACGCCGAAATGGGGGCTCGGCTATTCGGGCTCGACGATGAGCTACACCGATGCGCCGGACGCGCAGCGGCAGATGAACCAGTTCGTCGAGCAGTGCGACGCGCACGACATCCTGTGCGATTCGTTCCACTTGTCGTCGGGCTATACGTCGATCGGCGCGAAGCGCTACGTGTTCAACTGGAACCGCGACAAGTTTCCCGATGCGAAAGGTTTCGTGCAGCACTATCGCGACCATGGCATCCGCCTGTGCGCGAACATCAAGCCGTGCCTGCTGCGCGACCATCCGGCCTTCGACGACGCCGCGCAGCGCGGGCTGCTGATCCGCTCGGCGTCCGGCGAGCCCGCGTGGGTGCAGTTCTGGGACGAAGTCGGCGCGTACCTCGACTTCACGCAGCCGGACGCATACCGCTGGTGGCGCGAGCAGGTCACGTCGGCGCTGCTGGAATACGGGATCGAATCGACCTGGAACGACAACAACGAATACGAGATCTGGTCGCCCGACGCGATCGCGCACGGCTTCGGCCAGCCGTTCCCGGCGCGCGAAGCGAAGGTGCTGCAGACGATGCTGATGATGCGTGCGTCGCGCGACGCGCAGCGCGCGCATGCGCCGGCGCGGCGGCCGTTCCTCGTGTCGCGCTCCGGCGGCGCGGGCATGCAGCGCTACGTGCAGACGTGGTCCGGCGACAACTACACGTCGTGGGAAACGCTGCGCTACAACCTGAAGATGGGCCTCGGGCTCGCGCTGTCGGGCGTGTCGAACATCGGCCACGACATCGGCGGCTTCTCCGGCCCCGCGCCGTCGCCGGAACTGCTGCTGCGCTGGGTGCAGTTCGGCATCTTCATGCCGCGTTTCAGCATCCATTCGTGGAACGACGACGGCACCGTCAACGAACCGTGGATGTACCCGGAGATCACCGCGCAGATCGCGTCGCTGATCAAGCAGCGCTACCGGCTGCTGCCCTACCTCTATCACCTGCTGTGGCTGTCGACGACGCGCTACGAGCCCGTGCTGCGGCCGACGCTCGCCGATTTCCCCGGCGATGCGCGCTGCTACGACGCGTGCGACGACATGATGCTCGGCGACGCGCTGCTGGTCGCGCCGGTCGTCGATCCCGGCCAGACCGAGCGCACGGTGTATCTGCCGTCGGGCGCACGCTGGACCTGCTGCGCGAGTGCGCAGTCGTTCGACGGCGGCGCGAGCGTGACGCTGCCCGCACCGCTCGACACGCCGGTGATGCTGCTGCGCGAAGGCCGCGTGCTGCCGCTGAACGTCGCGGAACAGCATTTCGGGGCGCGCGCCGACACGCGCGGCTTCCTCGTCGCACCACGGATCGAGGATGGCGTCGCGTATGGCGAATGCGTCGAGGACGACGGCGAGACGGAAGCATGGCGCGACGGCGAATACGGACTGTGGCGCATCGAGACCGGCCGCGAGGCGTCCGGCGTGCTCGGCGTGTCGGTCCGCTGGGACGGCCGCCCGGCGCGCCCGGCCGAGCGCGTCGAGATCCTGCTGCCCGCGTCGCTGCAAGGCCCGGTGACCGTGCGCGGCGCACGTGTCGAGCAGGATGCGCGGGACGGCGCATGGCGCCGCCTCGTCGTCGCGTTCGACCGCTGAACCACTGAATCGCAAGCAGCCCCGATCAGGCGGGCCGTTCGCGCGGTCCGCCGCCTGCCACAGAGGAGGCATTCAACCTCCCCTTGAAAAGATGAAGCACCCCGGAGATCGACAATGAAAGCACCCGTCAACCGTTATGCAATCCTCATTTTATCGACCGCGTCGCTCGGTACGACCGCCGCTCATGCGCAGAGCAGCGTGACGCTGTACGGCGTCGTCGACGATTCGCTCGCGTACGTGAACAACCAGCAGGGACATTCGAACGTCTACATGCGCGACGGCAACCTGTACGCGTCGAAGTTCGGGCTGCGCGGCGACGAGGATCTCGGCGGCGGCACGCACGCGATCTTCGACCTCCAGGCCGGGTTCAACCTGAATACGGGCGCGCAGGCCGCCGCCGGCACGATCTTCAATCGCCAGGCCTTCGTCGGCCTGCGCAACGCCAGCTACGGCACGGTCACGGCCGGCCGCCAGTACACCCCCTACTTCCTGTTGGTCGGCCCGTACGCGTCGAGCAGCTGGCTGACCGGCGCCACCGGGGCCCATCCGGGCGACATCGACGGCCTCGACACGACGATCCGCGTCAACAATTCGGTTACCTATACGTCCCCGACCTTCGCCGGGCTGACCGCGAGCGCAATGTACGCGTTCGGCGGCATTGCCGGCGCGACCGGCAAGGGCAACACGTTCAGCGCCGCGCTGCGCTACGCGAACGGGCCGGTCGGCATCGCGGCCGGCTACCTGCGGATCAACAGCTCGGGCTCGTCCGCCGGCTTCCTGAATCCGGCCACCGCGTCGTCGGGCAGCTTCGCGGTGTCCGTGCTGAACCAGGGCTACCTGAGCGCGAAAGCGGTCGAACAGGTGGCGGCGGCCGGCAACTACACGCTCGGCGACCTGACGCTGGGGCTCAACTATTCGAACGTGAAGTACTTGCCCGGCAACGGCTCGGCGTTCACCGACACGGCAGTGTTCAACACCTACGGCGCGCTTGCCGCATACCGCTTCACGCCGACGTTCTCGGTGGCCGGCGCCTTCGCGTACACGCTCGCATCGAAGGCAAACGGTGTCGCGAGCGCGGCCCGTTATCAACAATATTCGCTGAAGGAGTCGTACAGCCTGTCGAAACGCACGACGCTCTACGCGCTGCAGGCGTACACGCATTCGAGCGGGCAGACGCTCGGCGCGCAAGGCGCCGGCCACATCGTCGACGCGGCGCCGATCGTCGGCGATTCGCAGCAGCTCACGCCGTCGACCACGCACGGCCAGTTCGTCGGCATGGCCGGGATCGCCGTCACGTTCTGAAACCCGCCCGGCGGCGCCTTCGGCGCGCCGCCTGTGCCCGGACGATACGCATGCCGTGCGTGCCCGTCCGGGCGCCCGATCCGCGTTCGCCGCTGCCTTCGCGCCGCCGTTTTCCCCGCCCCGCCGGCCCGCCACGCACACCGCGCGGGTTTTCTCGATCGCCGCGATACCTTACAATTCGTCAGGTTTACCCCTTCTGCATGCCCCCTTCTTGCAGTCCTGACACCGCGGTACACTCGACGCACGCCGTATCAGGGTCCGACGCGCCACAGGCGCGCCGGGCGGCGTCGCGCCTCGTTGCGCCCACAACTGGATGCCCGCCATGCCGGATTCCCGTCCCATGCCCCGCACGACATTCAAGCCGCAGGTCGTCCTGCCGGCGCTCGCCGTCATCGGCGCACTACTCGTCGTATGCGCACTGCACCCGAGCGAAGCCGGTGCGCTGTTCTCCGCCGGCCAGCAATGGGTCATCGCACGTTTCGACTGGTTCTACGTGCTCGCCGTCACCGGCTTCCTCGTGTTTCTCGTGCTGATCGCCGCCAGCGACTTCGGCAATATCCGGCTCGGCCCCGACGATGCCGAACCCGAATTCAGCTTCGTGTCGTGGACGGCCATGCTGTTCGCGGCCGGCATGGGCATCGGCCTGATGTACTTCGGCGTCGGCGAGCCGATGCAGCACTTCCTGAAGCCGCCGACCGTCGACCCCGGCACGCCTGCCGCCGCGCGCGAGGCGATGCTGATGACCTTCTTCCACTGGGGCTTCCATGCGTGGGCGATCTACGGGCTGATGGGGCTCGTGCTCGCGTACTTCGGCTTCCGCTACAACCTGCCGCTGACGCTGCGCTCGGGGCTGTATCCGGTGCTGCGCGAGCGCATCAACGGCTGGATCGGCCATACCGTCGATGCGTTCGCGCTGGTCGGCACGGTCGCCGGGATCGCGACGACGCTCGGCTACGGCGTGATGCAGCTGAGCGCGGGCCTGCATACGGTCGCCGGGTGGGACACGGGCAGCAACCTGTTCCGCATCGGGCTCGTCGCGGTGGTCGTGATCCTCGCGGGCGTGTCGGCCGCGACCGGCCTCGACAAGGGCGTGCGCCGGCTGTCCGAGCTGAACCTGCTGCTCGCGTTCCTGCTGCTCGCCTTCGTGGTCATCGCGGGCCCGACGGCCTTCCTGCTGCGCGCGCTCGGCGACAACATCGGCCAGTACCTGTCGAGCCTCGTCGACCTGTCGTTCCGCACCTATGCGTATGCGCCGCCGCGCGAGGAAGGCTGGTTCGGCGGCTGGACGATCCTCTACTGGGCATGGTGGGTGTCGTGGTCGCCGTTCGTCGGCATGTTCATCGCGCGCATCTCGCGCGGCCGCACGATCCGCCAGTTCGTGATCGGCGTGCTGCTGGTGCCGACCGCGTTCAACCTCGTGTGGATGACCGTGTTCGGCAACAGCGCGATCTGGCTCGATACGCACGGCGCGGCCGGCGCGCTCGCGCAGACGGCGACCAACGTCGATGCGCTGCTGTTCCGCTTCTTCGATTTCCTGCCGTTGCCGCAACTGCTGTCGATCGTCGCGATCGTGCTGATCGCGGTGTTCTTCGTCACGTCCGCCGATTCGGGCGCGTTCGTGATCGACCAGATCGCGACGCGCGGCAGCGCGCAGTCGCCGGTCTGGCAGCGGCTGTTCTGGGCCGCGCTGCTCGGCGTGACGGCCGCGGTCCTGCTCGTCGCGGGCGGGCTCGGCGCGCTGCAGGCGATGACGCTGATCGCCGCGCTGCCGGTGGCCATCATCATGCTCGCGCTCTGCTACGGGCTGTGGCGCGGGCTCGCGGCCGATCGCGCGCACTATTCGCAGGACGTCGCGCCTGCAACGAGCTTCTGGGCCGGCCAGCACTGGCGCCATCGCCTGACGCACATCCTGCGGCAGACGACCGAGGCCGAGGCGCGCCAGTTCGTCGCGGAAACGGTCGAACCCGCGCTGCGCAAGGTCGCCGACGAGTTGCGCGCGAGCGGCGTCGATGCGCACGTGCAGCGCGACGGCGACGATGCGGTGCGGCTCACCGTGCCGACCGCCGAACACCGCGATTTCGTGTACGGCGTGCGCGTCACCGCGAAATCCGCGGCCGCGTTCCTGGTGCGCGAGGCGGCCGAACCAGACGAAGCGCGTGCGCACGTGTATGGCATCGTCACGTTCTTCGAGGACGGCCGGCTCGGCTACGACGTCGAATACCTGCGCGGCGACGAAGTGATCGCCGACGTGCTGCGCCAATATGAACGCTACGTGTCGCTGGCCGCGGACAAGCGCACGCACCTGCTGAGCCGGGCTCCGGGACACGCGACGGAGGCCGAATGAGCGGGCTGCTGCACAGCCGCGCGGCCGACGTCATCGCGCTCGGCACCCTCGCCGTGCTGTACCTCGGCGGCGCGGGCCTCGCGCTGTGGCGGATCCGCGCCGCGGCGCCGCTCGGCAAGGTCTACTGGAGCGTCTGCGCGGCGCTGCTCGCCGGCGGCGCCGTCGCGATGGGCGGCAACCTGTCGCCGGTGCCGAACAGCGGCGAGATGCCGCCCGGTTTCGCGCTCGGCGCCGAGGCCGTGCTGCTCGGCCTCGCGCTGGTGGCCGGTGGTTGCGCGTGGCTGATGCTGCGCGCGCGCAAACGCTGATACCCGCAGGCCCCGCTTCGTCACGCGCACACCGCAGCATGTGGGGCGAACGGGCCGTCGCCCCTTCCCTGATCCGCTGCTTTCACGCGACGCGTCATGCGGACGGCGCACGCGCCGTCACGAGCCAACACGCCGCATCGAAGCGCACCTCCGCGCCGTGCACGTACGGCTCGAACGCCGCGCGCATCGTATCGATCACGCGCCGCCGCGTCGCTTCGTCCGTCTCCAGCAACGCCAGGCCGACCGGGCCCAGCCGCGCAACGTAGTCGTCCAGCGCGGATTCCGGCAGCACACATGACCGCTCGACCGGCTCGATCGCAACATCGGCCCAGCCGCTGTACGCCAGCACCGACGCGATCCGCTGGCGGTCGCCGAACGCGAACTGCCCCGGCGCGCCGGGCTGCCGCGCGGGCAGGTTCGGCAGCAGCGGCGCGACCGCCCGCTCGGCCGTCGTCATGAACGGGTTGTCGGCCGCGCCGCGCCACGCGACGAACCGCATCTGCGCGGCGGGCCGCGCCGCCTGCCGCAGGTTCGCGAACGCCCGCACCGGATCGTCGAAGAACATCACGCCGAGACGCGACACGATCAGGTCGACGCTCGCCGGCTCGAATGCATGCGTCTGCACGTCCGCGCACACGAACCGGGCAGGCAGGCCGCTGCGTTCGGCACGCGCCCGCGCGGCGTCGATCATCCGCGCCGAAATGTCGATGCCCGTGCACTGCGCGCTCGCGCCGAGCCGCCTCGCGATCGCGAGCGTAACGGCGCCGGTGCCGCAGCCGACATCGAGCACGCGCGTGGCTGACGACGTGGCCGCGGCCGCCGCCAGCAGCGTTTCGAACGGCTCGAACATCCGGTCCAGCAGCGCCTGCGCATCGACCCACGCGCGCCCCGACGGACCGTTCCATAGCGCGGCTTGCGCTTCGTTGGGCCGGTTGGTTTCCATCGTCGATCCCCTTCCGATTCATTGATGACGAACCGGACTGTGCTGCTTCAAGCCGGCTTGAAGTCAAGGCCGGCCCGTGCGCGCCTGCGTCGCGCCCCGTTTTTTTCACATTTCTTACATTCGCGCTGCGTATCGTTGACGACTTTCCTACGGTGCCTCCCCTCCCATGCGACGATTCCTCACGCGCGCGCTGCTCGTACGTTGCGCCCCTCTGGTTGCCCTCGCCACGCTCTCCGCGTGCTCGAATCACATCGATACGCCGGACGATCCGGCCAGCGCGTCGGCCAACGTCCAGGCCGCATGGGTCGAGATCGGCGATGCGAACCAGGCGATCGCGCGCGTCATCACGAACTACACGCCCGCGTCGGCCAGCGATCCGCTGTGCCCGCAGTTGACCGTCGACGGCAAGCTGTCGCGCATGACGCTGCGCGCAGCCGCCGCGACCGTCGCCCAGCGGCCGACCGCCAGCGACCCGGCCGATTCGAAACCATCGAGCTTCCCGGTGTCCGTCTGCGAGGCGACGCTGCCGGCCGGCGCGCAGGCGGCGAGCGTCGCGGGCCGCACGCTGCCGCTGCCGAAAGCGCAGCCGCAGCGCATCGCGATCATCGCCGACACGGGTTGCCGGATGAAGAAGGCCGACAACGCCTGGCAGGCGTGCAACGATGCCGCGGTCTGGCCGCTCGACACCATCGCGGCCAGCGTCGCGAAGCTGTCGCCGGATCTCGTGCTGCACGTCGGCGACTACCACTATCGCGAAAACGCATGCCCGCCGGACATCGCCGGCTGCAAGGACAGCCCGTGGGGCTACGGCTGGGATACGTGGCAGGCCGACCTGTTCCGCCCGGCCGCGCCGTTGCTCGCGAAGGCGCCGTGGGTCGTCGTGCGCGGCAATCACGAGGAATGCGCGCGGGCCGGCCAGGGCTGGTTCCGCTTCCTCGACCCGCGCCCGTATTCGGCCGCACGCTCGTGCGACGATCCGGCCAACGACAACAACGCGAACTATTCGGAACCCTATGCGGTGTCGCTCGGCGGCGGCTCGCAGGTGATCGTGTTCGACACCGCGAAGGTCGGCCGCACGCCGCTCAAGACGACCGACGCGCAGTTCGGCATCTACCAGAAACAATTCCAGACGGTCGCATCGCTCGCGTCGAAGGCCGGCATGACGACGACGATCTTCACGAACCATCATCCGATCCTCGCGTTCGCGCCGATCGCCGGCAGCACGCCCGCGCCGGGCAACCTCGCGCTGCAATCGGTGATGTCGAGCCTCAACGCGCAGGCGTACTACCCGCCGGGCGTGCACGTCGCGCTGCATGGCCACGTGCATGATTTCCAGGCGATCAACTTCTCGTCCGGGCACCCGGCGACGATCGTGTCCGGCAACGGCGGCGACAACCTCGACGTCGCGCTGCCCGACCCGTTCCCGGCCGGCCTGACGCCCGCGCCGGGCACCGTGATCGAGCGGCTGTCGCACAACAACAGCTTCGGTTTCCTGATCATGGAGCGCAACGCGGCACCGGCGACGGGCTGGGTGTTCCATGCGTATTCGGCGGCCGGCAAGCTACTCGCGTCGTGCAACCAGTCGGGCACGACGCTCGCCTGCGACAAGACGGGATTCATCGCGCCGTGAGTAAAGCAGTTCGATGTGAAGGCCACGGCGTACGTGGCCGGCGGACGCTGCACGCGCTTGCCGCCACCCTGTTCGCCGGCCTGACGCTCACGGCCCACGCCGCGCCTGCGGAAACGGTCCTGCTTCCGGGCGCACCGCCGTCGCGCGTCGTCGACACGATCGGCAACGGCACGCCGCAGGTGACCGGCAAGATCGACGCGGCCACCGCGCGCTTCGCGCCGGACCCGATGCTCGTCGCGCTCGGCCGCCGGATCTTCTTCGACCCGCGGCTGTCCGAGCCGCGCGGTATGTCCTGCGCGGGCTGCCACGACCCGGGCCGCGCGTTCGCGCCGACGCTGTCGGCCGCGGCGCTCGCGGGGCCTGGCGTGCCGGAAGGCAGCCGGCCCGGGCGCTTCAGCCAGCGCAATGCGCCGTCGCTGCTGTATGTGCGCTACGTGCCGCGCCGCCACTTCTACCAGGACGACGATGCGCCCGCGCCGTCGCCGTTCGGCGGCCTGTTCAGCGACGGTCGCGCGGATACGCTCGCCGAGCAGATCCGCGGGCCGCTGTTCGATCCGAACGAGATGAACAACCGGTCGCCGGCCGCGCTGCTGCGCAAGGTCAACGCGACCGAGCTCGCGCCCGATCTCGCCGCACGCTTCGGCGCGCCGGTGCGGCGCGATCCCGAACAATTGGTGCGTGCGCTGGGCTCGGCCGTCGAAGCCTACCTGCAGAGCGACGAGATGGCGCCGTTCACGTCGCGCTTCGATGCGTTCCTGCGCACGCGCAAGCCGCTCGCGCCGGCCGAGATGCGTGGCCTCGCGCTGTTCAGGAATCCGGACAAGGGCAATTGCATGACCTGCCACACGCTGTTGGACACGTCGAGCCGCCCGGAACGCTCGCTGTTCACCGATTTCGGCTACGACGCGATCGCGGTGCCGCGCAACCGCGCGCTGCCGGCGAACCGCGACCCGCGCCATTTCGACAACGGGCTATGCGACACCGCGCGGCGGCTGCGCTGGCCCGAACCGACGCAATGGTGCGGCTACCTGCGCACGCCCGGGCTGCGCAACGTCGCGGTCAAGCAGACGTTCATGCACAACGGCGTGTTCACGACGCTGCGCGACGCGGTCGCGTTCTACAACACGCGCTCGACCGATCCCGGCTTCTGGTATCACGGCGCCAAGACGTTCGACGACGTGCCGGCCGCCTATCGCGGCAACATCAACGTCAACTCGACGCCGATGAACCGCCGGCCCGGCACGCCACCCGCGCTGACCGACGCGGAAATCGACGACATCGTCGCGTTCCTCGGCACGCTGACCGACGCGCGCTATACGGGCCGCGCCGCCCCGACCGCCCCTGCCGCCCGGATCACGCGCACCGCCGCGCCGGTGCGCTGACCCTGGCCGAACGGCCAGCCGACGTGCGCCCGCTTGCGGTTACCGCAAACACTGGTTATATTTACAGTACTGTATTTATGAACAGTGAGGTGCGCGATGGAACATCTGGTCCGTATCGTCAACGACACCGATCGCCAAGTGCTGGCGTGGCTGCGTGCGCAGGTCGGCGATGCCCGCGTCGAGCGCGCGGCACGTCAGCTCGGGCATACGCGCAAGCCCTTTCCGTCGGCCGTGTGCCGATATCTGGGCATGAGTGCGCCAGCCACGCTGCGGCCTGCCGCCGCCCGGCCGCGCGCGGCACGCGATTTCTCGGTGGGCGATCGCTACCTGTCGCTGATTCGCCAGCACCTCGCCACGCACACGGTCGGCCGATGAAATGGCGGCGGCTCGCCGCTTCGGTCCCGCGTCCGGCCGGCGCACTCGCGTATTCGCAAGTCCGGCCGGCCGCCGCCGTCGCGCTTACGCGGCCGCCATGGCTTCCCGTACGAGGCGGCCGAGCGTGTCGAACGCTGCCTCGTGCACCGCATCGAATACGCGCGTGCAGGCGAGCCGGATATAGCCGTCGAAACGGTCCGAATTCGAGAAGATCGAACCGGGCGCGATCTTGACGCCATGTGCCAGCGCGGCGTCGAACAGCGCATCGGAGCGCACGCCTTCCGGCAGCGCGATCCACAGCAGCATCCCGCCCGGCGGCTGGTTCATCCGCGTGCCGGCCGGGAAATGCCGCGCAATCGCGTCGATCGTCACGTCGCGCTGCACGCGCAGCTGTTCGCGGAACCGGTGCAGGTGCCGATCGAACGCGCCCGAGCCCACGAATTCGGCCGCCACGGCCTGCAGCAGCGCGGCGTTGTGCCGGCTGTGCGCGAATTTCAGCATCCTCACACGCGCATGCCAGCGGCCCGCACTCATCCAGCCGAGCCGCATCCCGGGCGCCAGCACCTTGTTGAACGACGGGCAGTAGATCACCGTGCCGTCGCAATCCCATGCCTTGACCGGCCTGACCGCGTGCGGCGCCTCGACGAGCTCGCGATAAGGCTCGTCCTCGATCACGGCCACACCGTGGCGCGAGCACAGCGCGACGAGCGCGGCCTTGCGCTCGTCGGGCATCACGCAGCCGAGCGGGTTTTGCAGGTTCGGCACGACGACCACGGCCCGGATGTCCGGATAGGCTGCCAGCGCCACGTCTAGCGCCTCGATCGACAGGCCCGTCGTCGGGCTTGCCGGGATTTCGAGTGCCCGCAGGCCAAGGCTTTCGAGCAGCTGGATCAGCCCGAAAAAGGCCGGCGATTCGATCGCAATTGTGTCGCCGGGCCGCGCGATCGCACGCAGCGCGAGATTCACCGCGTCGACGCCGCCGCTCGTCGACATCACGTCGTCCGGCGTCAGCGTCACACCGTAGGACAACGCGCGTTTGGCCATCGTCTGCCGGAATTCGGGCGAACCGCCGACGGGCCCCGCATCGGTCAGCAACGTGGGTTTGCGCCGCAGCAGCCGGATCGCCAGCGCCTGCAGGCGCTCGGTCGGATACAGCGCGGCATGCGCGGAGGCGCCGCCGAGATTCAGCGCATCGGTCGCCGCGTTCGCACGGTCGATCACGCGCGAGACGCGTTCGTGCAGCCCCGCGAACGGCGGCTCGACACTCAGCGGCGGCCCGTCGCTTTCCGGCAGCGTGTCGAGCATGGCTGCCGCGCGGCGGCGCACGAAGTAACCCGAACGCGGTTTCGCATCGCACCAGCCCGTATCCTCGAGCCGCCGGAACGCCTGGATCGCGGTCGACAGGCTCACGCCGTGCTGCGCCATGCACGCACGGACCGACGGCATCCGGTCGCCGGGCGACAGCGTGCCGGCCGCGATGATGCGGCGGTAATGTTCGGCGAGCCGTTCGTAAAGCGGCTCGCCGTCCATCGGCAAAGGCGTACGGGAAGCGTCGGCGAAAGGCGTCATGCGGGCCATCGTGCCCGTGCCCCATCGCGCACGCCAGATACAGATTCGGGGGAAACCCACCGATACAGCAGCGCGAAACCGCCGCCTGCACCGCAACAGATTCCCGTCCCCTGAATCTGTCGTGCGCGCGTCCGTTTCCCTAACCTGATTGCACGCTTTCGCCTCGTCGTCGCGAGGCCGCGCAACCCGAGCAACCGGGAAAAGGAATCGCCATGCGGACGCAACACCTCCGGCTCGACGCCGGGCAAAGCCACTTTGCGTGGTTCGACAAGGGTAGTCAGCTGATCGTGCTGGATGGCGCGCTGGCGGTCACGCTGCGCCACGGCGGGCTCGACTGGCTGCCCGATGCCCCGCAATACATTCGCCGCGAACTCGACGAGGGCGAATGCCTGACGCTCGAAACCGCCGGTCACGTCGCGCTGTCGGCTGGCGGCCGCGGCGTGGTCAGCACGGCGATCGTGGCCCCCTCGGGCCGAAGCAGCATGCTCGCGGTGTGGCGCGACATCCTGCGCCGACTGGCCGGGCGACTGCACGGCGGCCGTCACGTGAACGAGCATGTCTGACATCGCGGCTTGCCCGCCGTGAGCCACGCCGGAAAGTCACCGCATCATCGCGGTGACCGATGAACCCGTGATGTTCCGAGCAATCGTGCCAAGCGAACGTCCCGCGCGTCACCGCCCGTTCCGCCAGCGCTCGATCCACTCGAACAACGCCATCCCGGCCAGCATCGCGACGACGAACCCGATCCCCTTGGCCGATCCGAAGCCGATCGACACGATCGCGGGCCCCGGGCAGAACCCGGCAATTCCCCAGCCGATGCCGAACGCCGCACTTCCCGTGACCAGGCGCACGGTAATCGTCCGCACCGCCGGCAGTTGCATCGGCAGGCCGAGCCAAGAGCGGGTCCGGCGCTTCGCCCACGCGAACGCGAACACCGCAACACCGGTCGCGCCCGCCATCACGAACGCGAGCGACGGATCCCAGCGGCCCGCCAGGTCGAGAAAACCGAGCACCTTCTGCGGATCGGCCATGCCCGACACGATCAGGCCGACGCCGAACAGCAACCCCGCCAGAAATGCGAATCCTGTCTGCATGTCAGCCTCCCGCCACGTGCAGCCGCACGAAGACGGTCGCGAAGCCCGCGACCATGAAGGTTGCCGTCGCGACCACCGAACGCAGCGCCCCGCGCGACATCCCGCATACGCCGTGACCGCTCGTGCAGCCGCCCGCGTACCGCGTGCCGATCCCGACCAGCAGCCCGGCCGCGAGCAGTTCAGGCCAACCGGCGTCGATCCGGGGCGTCAGGCTGCTCCCGGCGACGTGCATCGCAACGGGCGCGACGATCATCCCGGCGATGAACGCGACGCGCCAGCCGCGCTCCGCGCCGCCCGCGGCGAGCAAGCCGCCGACGATCCCGCTGATGCCGGCGATCCGGCCGTTGAACGCGACGAGCCACGCGGCCGCGAGCCCGATCAGCACGCCACCGGCCAGCGACAGCCACGGCGTGAAATGAAGCGCATCAATCTGCATCGCGCGCCTCCTTCGCGGTCGCCCCGCAGAACTGCCCGTACAGCACGCCCATCACCGCGACCACGGCCGGACTGTCGAGCGAATAGCGGATGGTCTTGCCTTCCCGGCGGGTACGAACCAGCGCGTTGTCGCGCAACACGCCGAGCTGCTGCGACAGCGTCGGTTGATGGATGTCCAGTCGCGCCTCGAGATCGCTCACGCAGCACTCGCCCTGCGACAGTTCGCACAGCAGCAGCAGCCGGTCGGGATTCGACATGACCTTGAGGAGCGCACAGGCTGATTCGGCGGCGGCGCGCATCTGATCGGGCGCGGGCAGCCCGGCGGGGAGATCGTCGTTCATCGGAGCGGGAATACGATTAAAGAATGAACATTATATTCATTTATATAATGTTGTATCCCGCTGCTTGCCGGACCGGCAATCCGGCCGCCCCTCCTTCGATCAGGCCTGCCTGCCCGCCATCCCGTCGGCGGCCGCCGCGCGTACCACGCCCGCGCGCACCACGCCGAGCGCCAGTACCGCGACCGCCGCGATCACGCATGGCGCGGCAACGACGGCGAACGCGGTCGACAGCGGCACGCCCATCGCCAGCATCGCGCCGCCCGCCATCGAGCCGACCACCGAGCCGCCGCGACCGATCCCGTTCGCCCAGCTCACGCCGGTCGTCCGGCACTCGGTCGGATAGAACGCGGCCGATAGCGCGTTCGCCCCCACCTGCGAGCCGGATACGCAGAAGCCGGCGGCGAACACCGCGAGCGCGGCACCCCACGGCGACGCGGCGAACACGCCGATCGCCGCGACGCACGCACCGGCCGCCGCATAGCTGCAGGCCAGCACGCGATGCGGATCGAAGCGGTCCATCAGCCAGCCGAGAATGATCGCGCCGAGCGTGCCGCCGACCTGGAACATCGCGGTCACGCGCGCGGCCGTCTGCAGCGTCGCGCCAGTCGTGCGCAGCAGCGTCGGCAGCCAGCTCGACAGCAGGTAAATGACCAGCAAGCTCATGAAGAACGTGAGCCACAGCAGCAGCGTGCCGCGCAGCAGGTCGGCGGCGAACAGCCGGCCGAGCGGCGACCCGGCCGGCTTTCCGGCGGGCGCGATGAACGACGCATGCGCGAGATGCGGATCCGGTGCGATACGGCCGAGCATCGTCGCGATCCGCGCAGACGGCGCGCCCTGGTTGACGAGATAGCGCACCGACTCCGGCAGTCGCCACGCGAGCAGCGGCAGGAGCAGCAGCGGCGCCGCGCCGCCGACGACCAGCACCGCGCGCCAGCCGTGGTGCTCGATCAGCGACGCGGCCGCGAGCCCGCCGAGCGCGGAACCGATCGTGAAGCCGCAGAACATCGTCGTCACGAGCAGCGAGCGACGGCGCGCCGGGCAGTATTCGGACGTCAGCGTGATCGCATTCGGCATCGCGCCGCCGAGCCCGAGCCCGGTCACGAAGCGCCACACGATCAGCTCGGTCAGGCTACCCGCGCTCGCCGACGCGGCACTCGCGATGCCGAAGCACGCGACGCATGCGAGCAGCAGGCGCTTGCGGCCGAACCGGTCGCCGAACGGCCCGAACACGAGCGCGCCGGCCATCAGCCCGGCCAACCCCGCGCCGAATACCGGCGCGAGCCGCGCGGGCGACAAGCCCCATTCCGCGCGGATGACCGGCGCGATGAACCCGATCGACGCGGTATCGAATCCGTCGATCGCGACGATCAGAAAGCACAGGACGACGATCGCGGCCTGAAACGGCGCAATGCGATGCCGGTCGACCCATTCGCTGACGTCGATGGACAGCGTATCGGCCATGATGGTGTCTCCTCCAGGAAGGCGGCGCGCGTCGTCTGTCGTTGAAATGCGCGCCGCCGGAATCGGGCTGAACGGGTGCGCTATGCGGCCGTCTTCAGGCAATCCTCCGCACGCCAGCCGTGCAGCCAGTCGAGCGCGTCGTAGAACTGCGCGTCGGTGCGCCCGACCCACAGCCCGTTGCGCACCTGCCGCTCGACGCCCTTCGCGTGGTAGATCCGCCCCATCTCGCGCGCCGAATACAGCACGCGTGCGGTGCGTGGAATCCGCACGCGTTCGTACAGCGCGAACGCGGCCTCGAAATCGCCGTTGGTCTGCGCAACGGCCGCGCCGAGCGTCACCGCGTCCTCGAGCGCCTGGCACGCGCCCTGCGCGATGTATTGCGTCATCGGATGCGCGGCGTCGCCGAGCACCGTCGCACGGCCCGCGCTCCAGCGCTCGACCGGATCGCGGTCGGCGGTCGCCCAGCGCTTCCATGACGTCGGCCGGTCGAGCATCTGTTTCGGCAGCGGATGGATGCCGTCGAAGTACGACAGCACTTCTTCCTTGCTGCCGTCGCGCACGCCCCAGGTCTCCTGCTCGCGGCTGTGGAACGTGACGACCAGGTTGTACTGGCGCCCGCCGCGCAGCGGATAGTGAACCAGATGGCAATGCGGGCCGGCCCATACGACCGGCGCATTGATCTGCAAATCCTTCGGCATGTTGTCGACCTCGACCACCGCGCGATACACGACATGGCCCGTCACGCGATGCGCATCGCCGATCAGCGCCTGACGGATCGCGGATTTCACGCCGTCGCAGCCGATCACCGCGTCGGCACGATAGCGTTCGCCGTGCTGGTCGATCACGGTCACGCCGTTGCCGTCCTGCTCGAACCCGCACACCTGCGTGCTCGTCCGGAATTCGATCAGCGGGTGATCCTTGACCGCCTCGTAGATCGACAGGTGAATGTCCGCGCGATGAATCACCGCATACGGATTGCCGAAACGGTCGCGATACGCGGCGCCCGTATCGATGCGCGCGACCTCGCGTGCATCGATCGCATCCATCAGTTGCAGCCAGTCGGTCAACACCGCGCGATCGCGCGCCGCCTCGCCGACACCCAGCGCATCGAGCGCGTTGAACGCGTTCGCGGCGAGCTGGATGCCCGCACCGATCTCGCCGATCCGTTCGGCCTGTTCGAGCAGCTTCACGCGAATGCCCTGACGCGCGAGCGCCAGCGCCGTCGCGAGCCCGCCGATACCGCCGCCGATCACGAGTACGCGCCGGCCGTTGTTGATTGTCTCGCCCATGTTCGTCTCCTGCGTCTATGACGCGATTCGTGTTACGCGACGTAGTCCGGTTGCCGCTGCGGTTGCGCGGCCTCGAACGCCGGTTCGTGCCGCGCGTGCTCGACCACCGCGAGGCAGCGCGGATACGCGCTCAGGTCGCAATCCATCCGCAACGCGTTCGCGACCTGCGGCACCAGGCACACGTCGGCCAGCGTCGGCGCATCGCCGAAACACCACGGGCCCGCGTTCGCGCGGGCCAGCAGCCGCTCGACGCCGGCCATCCCTTCCGCGACCCAGTGCCGGTACCACGCACTCTTCTGTTGCGGCGTGACCTTCAGCTCGCTGTCGAGATAGCGCAGCACGCGCAGGTTGTTGACCGGATGGATGTCGCAGGCGATCAGCGCGGCGAGTTCCAGCACGCGCGCCCGGCGCCGCGGTTCGAGCGGAATCAGCCGAGGCGTCGGCTGGATCTGGTCGAGGTAATCGAGGATCGCGAGCGACTGGCCGAGACGGAAATCGCCGTCGGTCAGCGCCGGCACCGCGGCCGACGGGTTCACCTGCGCGATGTAATCGGCGTCGCGATGCTCGCCGGTGCGGATGTTCACCGGCAGCGTGTCGTACGGCAGCCCTTTCAGCGCGAGCGCGATGCGCACCCGGTAGGAAGTCGAACTGTTGAAGAAACTATGCAGTTGCACGATGTGACCTTTCGAGGAAATCGACGAACGGGCGTCAGACCACACGCACGGTCAGCTCGCCGAGACGCTCGACGCCGACCTTCATCACGTCGCCCGCGACCACCGGCCCGACCCCTTCGGGCGTGCCGGTAAAGATCACGTCGCCCGGTTCGAGGCGGAAGAACTTCGACAGGTCGGCCACCGTTTCCGCGACCGACCAGATCAGGTGCGACACGTCGCTCTTCTGCCTGGTCGCGCCGTTGACGGTCAGCCACAGGCCGCCCTGCTCGACGTGTCCGACGTCGCTCGCCCGATGCACGGGCCCGAGCGGCGCCGAACGGTCGAACGCCTTGCCGATTTCCCACGGCCGCCCCATCTCGCGCATCTTCATCTGCAGGTCGCGGCGCGTCATGTCGAGGCCGACCGCATAGCCCCACACGTGGTCGAGCGCGCGTTCGAGCGGAATGTCCGAACCGCCCTTGCCGATCACCGCGACGAGTTCGGCTTCGTAGTGATAGTTCTGCGTCTGCGACGGATACGCGAGATCGAGCGTCTCGCCGTACGCCACCGGCACGATCGAATCGGCGGGCTTGCAGAAGAAGAACGGCGGCTCGCGATCGGGATCGAAGCCCATCTCGCGCGCATGGGCCGCGTAGTTGCGGCCGACGCAATAGACGCGGCGGACCGCAAATCGGGCATCGCTGCCGGCAACGGGCAGCGCTACCGGCGCTTCGGGCGGGAATACGAAAGTCATGAACGGCTCCAGCGTAGACGTGAATGAAGGGGCGCGCGCCGCGACTTCGGCGGCGCGCGGAAAACGGATCGTGGACGGCCGCCGGCGTCAGTCGCGCGCTTCGCGCAGTAGGTTCAGCGCGGACAGCACGGGCCGGTCGGAATAGCTGAACAGCACGCTGTCGCACGACGCCGACAACCGCACCGGCGCCCACGACGGCGCGACGAAGATGTCGTGCGGCGCGAACGCGAACGTCTGGTCGCCGATCAGCGCGGCGCCGCTGCCTTCGACGACGCAATAGATCGTCGCGTCGGTGCTGCGATACGTGCGGCCGTCGAAGCCCGCGGGCAGGAACTGCATGAAGGTGGCGATGGTCGGCATCGGCCAGCCGCCCGTCGCGGGGTTCACGTAGCGCAGCTTCACGCCGTCCCACGCATCGAGTTCGCCGTTCCGGTACAGCGCGTCGAGCGCCTCGCGGCTGCGCGCATACGGATAGCTGAACACCGGCGACGTCGGATCGCTCACGCGATGCCGCACCGGCACCATGTTGTGACCGAAGCGCGCGAAGCTGTCGCCTTCCGGACGATTCACCGGCTGCACGGCTTCCGGGAAGTTCTCTGCGAAACCGGCGTCGAGGTGCGCGAGCAGCGGGATGTCGAGCCCGTCGAGCCACACGACCGGCTCGCCGCCGTCTTCCACCGACGGATTGCCGTGGTCGTGCCACGCCCACGACGGCGTGATGATGAAGTCGCCGGGATGCATCGTCGTGCGCTCGCCGTTCACGGCCGTCCACGCGCCGCGCCCTTCGACGATGAAACGCAGCGCCGACTGCGTATGACGGTGGCTCGGCGCGATCTCGCCCGGCAGGATCAGCTGCAGCCCCGCGTACAGGCTCGGCGTCATGCTCGACTTGCCCGGCAGCCCCGGGTTCTCCAGCACCAGCACGCGACGCACCGCTTCTTCGGCGCTGATCACGCTGCCGGCCTGCATCACGAGGTCGCGCACCTGTGCGTACTTCCAGATCGCGGCCTGCGCGGCCGGCTGCGGCGAGGTCGGCACGAGGTTGTGCAGCGATTCCCACAGCGGCGCCAGGCGCTGCTCGGCGATTCGTGCGTAGTAAGCGGCGCGTGTCGCGTCCGGATGGGTCGTCATGATGTCTCCTGCGGGTCGGCCGATCGGGTCGGCGCTATGTCGGGGCGGGGACCGTACTGCAGTCCGTCAGCAGATTTATATTCGACGCAGACATACCCGGTAAAATGGTCAAATCATCTGATTCATATATTTCTGGATATACCTTCTCGCGACGAGGCATGCAATGGACTGGACCCACCGGCTGCGTCTGCGGCATCTGCAGGTACTGTTGAGCCTGGCCGGCACCGGCAATCTGAGCCAGTCGGCGGTCGCGCTCGCGACCACGCAGCCGGCGCTGTCGAAATGGCTGAAGGAGCTGGAAGAGGATGTCGGGCTGCCGCTGTTCGAGCGGCATGCGCGCGGGCTGCGGCCGACGCCTTACGGCGAAGCGCTGATCGAGCACGCGCGCCGCGTCGAAGCGCAGCTCGACATCGCGCGCGACGACATGGCCGCGTTGCGCGAAGGCGGCAGCGGCCTCGTGACGATCGGTACGTCGGGCGTCGCGGCGGCCGACACGGTGCCGTTCGCGGTGTCGCAGTTGCTGAAACGCATGCCGCGCGCGCAGGTGCGGCTCACCGAAAGCACGATGAACCAGTTGATGCCGCAGCTCGCGCGCAGCGAACTCGATATCGTCGTCGGCCGTTCGGGTTCGACGTCCGTCGATCCGCTGCTGCATGCCGAAGCGTTGTACGTCGATCCGGTCGTGTTCGTCGCGCGGCCCGACCACGCACTCGCCGGCGCGACGTCGCTCGGCTGGGACGACGTGCTCGCCTATCCGTGGATCGTGTGGCCGGCGGGTACGCCCGTCCACAATGCGCTGGAAGCCGCGCTGCACGCCGCCGGCCGCGTGCAGCCGCCGCACTGCGTCGAATCGAATTCGTCGATTCTCAACCTCACGCTGCTGAACAACACCGACCTGCTCGGCGTCGCGTCGCACCGCGCCGCGCGGCGCTTCGCGCAACTGAACGCGATCCGCATCCTGCCGATGGAACTCGAGGGCCAGGGCGCGGTATCGATGTACTGGCACCCCGACAGCGCGAACCGCGCGGCCGTGGCCGCGACGATCGAGTGCCTGCGCGCCTGTGCGACGCCGCAGGTTGGCGGATGGGAGAAAGTGAAAGTGGAGTGAACGGCGTAACAGGCGCGGCCCAGCGCGAACCGGGCCGCTGCATACGTCACGCGCCGTCGCAGGATTCCGTACCGTCAAGCATCAGCGTGCCGACCCGCGCGGGCACCAGCGGCGTGCGCGGCGCCGGCGGCGTCCAGCCGAACAGCGCCTGCGCGGCCGCGCCGCACACGCGGCCCTGGCATGCGCCCATCCCGCAACGCGACTGCAGTTTGGCGGCCGTCCAGCCCGGTTCCCGCGCGACCGCATCGAACCGCACGTCTTCGCAACGACACAGCAGCGTGTCGGCTCGCGCGAGCCGTCGGATCGGCTCCCGGATCGCGAAGCGCTCGCGTACGGCCTCCGCGAAAGCCTGCCAGTGCGCGCGCCGCGCGACCCGCGCGGCCAGTCGTGCAGTCTGCCCGGTCGCTGCGTACCCGGCGATTTCGCCTTCGACCATCGCCAACTCGCTGCCGCCGACGCCCGTGCACTCCCCGGCCGCGAAATACCCGTCGCGGCTCGTGCGCTGGTGTGCGTCGACCGCCACCGCGCCGTGCTCGATCCGGCAGCCGAGATGGCGCGGCAGCACGGTATTCGGCACGAGGCCGAAGCCGCACGCGAGCCGGTCGCAGTCGACGTCGAATTCGCGATCGCCCTGGCGAATCCGCACGCGTTCGAGCCGCTGGTCGCCGAATGCCTCGACGACGTACGCAGCCGGCCGATAAGCAGCCGTGACGAGCTTCGCGGCCTGCGCGAGCTTCGACGGCCAGCGCCACAGCCCCGCGCCGAAGCCAGCGACGTCGCCCCATGCGGCCTGTTCGAGCACGTGCGACACGCGTGCGCCGGCCTGCCGGGCCGTCGCCGCGCTCGCCAGCAGCAGCGGCCCGCTGCCCGCGATCACCGTGCGCTGCCCGCGCACGTCGAGCCCGTACTTGATCAGCGCCTGCAAGCCGCCGGCGCCGGTCACGCCCGGCAGCGTCCAGCCCGGAAACGGCAGCAGCAGCTCGCGCGCGCCGCAGCAGAGAATCAGCGTCCGGAAATCGAGCAGCAGCCCGCGTTCGTCGTCTTCGAGCAGCAGCGTGCCCGGCTGCGTTTCGGCGACGATGCGCGTCGCCGCGAGATGCGTGACGTTCGGCTGCCGCAGCACGGCCAGGCGTTCGGCGGCGGCCGGCGTCGGTGCGGACGCTGCCGGCTGCCGCCAGATCTGCCCGCCCGCGCGCGGGTTGTCGTCGACGATCGCAACCGTCGCGCCGCTGCGCGCGGCGGCTCGTGCGGCCGACAGCCCGGCCGGGCCCGCGCCGACGATCGCGACGTCGACGCTCAATCGTTCCTGATTCATCGCGTGCGCTCCACCTGCATGCCGTCGCGGCACAGCGTCTGGCACGCCAGCCGGCGCCGGCCGTCGATCGTCATCCGGCATTCCTGGCAGATGCCCATTCCGCAAAACGGCGCCCGCACCGCCCCCGTGCACGACACGCGCGTCATGTCGTCGCCGCTCGCCGCGACGGCGGCCGCGACGGTCGCGCCGTCGGCCACCGTCAGCGCGCGGCCGTCCAGATGAATGATCATGTCAGCCTCCGCCGGGCCGCCCCAAGGAGGCTGACCGCCCCCGCGGGGGGCAGCGAACAAAGTGAGCGTGGGGGTCGTTTCATCTCAGCCTCCGCCGGGCCGCCGCAAGGGCGTAGCAGGGAATTCGCAGCGCATCGCTCTGCGCCTGCGTAGCCGGCCGGCTTTGCAAAGCCGGCCGTGGGCGGCTGACGGCCCCCGCCGGAGGCACCTTGCATGGGACCGGCGTAAGCGCTGAAGCGCCAACGCCGGCCGACGGCGAACGAAGTAAGCGTGGGGATGGTTTCATGTCAGCGCTCCAGCTACGGGGGACGCGGTCAGGAAGCGTCCCGGCAAATACGGTTCGATCTCGATGGGCGGCCGCTCGCCGGCCATCAGCGCGGCGACGAGCCGCGCGCTGCCCGGCGCGGTCGTCACGCCGAGCCCTTCGTGCCCGACCGCGAGCCATACGCCCGGCCGCGCCGGATGCTCGCCGAGCAGCGGCAGGCCGTCGGGACTCGCGGAGCGAAAGCCGGTCCAGGCGCGGATGCCGTTCAGGTCGGCCAGCGCCGGCAGATAGCCGACCGCGCGGCGCAGCATGCGCGCGAGCACGGGCGGCTCGACCTGCGCGTCCTCGGTGTCGAACTGGCGCGACGAGCCGATCAGCAACTGACCGGTCGGCCGCGGCTGCACGTTGAACGCGACCGACGTGCCGTCGCTCGCGTGCGCGCTCGCCGCATAGCCCAGCTCGACGAGCTGGTGCGACACGTGGCCCGGATAGCGGTCGGTAATCAGCAGATGCCCCTTTTTCGGGCGCAGCGGCAATTCGGGCAGCAGCGTACGCGCCGCGACGCCGTTCGCGACCACCACGCGCTCCGCGCGCAGCACGTCGCCGCTTGCGAGCGTCACGCTCGGGCCATCGACCGCGACGGCCCGCTCGCGGCGCACCGTGACGCGCGGCGTGCGCTGCAGCAGCCAGTTCGCGGTGACGGGTGCGTAGAGAATCGCGTCGCCCGGAATCTTCAGCGCGCCGCCGAGGCCCGCGCGCAGCATCGGCTCCAGTTGCGCGAGCGCCGCCGCGTCGATCAGCTCGCCGGCCACGCCGTGCGCGGCGAGCGTCGCCTGCTTCGCGCGCGCCAGATCCATCTCGTGCGCATCGGCCGCGAGCCACAGCGTGCCGCAGTTGCGGTAGGCGCAGCCGTCGGGCATCTCGCCGCTCAACGCGCGCCACAATTCGATCGAGTAATGGCTCAGCGCGAGCTCCGCCGCGTTGTCGTCCATCGCGACGAGGTGCCCCATGCCCGCGCCGGTCGCGCCGCCGCTCGCGTCGTCGACGACGAGCACGCGCAGCCCGCGCTGCGCGAGTTCGTGCGCGCACGCCGCGCCGACGATGCCGGCGCCGATCACGACGACGTCGGTCTTCGTTTCGCTCACGACCCGATGCCCCAGCCGAACGGATCGTCTTCCTCGATCAGCAGCGTCGCTTCCGCGCTCAGGTGCGCGCTGCCGCGAATCGTCGGCACGATGCCGCCGTCGGCCCGCTCGTAGCTCGCGTGAAACACGCTGCCGATCACGCTCGCCTGCCGCCACACGGCGCCCGGCGCGAGCTTGCCGTCGGCCGCGAGGCACGCGAGCTTCGCGCTCGTGCCGGTGCCGCACGGCGAACGGTCGTACGCGAGGCCCGGGCACAGCACGAAGCTGCGGCTGTCGTGCTCGGGATCGTCGGCGAACAGCTCGATGTGGTCGATCTCGCCGCCGTTCGCGCCGGTGATGCCCGCGCGTTCGAGCCCTTCGCGCACGGCCGACGCATACGCGGTGAGCGCCGCGACGTTGTCGCCGGCGACGCGCTGCCCGTGGTCGCTGATCAGGAAGAACCAGTTGCCGCCCCACGCGATGTCGCCCTTCACGGGGCCGTATCCCGGCACGTCGAGCGCGACGCCCTGCGCGTGGCGATACGCGGGCACGTTGCGCACGCTGACCGACAGGTCGTCGTGCAGCGTCGCCTCGACGGTGCCGACCGGCGTCTCGATCCTGTGCACGCCCGGCGCGATGCGTCCCATGTGATGCAGCGTGCGCACGACGCCGATCGTGCCGTGCCCGCACATCCCGAGATAGCCGCTATTGTTGAAGAAGATCACGCCGGCCGCCGCGTCGGGCGCTACCGGGTCGCACAGCAGCGCGCCGACCAGCACGTCGCTGCCGCGCGGCTCGAGGATGCACGCGGTGCGGTAACGATCGTGCTCGCGCGCGAGCACGTCGCGCCGCTCGGCCATCGTGCCGTCGCCGAGCGACGGAAAGCCGGACACGACGAGCCGAGTGGGTTCGCCGCCCGTGTGCGAATCGATGATCTGGATGCGCTTCATCATGAGCCGTCCGAAGTGGGGAAAGGAGCATAGCTTCCTCCGTCGCGCGTCCGTCCGCTTGTGGCTTTTCGATGAGGACGACGACGAAATCGGCATAGTGCGATGCGCCCCTCCCGCCCCTGCCGGCCGCTGTGCCGATTTCGTCATTTTGCTCCGCGATACGACTCAAGCGTGATGGGCGTTTGCGCGGCGATACTGGTTGCCACACCGACACACCCGTCGGCCGACCGATACGAACGTAGGAGATTTCAGTGAGCCGAAACGCCATTCAGTGGACCGGGGTTTTCCCGGCCGTCAGCACCCAGTTCAAGCCGGACTTTTCCCTCGACATCGACGCCACGCACCGCGTGGTCAAGAACCTGGTGAACGACGGCGTGTCGGGCCTCGTGGTCTGCGGCACGGTCGGCGAAAACACGTCGCTGTCGACGAGCGAGAAGCTGCAGGTCATCGAGGCCGCACGCGACGCGGCCGGCGGCAAGATTCCGGTGATCGCCGGCATCGCCGAATTCACGACCGAATTCGCGCGCAACACGGTGCGCGAAGCGCAGCGCGTCGGCGTCGACGGCGTGATGGTGATGCCCGCGCTCGTCTACTCGGCGAAGCCGCACGAAACCGCCGCGCACTTCCGCGCGGTCGCGACGAGCACCGACCTGCCGGTGATGGTCTACAACAACCCGCCGATCTACAAGAACGACGTGACGCCCGACGTGCTGATCGCGTTGCAGGATTGCGAGAACATCGTCTGCTTCAAGGATTCGTCGGGCGATACGCGCCGCTTCATCGACCTGCGCAATGCGGTCGGCGATCGCTTCGTGCTGTTCGCGGGCCTCGACGACGTCGTGGTCGAGAGCATCGCGGTCGGCGCGGAAGGCTGGGTGTCGGGCATGTCGAACGCGTTCCCGAAGGAAGGCGAGACGCTGTTCCGCCTCGCGAAGCAGAAGCGCTTCGACGAAGCGCTCGCGCTGTATCGCTGGTTCATGCCGCTGCTGCACCTCGACGCACGCCCCGACCTCGTGCAGTGCATCAAGCTGTGCGAAGAGCTGGTCGGCCGCGGCAGCGCGATCACGCGCCCGCCGCGCCTCGCGCTGCAAGGCGACACGCTCGCGGAAGTGAAGGCCATCGTCGCGAAGGCGCTCGAAACGCGCCCGGCGCTGCCCGACGTCGGTTTCTGATCGACGCCCCTGCGGCGGCGCGCGGGCTTGCCCCTGTTCGTCGCCGTCCGCGGTCCGGCATGGCCTGCGGGCCCGCTTGCCCGGCGCCAGCCCGCGCCGCCGGTGAACGGGTCGCGGCCCGCCCCGGTCGTTCGAACCGGGCGACGCCGGCCGGCAGGCGTGCGCGCTGCTCCGTCGGAGCGCGCCACGCGCGCCTGCACCGACATTCCCCAGGAGACAAGCCCATGCCAGGCCAAGGCAACGCACACCCGTCTGTCCCGCTTTCCCGTTCCGCGCACCCCGGCGCGGGTCACGGCAAGTTCAAGAAACAGCTGTCGCTGACCGATCTCACGTTCATCGGTCTCGGCGCCATTTTCGGTTCAGGGTGGCTGTTCGCCGCGAGTCACGTGTCGACGATCGCGGGCCCGGCCGGCATCTTCTCGTGGCTGCTCGGCGGCTTCGCGGTGCTGCTGCTCGGCATCGTCTACTGCGAACTCGGCGCCGCGCTGCCGCGCGCGGGCGGCGTGGTGCGCTACCCGGTGTTCTCGCACGGCCCGCTGCTCGGCTACCTGATGGGCTTCATCACGCTGATCGCGTTCTCGAGCCTGATCGCGATCGAAGTCGTCGCCGCGCGCCAGTACGCGGCCGCATGGTTTCCGGGGCTGACGGTCGAAGGATCGAGCGACCCCACCACGCTCGGCTGGCTCGTGCAGGCCGCGCTGCTCTGCTTCTTCTTTTACCTGAACTATTCGAGCGTGAAGACGTTCGCGAAGGCGAACAACATCATCAGCATCTTCAAGTTCATCGTGCCGCTGTCGGTGATCGCGGTGCTGTTCACGTTCTTCAAGCCCGCGAACCTGACCGTGCACGGCTTCGCGCCGTTCGGCATGCCGGGCATCGAGATGGCCGTGTCCGCCGGCGGCATCATCTTCGCGTATCTCGGGCTCACGCCGATCGTGTCGGTCGCGAGCGAGGTGCGCAATCCGCAGCGCACGATCCCGATCGCGCTGATCCTGTCGATCCTGCTGTCGACGCTGATCTACGTGCTGCTGCAACTCGCGTTCATCGGCAGCATCCCGACGGCCATGCTCGCCGCCGGCTGGCACGACGTGAGCAAGGCGTTCTCGCTGCCGTACCGCGACATCGCCCTCGCGCTCGGCGTCGGCTGGCTCGCGGTGATGGTCGTCGCCGACGCGATGATCTCGCCGAGCGGCTGCGGCAACATCTACATGAACGCGACGCCGCGCGTGGTCTACGGCTGGGCGAAGACGGGCACCTTCTTCAAGGTGTTCACGCGCGTCGACGAAGCGTCGGGCATCCCGCGCGCGGGCCTGTGGCTCACGTTCGGCCTCGCGATCTTCTGGACGCTGCCGTTCCCGTCGTGGGAAGCGCTGATCAACATCGTGTCGGCCGCGCTGGTGCTCAGCTATGCGGTCGCCCCGGTGTCGGTCGCCGCGCTGCGCCGCACCGCGCCCGACCTGCCGCGGCCGTTCCGCGCCAGCGCGTTCGGCCTCACCGGCCCCGCGTCGTTCGTGATCGCCGCGTTGATCGTCTACTGGTCGGGCTGGAGCACGGTGTCCTGGCTGCTCGGCCTGCAGATCGTGATGTTCGCGATCTATCTCGCGTGCCGCCGCTGGGTGCCGACCGCGCACCTGAGCCTCGCCGAGCAGGTGCGTTCGTCCGCGTGGCTGATCGCGTTCTATGCGGCGATGATCGTGCTGTCGTATCTCGGCGGCTTCGGCGGCACGGGCCGGCTCGCGCATCCGTACGACACGGTCGTCGTCGCGGCCGTCGCGCTCGTCATCTACTACTGGGGCGCAAACACCGGCGTGCGCACCGACAAGCTGCAACTCGACGACGACGAGGATTGACGCGCGCGCCCTTCTCCCTTCCAACGGCCGGGCGCAGCACGCCCGGCCCGGCTTTTTTCCGAGGAAAACCATGCAACTCACAGGTCAGCTCCTGATCGGCCAGTCGGCCGTCGCCGGACAGAACGGCACTCTCCATGCGATCGCCGCCGCCACCGGCGCACCGCTCGAACCGGCGTTCGGCGGCGCGAGCCTGCACGATCTGGAAACGGCGTGCGCACTCGCCGACGACGCGTTCGACACCTATCGCGAAACGTCGCTCGACGCACGCGCCGCGTTCCTCGACGCGATCGGCCGCCACATCATGGCGCTCGGCGACGACCTGATCGAGCGCTGCGTCGTCGAAACGGGGCTGCCGCGCGCGCGCATCGAAGGCGAACGCGGCCGCACGGTCGGCCAGCTCGCGCTGTTCGCGTCGCTCGTGCGGGACGGCGGTTTTCTCGACGCCCGCATCGACCCGGCGCGCCCCGAACGCAAGCCGCTGCCGCGCGTCGACCTGCGCCTGCGCAACGTCGCGGTCGGGCCGGTGGCCGTGTTCGGCGCGTCGAACTTCCCGCTCGCGTTCTCGGTGGCCGGCGGCGACACGGCGTCGGCGCTCGCGGCCGGCTGCCCGGTGATCGTCAAGGCGCATTCCGCGCATCCGGGCACGTCGGAACTCGTCGGTCGCGCGATCCAGCAGGCCGCGCGCGAATGCGGGATGCCGGCCGGTGTGTTCTCGCTGCTGTTCGACGCGTCGCGCGAGATCGGCCAGGCGCTCGTCGCCGATCCGCGCATCAAGGCGGTCGGCTTCACCGGGTCGCGTCGCGGCGGCGTCGCGCTGATGCATATCGCGGCTGCGCGCCCCGAGCCGATCCCCGTCTATGCGGAAATGAGCTCGATCAACCCGGTGCTGCTGTGTCCCGCCGCGCTCGACGCACGTCACGATGCGATCGCGCCGCAGTTCGTCGCGTCGCTCACGCTCGGCGCCGGCCAGTTCTGCACGAACCCGGGCCTCGTGCTGGCGGTCGACGGCCCCGCGCTGCGCGCGTTCGAATCCGCAGCGGCCGACGCCGTACGCGCCGTCGCCGCCCAGACGATGCTGACACCGCCCATCCATGCGAGCTACGCGCAAGGCGTCGCGGCGCTGCGCGATCACTCGGCCGTCGCGCTGCTGGCCGAAGGCGTCGAAGGCGGCCGCCATCAGGCGCGCGCGGCGCTGCTCGCAACCTCTGCGGACGCATTCATCGCCCACCCCGAATTGCGCGACGAAGTGTTCGGTCCCGCGTCGCTGATCGTGCGCTGCCCGGACACCGACACGCTGCATCGTGTGCTGAAATCGCTCGAAGGCCAGTTGACGATCGCCGCACACATCGCCGACGGCGACGCGGCGCTGTTCGCCGCGCTGCGTCCGACGCTCGAACGCAAGGCCGGCCGCATTCTGGTCAACGGCTTCGGCACGGGCGTCGAGGTCGGCCATGCGATGGTGCACGGCGGTCCGTTCCCGGCGACGTCCGACACGCGCACGACGTCCGTCGGCGCGCGCGCGATCGAGCGCTTCCTGCGGCCCGTGTCGTACCAGGACGTGCCGGACGCGCTGCTGCCGGACGCGATCCGCAGCAGCAATCCGCTGCACGTGCCGCAACGCATCGACGGCGTGCCCGCCCCGCGCGAGGTGAACCATGGCTGACCACACCACCGAAGTCGTCCTGTCGCTCGATGAAGTCCACGCGCTCGCGTTGCGCGTGCTGACGCACCACGGGATGTCCGACGCGCATGCGCGCGCCATCGCGAACGTGATCACGCAGGGCCAGCGCGACGAATGCCATTCGCACGGCGTGTACCGGCTGCTCGTCTGCGTGCGGTCGCTGAAGAAAGGCAAGGTCGATCCGCAAGCCGTGCCGACGCTGCGCCGGCTGTCGTCGTCGATCGTCGCGGTCGATGCGCATCGCGGCTTCTCGCTGCTGAGCTTCGAGACCGGGCTGCCCGTGCTGGTCGAGATGGCGAAGCAGCACGGCATCGCCGCGATGGCGATCAACCACTGCTATCACTTCTCCGCGCTGTGGCCCGAGGTCGAGGCGATCGCGGCCGAAGGGCTGGTCGGCATCGCGATGAACCCGAGCCACAGCTGGGTCGCGCCGGAAGGCGGCCGCGAACCGGTGTTCGGCACCAACCCGATCGCGTTCGCGTGGCCGCGCCCGGGCGGCGAGCCGTTCGTGTTCGATTTCGCGACGAGCGCGATCGCGCGCGGCGACATCGAGCTGCACGCGAAGCAAGGCAAGGCGATTCCGTCGCACTGGGCGATCGACGCGGACGGTCAGCCGACCACCGACCCGAAGGCCGCGCTGCAAGGCGCGATGCGCACGTTCGGCGGCCACAAGGGTTCGGCGCTCGCGGCGATGGTCGAGCTGCTCGGCGGCGCGCTGATCGGCGACATGACGAGCCGGGAATCGATGGACTTCGACGAGGGCGTCGGCGCGACGCCGTGCCACGGCGAACTCGTGATCGCGTTCGATCCGAAGGTATTTCTCGGCGACGAGCTCGACACGGGGCTCGCGCGCGGCGAGCGGATGTTCGAATCGATCGTCGCGCAGGGCGCGCGGCTGCCGTCGCAACGACGCTTCGACGCCCGCGCGCGCAGCATCGCGAACGGCGTGCGGATTCCGAAGCCGCTGTACGACGAGATCCTGACGCTGCTCGACTGACGCACGCTCGAGCGGCACGGCGCGGCTTCATCGTCGGCAGGACGGGCGAGGAAGCCGCCGTCCGGCTGCGCTGAAGATGGCCTGCGTCCCGTTTCGGGCCCGGCGCGCTTGGCGCACGCGGCCGCTGCCCGGCTCACGCCCCCGCCGCCCGCCCGCTTCCGCCGGCGCCGCAGGCCCGTCGGCTGTGGGATAATCGCGGAGTTTGCCCAGGGCGCAGCTCAAGAGGTTGTTCGCACGGGCGCGAGAGAGGCCTTTATTCCCGTGCCTCCACCCTTTTCCCGCGATATTTCTTCAGCCATCACCATGCCCACTTACCGCTCCAAAACCTCTACCGC
Organism: Burkholderia sp. IO2; assembly: GCF_029522185.1. NCBI lineage: Bacteria > Pseudomonadati > Pseudomonadota > Betaproteobacteria > Burkholderiales > Burkholderiaceae > Burkholderia > Burkholderia sp. IO2. The sequence continues at coordinate 92,441 of NZ_JAKWFH010000001.1, read as the reverse complement.
CGGCCGCAACATGGCAGGTGCGCGCTCGCTGTGGCGCGCCACCGGCATGAAAGACGACGATTTCTCGAAGCCGATCATCGCGGTCGTCAACTCGTTCACGCAGTTCGTGCCCGGGCACGTGCACCTGAAGGATCTTGGCCAGCTCGTCGCGCGCGAGATCGAGGCCGCCGGCGGCGTCGCGAAGGAATTCAACACGATCGCGGTCGACGACGGCATCGCGATGGGCCACGACGGCATGCTGTACTCGCTGCCGAGCCGCGACATCATCGCCGACTCGGTCGAATACATGGTGAACGCGCACTGCGCGGACGCGATGGTGTGCATCTCGAACTGCGACAAGATCACGCCGGGGATGCTGATGGCCGCGATGCGCCTCAACATTCCGGTGATCTTCGTGTCGGGCGGCCCGATGGAAGCCGGCAAGACGCGCCTCGCGAACCCGGTCACCAAGACCGTCGAACTGAAGAAGCTCGACCTCGTCGACGCGATGGTGATCGCGGCCGACCAGTCGTATTCGGACGCCGACGTCGCCGAAGTCGAACGCTCGGCCTGCCCGACCTGCGGCTCGTGCTCGGGCATGTTCACCGCGAACTCGATGAACTGCCTGACCGAAGCGCTCGGCCTGTCGCTGCCCGGCAACGGCACGGTGGTCGCCACGCACGCCGATCGCGAACAGTTGTTCAAGCGCGCCGGCCGCCGCATCGTCGAACTGACGCGCCAGCACTACGAGCAGGACGACGAACGCGTGCTGCCGCGCTCGGTCGGCTTCAAGGCGTTCGAGAACGCGATGACGCTCGACATCGCGATGGGCGGCTCGACCAACACGATCCTGCACCTGCTCGCGATCGCGCAGGAAGCCGGCATCGACTTCACGATGAAGGACATCGACCGCCTGTCGCGCAACGTGCCGCAGCTGTGCAAGGTCGCGCCGAACACGAACAAGTACCACATCGAGGACGTCCACCGCGCAGGCGGCATCATGGCGATCCTCGGCGAGCTCGAGCGCGCCGGCAAGCTGCACACCGACGTGCCGACCGTCCACGCGCCGACGCTGAAGGACGCGCTCGACCAATGGGACATCGTCCTTACGCAGGACGACGCGGTCCGCACGTTCTACCTGGCCGGCCCGGCCGGCATCCCGACGCAGGTCGCGTTCAGCCAGAACACGCGCTGGCCGAGCCTCGATCTCGACCGCGCCGAAGGCTGCATCCGCTCGTACGAGCATGCGTTCTCGAAGGAAGGCGGCCTCGCGGTGCTGACGGGCAACATCGCGCTCGACGGCTGTGTCGTGAAGACGGCCGGCGTCGACGAGAGCATCCTCGTGTTCGAAGGCTCCGCTCATGTGACCGAATCGCAGGACGAAGCGGTCGAGAACATCCTGAACGACAAGGTCAAGGCCGGCGACGTGGTGATCGTGCGCTACGAAGGCCCGAAGGGCGGCCCGGGCATGCAGGAAATGCTCTACCCGACCAGCTACATCAAGTCGAAGGGGCTCGGCAAGGCGTGCGCGCTGCTGACGGACGGCCGGTTCTCGGGCGGTACGTCGGGCCTGTCGATCGGCCACTGCTCGCCGGAAGCGGCAGCGGGCGGCGCGATCGGCCTCGTGCGCGACGGCGACCGGATCCGCATCGACATTCCGAACCGCACGATCGACGTGCTGGTGTCGGACGAGGAACTGGCGCGCCGCCGCGAAGAGCAGAACGCGAAGGGCTGGAAGCCGGCGCAGCCGCGTCCGCGCAAGGTGTCCGCCGCGCTGAAGGCATACGCGAAGCTGGTCATGTCGGCCGACAAGGGCGCCGTGCGCGATCTGTCGCTGCTCGACGACTGACGACGCATGCGACGGGCGACCGGTAGCGTCTTGCCCCGCCGCGCTTGCCCAGTCAAAAAGCCGCTCTCCGGAGCGGCTTTTTTTCGTCTGGCGCCGGGAAAATCCGCGGCACCGACGCCATCAGTGACGGAGTTCGTCGGGACCGCCACCTCCGCCGCCGCCGTGGTTGCCCCCGCCGTTTCCGCCGCCTTGCGGCCGCGCATAACCGCCGCCACCCCAGCCGCCCTGGCGCGCGGGCTGAGGCATCGTGCGGCCCTCGCCGCCCGGTGCGGGCGACGGGTGCAGCACGGCCGGCGGCGGATTGGCCGGACGCGCATTGCCCGCTCCGCCCGGCATCGGCGTCGGCGCCGCCGGGCTGGCCGGGCGCGCATTACCCATCCCGCCCGGCAACGGCGTGGGCGCCGGCGTCGGCGCAGCCGGCGGCGGCACGCGGTTCGCGCCATTCCAGCCGCCACGCGTGGCCGACGGCCGCGTGTCATGCACGGGCGGCGAGCCGCCCGGCGCGACCTGCAGCGGCGCGCCCGGTTGCGGACGCCCTTGCGCCGGCGGCATGCCGCCGGGGCCGAGCCTCGGCTCCGCACGATGCGCCCAACGATCGCGGTCGGGATACCACGGGCGATGCCGGTAATAGCGATCCCAGTACGCGCCGATCGCGAACCCGGTCACCGGCACGCCGATGATCGCGCCGTATTCGAGCAGCGGCACGTAGCTGCCCTGGTACGGATAGTCGAGCAACTGCGCATCGATCCAGCCGCGCACGCCCGGCAGGGCGACGTCGCACCACGTGTAGTCGCTCAGGCAACCGAAGACGTCGAGCGCGGTGCCGGGCGGAATCTGCGCGACCACCGGATAATCGGGCGCCGGCCCGGCAAACAGCTCGGCCGGCGAATTCGTGTAAGCGCTGCTCTGCGCATCGGCGACGCCCGGGGCGGCCGCGAGGCCGGCCAGGACAACGCACAGACTTCGGACAATCGTGTTCCTCATGATGCTCTCCCGCGCAACGTCGCCGCGCGCCGGTCAGTGCCGATGGCCGCCGCCCCAGTGGCCGCCACCCCAATGTCCACCGCCCCACGGCCGATGCCAGTACCCGCCGCGGCCGCCCCAGTAGCCGCCGCCCCAGCGGCCCCAGAAACCGATCGTCACGGGCGGCCCGTACCAGCCGGAGTAGTACGCCGGGTAAGCGTACGGATACGGCGGCGGCACGTAGGCCGGCGCGACATACACGGGCACTGCCGGGCCGGCGTCGACTTCTGCCTGGGGCACGGTCGACGCGGCCGGGCCGGGCGCGGTCGGTGCGGCCGGAATCTCGCGCTGCGTCACCGTGGCGGGCACCGGCGCGTAATAAGGTGCATAACCGTACGGGCTCGTGTAGTAGCAGCCGCCAAGCGCCAGGGCGGCCAGCGCGACGACGGCGGGCCTCGCGGCGGAAATCGGGTTCATCTCGTACTCCGGCAGAATCCGCGCGTCGCCGCCGGGCGCGCGCCTGACTCTAGCTTACGTCCCCTGCAGATTTCCGCGCGTATGATCCGTTACTTTTTGTTTCCTGCCCTGGACGGCAGGGCGGGCACGCCGCGTGCTGGCCCGTCCGCGGCGCCGGCGTTGAAGTTGGCGCAAATGCCCTCAACTTGAACGATGTCGGCTGACCGGCGCGGACGGGCGTCCGCGACCCACCGGCAACCGCAAACCGGCGAGCTTCGGCCCGCCCCAGACAGGAACGCGGCTCGCGCCGCCATCGACATGACTACGCCACGCCCCACTCCCCGGGCGGACACACCGCTCGATCCGATCATCCAGCTGCTGGCGCTCGCCGGCGAGCAGGGTTATCTGACGCACGCCGACCTCGTCGACGCGCTGCCGCCCGAAAGCGACAGCCCCGACGCGCTCGATGTCGTGCGCGCCGCGCTGGCCGACATCGGCATCGCGGTACTCGACGAGCCGGCCGTGCCCGCGCCGTTCGCCGGCGCGGCGCCGGTCGAGGTCGACCGCGACGCGCTCGACGAAGGCCGGGCCATGCTCGGCGACCTCGCGCGCGGCACGAGCGCGTCGACCGATCCGCTCGCGCTCTACATGCGGCGCATGCACGCGGTGCCGCTGCTCACGCGCGAAGGCGAAATCGTGCTCGCCCGCGAGATCGAGACGGGCCGCCATCAGGTGCTGCACGCGATCGCCGGCTATCCGCCCGCGGTCGACGCGCTGCTCGAGCGTCATCGCGCGACGGGCACGACCGGCTCGCCCGATGATGACGACGCCGACGCGCCCGTGCCCGCCCGCTACGACACGCTGCAGGCAGCGGTGTCGGCGCTGCGCGAGGCAGTGCATGCGCATGGCAGCCGTTCGGCCGAATACCGCGACGCACGCAACCACGTGGCCGCGCTGCTCGGTTCGCTCGCGTGGGTCGCGCCGGCCGTCGACGACGCGAGCCGTGTCGTGCGCGCGCTCGCGGCCGCCCCGCATGATCCGTCGGCAGGCGACGCGGCATGCTTCGACGCGGTTGCACGGCGCGCGCTTGCTGCCGCGCTGAGCGACGGCCAGCAGAAGGTGCGCGACGCGACGCGGGCGATGCTCGAGGCGAACCTGCGGCTCGTGCTGTCGATCGCGCGCAAGTACCTGAACCGCGGCGTCGACCTGTCCGACCTCGTGCAGGACGGCTGCCTCGGCCTGATGCGCGCGATCGAGAAATTCGAATACCGGCGCGGGTTCAAGTTCTCGACCTATGCGACCTGGTGGATTCGCCAGGCGATCGCGCGCGCGGTCGCGGATCGCTCGCGTACGATCCGCGTGCCGGTGCACGTCGGCGACCAGTACCAGCGCGTGCAGCGGCATGCGCTGCGCTTTCGCCAGCGCACGGGCCGCCGCGCCACGCCGGCCGAGCTCGCGGCCGAAACCGGCCTCGCCGAAGACAAGCTGCGCGCGGTGCTCGCGCTGCCCGCCGAGCCGGTCTCGCTCGACACACCGCTGCCGGACGCGGACACCGGCCTCGTGGAACTGATCGAGGATCAGGCATCGGCCAGCCCGTTCGAGCAACTGGCCGACACGCGCATGCGCGACTGCGTGCGGTCGCTGCTGCGGTCGGTCACGCCGACCGAGGCCGACGTGCTGCGCCGGCGGTTCGGCCTCGGCGGCGCCGAGCCCGACACCTACGACGCGATCGCGCAGGATGCGGGGATGTCGCGCGAGCGCGTGCGACAGATCGAGAAACGGGCGCTCGCCGCGCTGCGCACGGCCGCCGAGGCCGAGAACGCGCAGTCGTTTCTCGACGCGTAACCGCATCGCGCGCGGTGCACGGTCATGCCGCGTTCCGGCACGACCGTGCGCTGCGTGCCTGTGTTACGTTTGCCATTGACGCGCATCAAGTTTTCTTCAGCGCGCGTCGCGACAATGATTGACAGCCGACCGGCGCATCGCTCGCCGCGTCCATTCCGTTTGTGCTTTCCGGGTCCCTTGCCATGCAGTCGACCGTCAGCCAGACGTACGAGGAAAACCGGCCTGTCGCGGCCTGCCTGCGCGAGGCCGCGCAATGGCTCGTCGACCAGGGCGCGAACCCGTACCGGGTCGCCGCTTACCGCGCCGCGGCCGATACGGTCGACGCGCTCGACCGCGACATCCGCAGCGTATTCGACGCCGGCGGCGTCGAGGCGCTCGGCGCGCTGCCCGACATCGGCACGGGCGTCGCGCAGGCGATCGCCGAGCTGCTGGTCACGGGACGCTGGCGCCAGCTCGACCGCTTGCGCGGCGACGCCGAACGCGTGTCCGCATTCGAAGCGGTGCCGGGCATCGGCCACGCGCTCGCGCTGCGCATTCATGACGCGCTGCACATCGACACGCTGGAGGAGCTCGAACGCGCGGCCCGCAACGGCCAGCTCGAAACGATCGCGGGCGTCGGCCCGCGGCGCGCGGTCGGCATCCGCGCCGCGCTCGACGACGTGCTGAGCCGGCGCCGCCGCTGGCAAGGCCACATGCAAAGCGCCGGCCCCGGCACGGAACCGCCCGTCGAACTGCTGCTTTACATCGATCGCCAGTACCGCAACAAGGCGGCCGCCGGCGTACTGCCGACGCTCGCGCACCGGCGCCTGAACGCGGACGGTTACGTGCCGCCGCCGGTGATGCACATGACGAAAGGCGGCTGGCATTTCACGGTGCTGAGCCAGCATGCCGCAATGCGTACGCCGGAAGCCGGCCGCCCGACCGACTGGGTCTCGCTCTATTTCTACGACGCGGTGCAATGCGAGCACCAGCGCACCGTGTTCACCGAAACGTACGGCGCGCTCGTCGGCAAGCGGATCGTGCGCGGGCGCGAGATGGAATGCCGCGTGTATTACGCGGGATGAGTCGGGCGTCGGCGGCGCTTCGCTGACGTCGAAGGCGGCACGGACCGGCAGCGCCGTCTCGCGATTCGGCACGTACGTCGAACCCGTCACGTCACCACGTCACCGCCCTTCCGTCGCATGGCTACCGAACCGCCCGCCTCGCGCAGGCTCGCCGCTACGCGACACCTTCCGCCTTCGCACGGCGCGCCGGATGACGATGCGCGGCAATGCGCAACAGCTTCTGGAACGACGGGCATTCGAGATGGTTCGCCGCCGGGCACACGGCCGCATGCCGCAGCGCATCGCGCACCGCACCGAGACGGCGGATCGTGCGGTCAAGCTCGTCGGCCTTGCCGTCGAGCTTCGCGCGGTCGATCGCGGGCCGCCCCTGCGCGCCGACCATCGCGAGGATGTCGTCGAGGGAAAAACCGGCCCCCCGACCGAGCGCGATCAGCGCCAGGCGCTCCAGCACCGATTCGTCGTATTGCCGCCGCAGCCCGTGCCGGCCGATCGGAACGATCAGCCCTTTTTCCTCGTAGTAGCGCAGCGTCGATGCGGGCAATCCCGTGCGCCGCGCGACGTCCGCAATGTCCAGTCGGCTCATGCTTGACCTCAAGTTCACTTGAAGTTGCAAGATAGTCGCTCGACTCCATAAAGACAAGCCGGACCGCCATGAAACCGTTGAACCCGCGTCGCATTCCGCCGTGCCGCATCGCCGTCATCGCTCGCTGCGGAGGTGCGCGATGAGCCCGTCCGACGTCCTGCTCAAGCTGCTGTTGATCGGCGCGGGCGCCACGCTCCTGATGGACCTGTGGACGCTGTTCCGACGGCGTGCGTTCGGCATTCCGTCGCTCGACTACGCGCTGGTCGGCCGCTGGCTCGGCCACATGACGCACGGCCGGTTCCGCCATGCGTCGATCAGCGCCGCTGCCCCCGTGCCCGGCGAACGCGCGCTCGGCTGGATCGCGCATTACGCGATCGGCATCGCGTTCACGGCACTGCCCGTGCTGATCGCCGGCCCGACGTGGATCGATGCGCCGACGCCGCTTCCCGCACTCGTCGCCGGGCTCGCGAGCGTGGTCGCCCCGTTCTTCGTGATGCAGCCGGCGTTCGGCTTCGGCATCGCGGCGTCACGCACGCCGCAACCGGGCGTCGCGCGCCGGAGCAGCCTCGTCACGCATCTGTCGTACGGGGTGGGGCTGTATCTCGCGGCGTACCTGCTCGCGGCGCTGACCCGTTGAGCTGCGCGCCGGCGTATCCCCAGCCGCGCCTGTCCGTCTCCAGCAAACCGACGAGATCAGCCGCCGTCGCCGCGCTGCGCCGTGTCCTCGTAGCGATCGAGCGCGTCGAGCAGGTTGCCCGGCCGGCTCATCTCGGCCCTTAGCCGGGCGGCCTTCTCGATATCGGCCGGCGCGGTGAGCTTCGCGCCCTGATCGAGGTACGCCTGAGCGCGCGTCTCGCCGGCGGCGGCAGCCAGGCCCAGCAGCGCGTTCGCGGCGATCGGATCGTGCCCGGCACCGCCACCCGCGTAGTACTGCACGCCCAGCCGGAACAGCGAGGTCGCGACACCCTGGGCCGCGGCCAGCCGATACCATTTCACCGCTTCGACGTCGTCCTGGCGCACGCCCTGCCCGTTCTCGTACATCAGCCCGAGATTGTTCTGCGCGTTCGCGTAGCCCTGCTCCGCGGCGAGTCGATACCAGTTGAATGCGTCGGTGTCGCTCTGCTTCACACCGCGCCCGCTGTCGTACAGGTAGCCGAGGGCGTTCTGCGCCTGCGGATCGCCCTGATCCGCCGCGCGTCGATACCATTTGGCGGCTTCCGCGGCATCCTGCGGCACGCCGGTCCCGGCGTCCTACATCAACCCCAGATACAGTTGCCCCCTGGGCAGGCCCTGTTCGGCCGCACGCCGGTAAAGCCGCACTGCTTCCGCACTATCCTGCGGCGCGCCTTCGCCGTGCTCGTATGCGCGACCGAGATTGCACAACGCATTGCCGTGGCCCTGTGCGGCCGCACGCCGATACCAGTTCACGGCCTCCGCCCGGCTTTGCTCGACGCCGACGCCGGTTTCGTACAGCGTACCGAGGTTGTTCTGCGAGGCCGCATCGCCCTGGTCGGCGGCCCGCCGATACCATTTCGCGGCTTCGGCGGGATTCTGCTCGACGCCGTCGCCGTGCTCGTACATCAGCGCGACGTCGAATTCGCCGTCCAGGTCGCCGCGCTTCGCCTTCTCCATCGCCGCGTCAAAGGCCGCGGGCGCATCGTCGTGCCCGAGCCAGACGATGCCGATCCCGAGGATCAGTGCGACTGCGAGCGCGATCAGGATCGCAATACCGGCCTTCCGGCCGATTCGTCGGGCCTGGATCATCTCTCGGTGTTCTCTTTTTTGTGGTTGCAAGCGGTGCGCCCGACCGGGCGCCCGCGTCATTCGCCGCCGCAGTCGATCAGGTTGCGCCGCACGCGCCCGAGCAGCCGCACCAGCGTCTCGCGCTCGTCGGGCGTGAAGCCGCGCAGGCCGTCGTCGGCGACGGTATCGCCCACTTCCAGCATCTGCGGAAAGATCTCGCGCGACTTGTCGGTCAACCGGATCACGAACGCACGGCGGTCGTCGTCGTTCGCCATGCGTTCGATCCAGCCATAGCTTTCCATCCGGTCGAGCAGCCGCGTGAGCGAGATCGGCGTGATCTCGAGCCATTCGGCGAGCCGCGCCTGGTTCATCTCGCCCTTCCACGTCAGGTACGCGAGCACGCGGCTTTGCGCCCGCGTCAGCCCGATGCGCTTCGCGCGCCGGTCGAACAGGCGCCCGTTCAGGCGGGCCACGTCGGCGATCAGGTAACCGATCCGGTTCTCATAGGTCTTGTCCATGCGGCGATTATAGGGTCAAGCCGGAACCGGCCCGCGGCTCGCGACCCGGCGATAAGCGGCTATATAATAAGCGTGCTTATAATTTGCGCCATACCGGATCGCCGCCCACGGCGACCGCCCCACGGAGACACCCGCTTGAACCCCGCCGCCGACGCCCCCGCCTCGCCCGCCCTGAACCGGCCGATGCTGACCCTGTCGATCATGCTCGCCACGCTGATCCAGACCCTCGACAGCACGATCGCGAACGTTGCGCTGCCGCACATGCAGGGCACGCTGTCCGCGTCGCAGGACGAAATCACGTGGGTGCTGACCTCCTACATCGTCGCCGCGGCGATCGCGACGCCGCTCACCGGCTGGCTGTCCGACCGGCTGAGCGTGAAGCGGCTGCTGATCGTGTCGATCGCGGGCTTCACGGTGGCGTCGGCGCTGTGCGGGCTGTCGGAGACGCTCGTGCAGATCGTCGGCGCGCGGCTGCTGCAGGGCGTGTTCGGCGCGGCGCTGGTGCCGCTGTCGCAATCGATCCTGCTCGACATCAACCCGCGCGAGAAACAGGGCCAGGCGATGGCGATCTGGGGAATGGGCGTGATGGTCGGCCCGATCCTCGGCCCGACGCTCGGCGGCTGGCTCACCGACAGCTACAACTGGCGCTGGGTGTTCTTCATCAACGTGCCGGTCGGCGCGTTCGCGCTCGCCGGCGTGATGACCTTCCTGCCGGCGCGCGCGCCGCGTCCGCACGTGAAATTCGACGCATTCGGCTTCGCGACGCTCGCGCTCGCAATCGGTGCGTTCCAGGCGATGCTCGACCGCGGCGAACAGCTCGACTGGTTCGGTTCGTACGAGATCCGCATCGAGGCGCTCGTCGCGGCGCTCGGCTTCGCGTTCTTCCTCGCGCATACGGCGACCGTCGGCAAGGCGTCGTTCTTCAAGTCGGAACTGCTGCGCGACCCGAATTTCGCGACGGGCACGCTGTTCATCTTCGTGGTCGGCGCGGTGCTGTACGCGACGCGCGCGCTGCTGCCGCCGATGCTGCAGAACCTGATGGGCTACCCGGTCGCGACGACGGGCCTCGTCACCGCGCCGAGCGGCGCCGGCACGATGATCGCGATGCTGTTCGTCGGCAGGCTGCTGAAATACGTGGATGCGCGGATGCTGCTGCTCGCGGGGCTGTCGATTTCCGCGCTCGCGCTGTGGCAGATGATGCAGTACACGGTCGTGCTGTCCGAAGCGGACATCGTGTGGCCCGGCGTGATCCAGGGCTTCGGCCTGGGGCTCGTGTTCGTGCCGCTGAGCGCGCTGTCGTTCTCGACGCTGCCGCCCGAGCTGCGCGCGGACGGCACAGCCACCTACAGCCTGATGCGCAACATCGGCAGCAGTATCGGCATCTCGATCGTGCAGACGCTGATGACGCGCAACACGCAGGTCGCGCATGCCGACCTCGCGACCCACGTCACGCCGTTCAACCCGGCCGTGCAGGCGATCGCCGGCAGCCGCGTCGATCTCGCGCTGCTCGACCGCACGATCAACCAGCAGGCGACGATGATCGCGTACCTGAACGACTTCAAGCTGATGTTCGTCGCGACGCTGCTGATGATTCCGCTGTTGCTGCTGATCCGCCCGCCGCAGAAAACGGCGAGCGTCGACGTCGCGCACGCGGCGATGGACTGACGGGCGCGCATGCGCCCGTCCGCAGCCGCGTCAGGCCTTCATCGTCCCGGTGCGCACGTAGCGCTCGTGCCACGACAGCGCCTCGGCGAGCAGATGCGGCGTGTGCTTGCCGAAGCTGTCGCGCGACGCGCGCTCGAAGTAGTCCTCGAGCATCGGACGGTAGTCGGGGTGCGCGCAGGTCGCGATGATCTTGCGCGCGCGCTGCTTCGGCGACAGGCCGCGCAGGTCGGCCAGCCCCTGCTCGGTGACGACGACCGCGACGTCGTGCTCGGTATGGTCGACGTGGCTCGCCATCGGCACGATCCGCGAGATCGCCCCGCCCTTCGCTGTACTCGCCGACATGAAGCACGACAGGTAGCCGTTGCGCGCGAAGTCGCCCGAGCCGCCGATGCCGTTCTGGATCTTCGTGCCCATCACGTGCGTCGAGTTCACGTTGCCGTAGATGTCGGCTTCGATCATCCCGTTCATCGCGATGCAGCCGAGGCGGCGCACGAGCTCCGGATGGTTGCTGATCTCCTGCGGACGCAGCACGATCTTCTCGCGGAACGTCGCGATCTCGTCGGCGAAACGCTGCACGGCGGCCGGGCTCAGCGACAGCGCGGTGGCCGACGCGAAGCTCAGCGTGCCGTCGTCGAGCAGGTCGAGCATGCCGTCCTGGATCACCTCGGTGTAGGCCGTCAGGTTCGAGAAACCGGCCGAGCTGAGTTCCGCGAGCACCGCGTTCGTGATGTTGCCGACGCCCGACTGCAGCGGCAGCAGGTTTTCCGGCAGGCGGCCGCGCTTCACTTCGTGACGCAGGAAGTCGATCAGTTGCAGCGCGATCTGCTTGGACGTCGCATCCGGCGCGGTGAATGCATTGCTGCGATCGGGCGCGTCGGTCTCGACGATCGCGACGATCTTGTCGGCCGGGCAGCGCAGGTACGGCTCGCCGATCCGGTCGTCGCTCTTCGTCAGCGGAATCGGCTTGCGATGCGGCGGCAGCGCGGTGCCGTAATAAATGTCGTGCATCCCGTCGAGGCCGAGCGGCTGGCGCGCGTTCACTTCGAGGATCACGTGCTTCGCGCGCTCGAGCCAGGTCTTGTTGTTGCCGATCGACGCGGACGGGATCAGCAGGCCGTCCTCGCGGATGCCCGCGACTTCGACGATCGCGACGTCGAGATCGCCGTACAGCCCGAACCATGCATATTGCGCGACGTGGCTCAGGTGGACGTCCTGGTAATCGACTTCGCCGCCGTTGATCTTGTCGCGCAACGTCGGGTCGGACTGGTATGGCAGCCGCATCGAGATGCCGTCGGTGCGGGCGAGCGCGCCGTCGAGTTCCGGGGCGGTCGACGCGCCCGTCAGCACGTTGATCCGGAAGTCCTCGCCGCGCGCGTGCGCCGCATCGATGTGGGCGGCGAGCGCGGCCGGCACGGCCTTCGGATAGCCCGACCCGGTGAAGCCGCTCATGGCGACGGTCATGCCGGGACGGATCAGCGCGGCGGCTTCGTCGGCGGTGCGGACGAGCGAACGCAGGGCGGGAGCGAGGATGCGTGATGAAGACATGGCTGGTTTCTGACGCTTTGATCTGTTGACGTCGCGGGGGGTGTCTCCTGAGCGACATGAAGCCCTTGGGGCCGCCAGGGGCGGCCGGCACCACAGGCACGGTCGGAGTATCGCAGAGGCCATCGCCGCGAAATGTCCGCTGGATGCAAAAGATCCTTGCCGGATTTGCCGGGTATCGAACGACCGTTCTGTGACAGGCGATTCGCCCGCGCCGCATGCACGCGAAAGGTGCGCGAAAGCATCGACGCGAATCGCGGGCTCCCGATCATCGCGCCGCGCGCTTCAATCGACGGATTTCCGTCGACATTGACGACCTGTGGCTCGGTAATGGCCGATACCTGCCCGGCGCGGCCGATTGTCGCCCGATGCGGCTTTTCCGGGCCTGACCGAGATCAAGGTCGCATGCGTTGCGCGCCGCCCGCCGACCGACGCGAAAAACACCGCCTCGCCGCCCTGCGAGGCCCGTCCGGCCTTGACAGTCGCGCGATGCGGACCACACTGGAAGACGAGTCCGGCCACCCCGTCGGCCGCCCCGTTCGCACGTGCGTTTTTGAACCGGCCGATGCGCGCAAGACGCCGTAACACTCCCGCATGTCAGGACATTGATCGAATAAAAAGCAACAAATTACAATTCCGTATATATTTCGCCGATGGACCAAAGAAAAACCGCCACACGCCCCGAGCCACCGCTGCCACGCACCTGGGATGCGCGGCTCGCGCGCTCGCTCGTCCGACCGCTCGTCGATACGCCGGTCACCCCGAATCACCTCACCACCCTTCGTCTGCTGATCGGCCTCGCCGGCGCCTGGTGCCTCGCGCAAGGCGGCTTCGGCTGGAGCAATGCAGGCGCGTTCCTGATCGTGTTGTCGAACTTCGTCGACCACACCGATGGCGAGCTCGCGCGCATCAGCGGCAAATCCAGCAAGATCGGTCATTTTTACGACCTGGCGGCCGATGCGCTCGTCACGGTCGCGCTGTTCGTCAGCATGGGGGTCGGCATCGTCGCCCAGGGCGGCCAGATGGCCGCGTCGCCGGTGCTGCTCGGCGCGGTGGCCGGCGCGGCCGTCGCGCTGATTTTCTTCCTGCGCATGCGGATCGAATCGATCGCCGGCAAGGCCGGTACCAAGCAGGCGTTCGCCGGCGGCTTCGAGACCGAAGACGTGCTGTACCTGCTGCCGATCGTGACGCTCGTCGACGGCGTCGAGCCGTTCCTGCTCGCGGCATCGATCGGCGCCCCGCTGTTCGCCGCATGGATCGTGATCGACTGGTGGCGCATCGTGCGCCGCGGCAGCACTGTTCCGCAGAACCCCTCTGAAATCCAGGCTTCCAAATGACTTCTAGCACGCGCGACGATACCGTGCTGAGCCCGGCACGCCCCGCGCCCGTGCGCGCGGCCGCGGCCGATCCCGATCGCACCGTGGCCGACTGCGTCGGCCAGCTCGACCTCGACCGCCTGCGCGGCGACTACACGCGCCAGGGCTCGTTCCTCTACCTCGACGCCTTCCTGCCGCCCGACGCGCACGCGAAGCTGGCGGACGCCGCCCGCGCGATGCAGGCCGGCCTGAACCGCAATTACCTGCCCGGCCACAAGCAGGGCGGCAGCGTGAGCCGCCATACGATCGACGAGCAGGCGCCGTACATCGCGGAGCTGTATCGCTCGAAGGCGCTGATCGGCTTCCTCGAGAAAATCACGGGCGACAAGCTGATGCTGTCGCCGGACGACGATCCGCACGCGTACGCGCTGTATTACTACACGAAGCCCGGCGACCACATCGGCTGGCACTACGACACGTCGTACTACGACGGCCGGCGCTACACGCTGCTGATCGGCGTGATCGACGAATCGTCGTGCCGGCTCGACTACGAGCTGCATACACGCAACCCGGACGTCGCCGACGAACCGGGCTCCGTGCAGATCGCCGACGGCGGCATCGTGCTGTTCGACGGCGACAAGCTGCGCCACCGCATCACGCCGCTCGGCCAGAACGAAATGCGCGTGTCGCTCACGTTCGAATACGTGACGAACCCGGGCATGCGGCCGTGGAAGCGCTTCATCTCGAACATGAAGGATGCGATCGCGTATTTCGGTTTCCGCCAGGTGTTCAAGCAACTGGCGACGCGACGCACGACCGGGTCATGACACGCGCCGGCCTCATCCTGCTGTCCCTCGGGACCGCACTCTTCATCGCACTCCTGGCCTGGCAGGGCGTCGGCGCGGTCGCGTCCACGTTCCTCGCGGCCGGCTGGGGCCTCGCGCTCGTCGCGGCGTTCCACGTCGTACCGCTCGTGATCGATGCGTTCGCGATCTCCGTGATGTTCCGCCGCGGGCAGCCGGGCGCCGAACTCGGCAACGCGCTGCGCGCGCGCTGGGTCGGCGAATCGGTGAACAGCCTGCTGCCTGCCGGGCAGATCGGCGGCCCCGTGCTGATGGTGCGCCACCTCGCGCAGCGCGGCACGCGGATGGCCGACGCGGCCGCCGCCGTGACCGTCGGCACGACGATGCAGGCGCTCGCGCAGATGGCGTTCGCGCTGATCGGGATCGCCGCGTTCAGCCTGTATGCAACGCACGAATCGGTCGCGCACCTGCGTACGCCCGCGCTGATCGCCACCGGCGTGCTCGGCGCGCTCGCGGTGATGTTCTATCTGGCGCAGCGGCGCGGGCTGTTCGGCCGCGGCCTGCGCCTCGCGTCGAAACTGCTCGGCCCGCGCGACTGGTCGTCGCTCGCCACGCGGGCCGACGCGATCGACGACGCGGTCGGTGCGCTGTACCGCGATCGCGCGAAAGTCGCGAAGACCTTCGCATTGAGTCTCGTCGGCTGGATCGTCGGCACCGCGGAAGTGTGGCTCGCGCTGCACTTCCTCGGGCATCCGGTGAGCTGGCTCGACGCGCTGCTGCTGGAAAGCGTCGGCCAGGCGATCCGCGGCGCGGCCTTCGCGATCCCGGGCTCGCTCGGTGCGCAGGAAGGCGGCTACCTGCTGCTCGCGCCGCTGGTCGGCTTGCCGCCCGACGCGGCGCTTGCGCTGTCGCTCGCGAAGCGCGCGCGCGAACTCGCGCTCGGCCTGCCCGGCCTGCTCTATCTGCATTTCAGTGAAAGAAACTGGCAGCGGCGCCGTGCGCCGCAGCCGCTCGCCGACTGATCGTTCAGATCGCCGGCTTTTTGGTTGGAGAACCCATGCGAGCCATCATTCTTGCGGCAGGCCTCGGCTTGCGCCTGCAACAACCGCCCGAAGCGCAGTTCCCGAAGTGCCTGCTGCGCTTCGACGACGTGTCGCTGCTCGAGCGCCATCTGCGCGTGCTCGACGCCGCGGGCGTCGACGAGATCGTGCTCGGGCTCGGCTTTCAGCACGAGAAGGTCGAGCAGGAACTGAAGCGTCTCGGCCGCCAGGCCGAAATCGTGATCAACGAGCGCTACGACCTCGGCAGCGTGCTGACCGTGCATACCGTCGCCGATGCGATGACGCGCGGCGGCGACGTGCTGCTGATGGACGCGGACGTGCTGTACGACGAGAACATCCTGCACGCGCTGGTGGCCGATGCCGACCAGGCGGTCGACCGCCTGCTGATCGACCGCGACTTCGAGGCCGGCGACGAGCCCGTCAAGCTGTGCCTGAAGAACGGCGTGCCGGTCGAGCTGCGCAAGCAGCTCGCGGTCGATCTCGACTACGACACGATCGGCGAATCGGTCGGCTTCTTCCGCTTCACCGAAGGCACCGCGCGCCGCCTCGCGACGATCGTCGCGGGCTACGTCGACAGCGGCCGCGCGAACATGCCGCACGAGGAAGCCGTACGCGACCTGCTGCTCGAAGGCGGCCATTCGTTCGACGTCGCCGACGTCACCGGTTCGCCGTGGATCGAGATCGACTTCCCGAACGACGTCGCCCGCGCGACGCAAGACATCCTTCCCCTGATTCAACGCACCACCGCAGGAGCCGCACGATGAACGCACGCGAACCCAACTTCACCGAATCGCGCAGCGCGCGCCTGCGCCGCATGCTCGTCAGCAGCGACCTCGAATTCCTGATGGAAGCGCACAATGGCCTGTCCGCGCGGATCGTCCGCGAGGCCGGCTTCAAGGGGATCTGGGCGTCGGGCCTCGCGATCTCCGCGCAATTCGGCGTGCGCGACAACAACGAAGCGAGCTGGACCCAGGTCGTCGACGTGCTCGAGTTCATGGCCGACGCGAGCGACCTGCCGATCCTGCTCGACGGCGACACCGGCTACGGCAACTTCAACAACGTGCGCCGCCTCGTGAAGAAGCTCGAACAGCGCGGCATCGCCGGCGTCTGCATCGAGGACAAGCAGTTCCCGAAGACGAACAGCTTCATCGGCGGCGAGCGCCAGCCGCTTGCGGAAATCGACGAATTCTGCGGCAAGATCAAGGCCGGCAAGGATTCGCAGACCGATCCCGACTTCTCGATCGTCGCGCGTGTCGAAGCGCTGATCGCCGGCTGGGGGATGGACGAGGCGCTGCGCCGCGCGAACGCGTACGCGGAAGCCGGCGCCGATGCGATCCTGATCCACAGCAAGCTGTCGCGCCCCGACGAGATCCTGCAGTTCGCGCGCGAATGGAGCGGCAAGGCGCCGCTCGTGATCGTGCCGACCAAGTACTACAGCACGCCGACCGACGTGTTCCGCCAGGCCGGCATCAGCACCGTGATCTGGGCGAACCACCTGATCCGCGCGTCGGCCTCCGCAATGCAGGCGACCGCGCGCGAGATCCACGAAAGCGAAACGCTGATCAACGTCGAAGACCGCGTCGCATCGGTCAACGAGATCTTCCGCCTGCAGGACGCCGACGAATACTCGGCGGCCGAGCGCATCTACCTGTCGTCGTCCTCGCGCGCGTCGAACGCGGCGATCGTGCTCGCCGCGAGCCGCGGCAAGGGCCTGGAAGCCGTGACCGAAGACAAGCCGAAGGTCATGCTGCCGGTCGCCGGCAAGCCGCTCTTGCGCTGGCTCGTCGACGGCTTCAAGACGCATGGCGTGAACGACATCACCGTGGTCGGCGGCTATCGCGCCGACGCGATCGACACGTCGGGCATCAAGCTCGTCGTCAACGAGCGCCATGCGCAGACGGGCGAGCTCGCGTCGCTCGCGTGCGCGGCCGAACGCCTGACCGGCGACACCGTGATCTCGTACGGCGACCTGCTGTTCCGCAGCTACATCGTGCGCGACCTCGCGGAAAGCGAAGCCGAATTCAGCGTCGTGGTCGATTCGTCGCTCACGGAGTCGACGAACCAGAGCGTGCGCGACTTCGCCCTCTGCTCGGCGGCCGACGATCGCGGCCTGTTCGGCCAGAAGACCTACCTGCAACGCGTATCGAGCGACGTCGCCGCGGGCACCCCGCACGGCCGCTGGATCGGCCTGCTGAACGTGCGCGGCGCCGGCGTCGACCGGCTGAAGGCGATGCTCGCGACGCTGCAGGCGCGCCCTGATTTCGACACGCTCGACATCCCGTCGCTGCTCAACGAGCTGGTCGCCGCGGGCGAGAAGATCGAGGTGCAGTACGTGCATGGCCACTGGCGCGGCGTCAACGATCTGGAAGACTTCCGCCGCGCGGGCGACTTCGCGCACGGCCAGACGCCGCTGTCCGAGCCGGGCGCCGGCAACGGGGGCGCGCAATGATCGAAGCGGCCCAGTTCGTCGAGGCCGCGCGCGAACGCGGCTTCGACTGGTACGCGGGCGTACCCTGCTCGTACCTGACGCCGTTCATCAATTACGTGTTGCAGGACCCGACGCTGCACTACGTATCGGCCGCGAACGAAGGCGACGCGGTCGCGCTGATCGCGGGCGCAACGCTCGGCGGCAAGCGCGGAATCGCGATGATGCAGAACTCGGGGCTCGGCAACGCGGTGAGCCCGCTCACGTCGCTGACCTGGACGTTCCGCCTGCCGCAACTGCTGATCGTCACGTGGCGCGGCCAGCCGGGCGTGGCCGACGAGCCGCAGCACGCACTGATGGGCCCGATCACGCCCGCGATGCTCGACACGATGGAGATCCCGTGGGAGACGTTCCCGACCGACCCCGAACAGGTCGGCCCGGCACTCGACCGCGCGATCGCGCACATGGATGCGACGGGCCGCCCGTACGCGCTCGTGATGCAGAAAGGCAGCGTCGCGCCGTATGAACTGAAGGCGAACCCGGCCGCGAAGCCGCGTGCGCACGTCGCCGCGCAATCGGCGTCGCGCGCCGCATCGACCGACGCATGGCCGACCCGTCACGACGCGCTGCAGCGCGTGATCGCGCATACGCCGGTCGATTCGACCGTCGTGCTCGCGTCGACCGGTTTCTGCGGTCGCGAGCTCTATGCGCTCGACGATCGCCCGAACCAGCTGTACATGGTCGGCTCGATGGGCTGCGTGACGCCGCTCGCGCTCGGCCTCGCGCTCGCGCGCCCCGACCTGCGCGTGGTGGCCGTCGACGGCGACGGCGCCGCGCTGATGCGGATGGGCGTGTTCGCGACGCTCGGCACCTACGGCCCGGCCAACCTCACGCACGTGCTGCTCGACAACGGCGCGCACGAATCGACGGGCGGCCAGGCGACGGTGTCGCAACATGTGTCGTTCGCCGGCGTCGCGGCCGCCTGCGGCTACGCGTCGGCGGTCGAAGGCGATACGCTCGACGTGCTCGATGCGACGCTCGCCGCAACGAGTGACGGTGCGCAATTCGTCCGCGTGGCGATCCGCACTGGCGTGCCCGACGGCCTGCCCCGCCCGACCGTCACGCCGGTCGAGGTCAAGACCCGTCTGATGCGGCACATCGGCGCCGCGCAGACCGAAGCCCACGTTGAAGGAGCCCATTGATGCTGCTGCTGAACCCCGGCCCGGTCACGCTCACCGAACGCGTGCGCCGCAGCCTGCTGCAACCCGATCTGTGCCACCGCGAAAGCGAATTCTTCGACCTGCAGGATGAAGCGCGCACGCGCCTCGTCGCCGCGTACGAACTCGATCCGGCCGAATGGGCGGCCGTACTGATGACGGGCTCGGGCACGGCCGCCGTCGAGAGCATGATCGCGGCGCTCGTGCCGCAGGACGGCAAGCTGCTCGTGATCGAGAACGGCGTGTACGGCGAGCGGATCACGCAGATCGCGACGCAGTACGGCATCGCGCATGACGTGTTGAAGCATGAATGGATGCAGGCGCCCGATCTCGCCCAGATCGGGGCGAAGCTCGATGCGGGCGGGTATTCGCACGTCGCGGTGATCCATCATGAAACGACGACGGGCCGGCTGAACGATCTCGGCGCGATTGCAGAAGTGTGCCGTGCGCGCGGCGTGAAGATGCTCGTGGACGGCGTCAGCAGCTTCGGCGCGGAAGCGATCGACTTCGCCGGCGGCGTCATCGATGCGGTTGCCGCGACCGCGAACAAATGCCTGCACGGCGTGCCGGGCGCGGCGTTCGTGATCGTGCGCCGTAGTGCGCTCGCGAAGGCCGCAAGCCGGACTTACTACCTCGATCTCGGTCGGCTCGCGAAGCTGCAGGATCAGCGCAATACGCCGTTTACGCCTTCCGTGCATGCGTATTACGCGCTCGTCGAGGCGTTGCGCGAGTTTGACGAGGCTGGCGGCTGGCGTGCCCGGCATGCGCATTACAAGGCGCTTGCCGATCAGGCGCAGGCAGGGCTTGCTGCGCGCGGGATGCCGCTGGTGCTGCCGGAAGGTGCGTCGTCGGTCGTGCTGCGTGCGTATCGGTTGCCGCAGGGTGTCACGTACGAGACGCTGCACGACGGGTTGAAGGCGCGCGGCTTCGTGATTTATGCCGGGCAAGGCGGGCTGTCGAAGGAACTGTTCCGGATCTCGACGATGGGCGCGATTCAGGCGGCCGATGTCGAGCGGTTGCTGGAAGGGTTTACGGCGCTGACGCGGTGAGCGTTGTCCGCACCTTCGTCTACGAAAAGGCCCGCAAGGGCCTTTTTTATTCTTTGCAAACTCGGGGCGCTTTGCTGGTGTTCGGCCAGTAGCAAACTTTAGGGCTACCCCCGCAATTGGTAACATTTCAACTACATATCAACCGTGAGTTAAAGAAATGTTCGGCTATGCCGATAAACCAAGGTAGCCGTTCGCCTCCGTGCAACCCGCAATCTAGCTCCTGAGAATATCCAGGCTCGTATCAGGAACTAGCCGCCTCGTTCGAGCTACCACGTGGAATGAGGTTATGAAGCGCTTCATGTTTGGGTGCGAACGCCCTAAGGCTGGACAGATTTAAACAAAAAACAACTGATTGAGGAGCCCGGAGTGCTTGTTTACAGTAGTAGCTTCATATTGGCCCCCAAGAAGGGGCCGCATCAAATCATCGACCTTATCGCACGCTGGATGGGCAAACGCTCCGGAAGCTTCATTACGGCTAATGATCTTATATTGGGGACCACGCGAAAACGCTTAAAAGACGGTAGTACCGTTACATCTCGTGCGTCTAAGTTCGACCCTGCAACACCCCTCGTCCCATTTATCTTCAGCACCGAGTTGTCGCATCGCGACGATCAGGTGCCTGGCCGGCTATGGACCACCGGAATTGGGTTGCGTCAGGCAACTCAGGATAGTCCTGTGGAATGTACGTTCCTGCTCAAGACGGACGAGGCAAGCGCTAGGGTGTCTTCCCCCATCCAAGTCACGCGCCCCCGTATCGTGCTTGACGTCGTGACTCAATGCCAACCCGCGGGCACAACACCTGGACTCAAGATCAAACAGTTGGACGAAGACAGCGCTAGCGCCTTTTTGGCTGAGGTAGAGCGCGAGGATCGGAGTTACCCAATCGTCGTCGTCAGTGCACGGAGAGATGGAAACTATCTGGTTCAGCCGGAGCGAATTCGCTCGTTGCTCGTTGGCATTGCCGATGTCGTCCAAGTTGCGCCGATTGTCAATACTTTTGAAATCGAAAAAACGCTTGGTAAGAAATACGGAGCTTGGGGAGGCGCTATCAACGTGCTTTCACGATCCAAGGTTGGCCGTAACGGCGTTTACTGCGACAGCTCTTTATATCGACCGGACCGACTGACTGACTTGACAGAGGCGGGGATCAACCTTGATTCGGAGATCCTTTCAGCAGTTACACATCAAACTAACGTACCCGCTTCATGGCGCCATATTTCGCTGAGCGTTGTCGACCAAGCGGTGTTGCGCGATCAACTAGCAAGCGCCGTTGAAAGTGCGAAACAGACTGACGGTGACGCTGGGTACATCAAGCTGCTTGAAGATGCGATGGATCAAATGACGGCCAAAGACCTATCCATCAGCGAGTTGCGAGCTCAAGTGCAGGAACAGAACGAGCGCATCAACGAATTGGATGCGAGTGTCCAAAGCTTGAAGTACTCCTTGGCAGGCCTTAGCCAAGCTGCCGCCGGACCCGACGACGAAAGTCTAGAGGTAATTCAGCCACTTCGCGAAGCCGTTGGCATGGTGGTTACTGGCGCCCCTACCCTTGAGCAGTCTTTGACTATCATCCGCACTCTCTTTCCAGATCGCGTCGTGGTCTTAGACTCGGCCGTTTCATCGGCCAAGGAATCCGAGTCTTTTCTCTATGCCAAGAAGGGTTTCGAGCTTCTCTGGAAGCTTGCAAACAACTACTGGCCCGCAGTTTCAGGTGGAGGAGGAGATGCAGAGGGACGAAAGGTCTTTGGTCAGAAGGCTTACGCCCAAAATGAAGCCAACGCATTGAGCAACGACGGTAAGCGTCGACGTACCTTTGAGTATAAGGGGCAAGATATTTTGATGGAAAAACACCTAAAAATTGGGATAAAAGACAGTGTTGCCGAAACACTTCGGGTGCATTTCGAATGGGTCGGGGCTGACAATGTAATTGTCATCGGGTATTGCGGGAAGCATCTCGATTTTTAATTATTGCACTGATCTGCTCTAGAAATCCTGGACACAAATGAGTTTTAGTGTTTCAGAGGCAATTTTCCCAATAGGAACGGAAGGTTGGCAATGAAGCGCAAGCAATAACTGAAGCAACTTCAGGATGAGAACGAACGGCTCAAGAAGCTAGTTGCGGAACTGAGTCTGGACAAGGCCATCCTGCAGGATATCGCCACAAAAAGTGGCCGCGCCCGCGCTGAAGAGACAGGCAGTGAGCTACATCGTGGCTCACTACGGTCTTCCGACGCAGCGGGCGTGCCGGTTGGTCAAGCTGACCTGCCCCCGTCGAAGCACATCTTACTGGAAGTGAGGCCAACATCACTAGGCGCATCGGTAAAATCGAGCGCAACTTGGTTCCCAACTGGAGTCAAAAGACGCGATGAACTGTTTGTTGGTGACAGCTGGGTGCTCGTTTCTAAGGGTCTTCCCAAACCAACTCCGGCCACTCAGCCGGCAAACCTTGGTAGTCGCGGTCGCTGCAAAGCAGTCGCTTGATGTCACTTGATTTGACTAGACGAAGTACCGGCGGAGATCGCAATTGACACCCACTAAAATCTTTGAAAAACCTTTTCTATTGTGATCACGACAATTTTTCGCTTCGCGCCACTGCTAGCGTTCATAGCCACTTCGACCTCCCAGGCCGCTGACAGCCAGTCCTGCGACGACACTGCCGTCACAGCCATCGCCCGCTGGGCCGGCATCGCGAGCGCCCGCATCGCCACGCGCGACGCGGACCGGCTCGTCGTCGCGTCGTCGTGCAAGGCCATGCCGAACGCGCCGGAAACGACGATCGCGGCCGTCGCGTTCGATTCGCTGCCGAAGAGCAAGAACCCGGACGAAAGCAAAAAGCTGCAGGTCGTCGCGCTCGTCGAAGGCGGCAAGGTCGTCGCGGCCGATCGATCGGTGGTCGAAGAGGATGCGGCGACGGAGATCGACGAGAACAGCTACCGCATCGATACGGCGCCCTATCGGCTGTCGCCCGACGTGCGTGCGTTCGGCGTCGTGTTTACCAGCAGCGCGCGTGGGCCGAGTTGCCCGGATGCGAACACCGGTGAAGAGTTGACGCTGTGGGTGCGTGAAGGCGGCCATATCCGCCCCGTGTTCGGCACGAATCTGTACGGCTGGGTCAGCGTCGAAGGCGACGCCTGCGGGCCGGGTGCGGGCGATGCGCGCAGCGAAGCGGCCCGCATGACGATCGCCGTCGAGAAAACGTCGAGCCACGGCTTCGCCGACCTGTCGATCACGGCGCACATCACGAAGACGCAGCGCAAGAACGGCGATTACTCGGATACGGGCAAGCGCACGGCACGCACGATCGTCCACTACGACGGCAAGTCGTACGGCATCGATATGTTCCGTAACTTCTGGTACTCACCCGCCGCGATGAAGCGCTTCAATTAAGGCCGGGGAAATCGCCGCCCCGCCCGCCTACTCCACCGCCTTCGCCCCGATCGCGTCGGTCGGCGTAGGCATCCGCAACGCGTCGTCCCGCACGCGTCGCCCCTCGCGCGCCGTATAGCGATCCTTCAGCCTCAGGAACGGTTTTTCGACGAGGAAATAGCTGGCGGTCGCGGCAATCAGTGCCCATACGATACCGAGCGGAAACGCGTGCGGCACAGGCACGCGCGGATTCGCAAAAGGCTGCTGCCACAGATAAAGACTGAACGAAATCGTGCCGACGAACACCACCGGCCTGGCGCGCAGCCAGCGCGCGCACCAGAACCCGCTGCGGAAATTCAGCACGACGATCACGATCGCGATCAGCGCGGCTTCGATCGTCACGCCGTACGTCGCATTCCAGAAGCCGCCGAGCCGGTGTTCGGCGAGCGGCATGCCGAGCAGCACGACGAACACGAGCGCCGTCACGATGCGCGCCTCGCCGCGCCACGAACCGATCCACGCTTCGAGCCGTTCGCGGTTGAGCGACGCATAGCAGCCGATCAGGATCGGGTCGACACCCGTGTGCAGCATCATCCCGAGTTGCCCGCGCAGCGCGGGCGCGACGAAATACGTAATGGCACGCACGAGCGGCACGATGAGGATCAACGTGGCCAGCCAGCGCGTGCCGGTGCGGCGCATGCCGAACGCGAACAGCAGCGGCCAGAACCAGTAGAACTGCTCCTCGAGCGCGAGCGACCAGAAATGGCCGAGGTACCACGCGCCGTCCGGATGCAGCGCGTTGTCGCCGGTCAGCCCGAACCACGCCGAGTAATTCCACAGGTGCAGCGCCGCATAGAGCCACTGCCGGCGATCGACGTCGAACCCGCCGACGAACGCCACGATCGCGACGGCCGCGAGATACACGTAGCAGGCCGGCCAGATGCGCAACGCACGGCGCACGTAGAACGACGTCAGTGCGATGCCACCCGTACGCGCGAATTCGGCGCGCAGCACGTTGGTGATCAGGAAGCCGCTCAGCACGAAGAAGATCAGCACACCGAGCCGGCCATCGGCGATCAGCCTCAACGGCGCATACCAGCCCGTATAGCCGCCGGGCAGCACATGCTCGGCATGACCGACGACGACCATCGCGACCGCGACGGCGCGCAACCCGGTCAACTGCGTGACGCGATGGTTCATCGGCTGGTTTCCGTTGGCACGGTGGAAGAGCGGGAATGGGCCGGCGCCCGCTT
Organism: Burkholderia sp. IO2; assembly: GCF_029522185.1. Taxonomy (NCBI): domain Bacteria; kingdom Pseudomonadati; phylum Pseudomonadota; class Betaproteobacteria; order Burkholderiales; family Burkholderiaceae; genus Burkholderia; species Burkholderia sp. IO2. The sequence continues at coordinate 67,744 of NZ_JAKWFH010000001.1, read as the reverse complement.
GGCACGCCGACCTGCCGCCGGGATTTTGTATGAAAAATATCGGAATGAAATTGCTTCAAAAATCCGCGCGGCAAACATCGCCGGCGACACGCGCCACAGCGGGCCAACGTCCGGCGCAGCGAATGGGCATAATGACAAGCCTTGCCGGCGGCGGCCGGTCCGATGCCCACGCAACGAATTTTGCGGCGCAGCAATTCAGGCCGTACCGTACCGTCCGCACGCGGGCCTGCGCCTCGTCCGCCTCGTGTCCACCCTCACCCGGAGCCTGCCTGTGTACCCACCGATCGAACCCTACGCCCACGGCCACCTCGACACCGGCGACGGCCACCGCATCTACTGGGAGCGCTGCGGCAACCCGGCCGGCAAGCCCGCCGTGTTCCTGCACGGCGGCCCCGGCGCCGGCTGCGGACCCGACCATCGCCGCCTGTTCGATCCCGAGCGCTACGACATCCTGCTGTTCGACCAGCGCGGCTGCGGGCGCTCGACGCCGCATGCGAGCCTCGAGAACAACACGACGTGGGACCTGGTCGCCGATATCGAACGCCTGCGCGAGATGGTCGGCGCCGAGCAATGGCTGGTGTTCGGTGGCTCGTGGGGCAGCGCGCTGGCGATCGCGTACGCGGAAACCCACCCGGAACGCGTGAGCGCGCTGATCGTGCGCGGCATCTTCACGATGCGTCGCGCGGAACTGCTGTGGTACTACCAGGAAGGCGCGTCGTGGCTGTTCCCCGATCACTGGGAAGACTTCCTCGCACCGATTCCGGAAGCCGAGCGCGGCGACCTGATGGCCGCCTACCATCGCCGGCTGACTGGCGACGACGAAGCCGCGAAGCTCGAAGCCGCGCGCGCGTGGAGCATCTGGGAGGGCCGCACGATCACGCTGCTGCCCGATCCCGCGCTCGCCGCGCACTTCGCGGACGGCCACTACGCACTCGCGTTCGCGCGGATCGAAAACCACTACTTCGTGAACAAGGGCTTCGTCGAGGAAGGCCAGTTGCTGCGCGACGCGCATCGGCTCGCCGGCATTCCGGGCGTGATCGTGCAGGGCCGCTACGACATCGCGACACCCGCACGCACGGCGTGGGAGTTGTCGAAAGCGTGGCCGGACGCGACGTTCGAGATCGTGCCGGGCGCCGGGCATGCGTACAACGAGCCGGGGATTCTGGAGGCGCTGGTCGCGGCGACGGACCGGTTCGCCGCCTGAGCATCATAACAACGCGACACGACGCGGCGCGTGCTGCCATGCCTACCGGCATGCCCACGCGCCGCCGATCACAGCGCCGCTTCGACGATCGTCCGGCCGCTGATCGCCCGCTCGACGAGCTGTTCGTCACCGACCTTGCGGATCGCATCGTCGAGCAACCCTTCCGGCTCCTCGGTCGCCACCTTCAGCAGGCCCGACAGCCCGCGTGCGTCGAGCACCACCAGCGTCTCCATCGAATCCGCGCGACTCACGAGCACGCGACGGAACGCCGGGCCCGCGCCGAAGCTCGCGCAAAGCGAAATCGTCTCGCTGCCGAGCGTGTAGTCGAAGTGCTTGATCATGGTCTGCCGCCGTTGTGTGGAAATGGCGACGCGCGACGGCGCGGCGCCGTGACGTCGACGCACCCGCGCGTGCCGCCGGCGCGCCGGACCGGAATCCGAACCGTTCGCCGGCATCACCATGCTAGGCGTGCAGTATTAACGAAGACTTAAAGCGCGAGCGCCCCGCGCGGCGGCCTCAAGCCGCATCGAGCGGCTCAACCGTCACCCCGACCTTCAGTTCCTGATCCGCCCCGCCGCCGCGGATCACGCCGCGCAGCGGCGTCACGTCCGCGTAGTCACGCCCGATCGACAGCATCACGTAGTCGTCGCCCGGCGCACGATCGTTGGTCGGATCGAGTTGCAGCCAGCCGCCATCCTCGGGCCACGCCGGGTCGTACACCTCGACCCACGCATGCGACGCGTCCGCACCGATCAGCCGCGGCTGGCCCGGCGGCGGCTGCGTGAGCAGGTAGCCGCTGACGTAGCGCGCGGCCAGCCCGAGCGAACGCAGCGCGCCGATCATCACGTGCGCGAAATCCTGGCACACGCCCTTGCGCAACCGCAGCGCGTCGAGCGCCGACGTCGTGATGTCGGTGCTGTTCGGCGTGTACGCGAAATCGGCATGCACGCGCCGCATCAGGTCCCATGCCGCCTGCACGAGCGGCCGTTGCGGCGTGAAGCTCGCGGCCGCGTACGCGGCAAGCTCGGCGTCGCACGCGACGTGCGGCGACGCGAACACGAACTCGCTCGCCGGGTCGTAAGGCTGCCCCGCGCGGAACCGCAAGCGCTCGCGCACGGCCTCCCATGCGGTGGCATGCGCGGCGTCCGGGTTCGCGATCGCAGGCGGCGGCTCGCCGCGCGCGCCGAGCGACCACACGGGCGGCGTCACGCGCACGGTACTGCGGCTGCGCACCAGCAGCGTGTCGTGCGGCAGGTTCAGCGCGAACGACGCGCGCGCATTGCCGAACGCGTCGAGTTCGGTGCCGACCGATTCCGGTGCGGGCTCGATGTCGAGCGAGAACGACAGCACCTGCTGGCGCGGCGTCGCCAGCGGTTGCAGGCGTGCCTGGTGCTGCGCGGATTCGACGCGCGCCGCGTAACGGTATTCGGTGTCGTGCGTGACGCGCAGCAACCGGCCCGGCGCGACGGCGGCCCGTGCGTCGCTTGCGGCCGCCGTCGGTGCGGCTGCCTGCCGTGCGTTACCGGAGCCGGAACCGGACGGCGTTTTCGGCACGCCTTTCGTCGTCACCATAGCGTCCTGCCCGCTTCGCGCACGTGGCTGAAATAGCGCTCGCCAATCCGGTTCGACAGTTCCCACACCGCCTTCGCCGTCGTGTCGAGCGCCGCGAGCAGTTTGTCGTGCCGGCCGCCTTCGGTGGTCTCGCACAGCTCGTGCAGCGACCATGCAGGCACATCCGGAATCGTCTCGGCCAGCTCCGACAGCGCATAGCCTTCGCTGCGCTCGACCTTCGTCAGCCGGCCACGCAGCGCCTGCACGACCCAGCCGAGCGAGCGCGGGTTGTCGGTATCGAGCACGACGAGCGACAACAGCGGCGCGACGTCGAAGCCGCGCTGGAACCGCGAACGAAACGTGATCGTGCTGTCGAACAGTTCCAGCACGAGTTCGAAACCGTCCTGCCGGTGCACGGCCCCTTCGTCGAACGCGAACTTCAGCACGCTGCACAGGAAATCGAGCCGGTCGATCTGCCGGCCGATCGACAGCAAGCGCCAGCCGTCGTCGCGCGTCATGTTGTCGGTCTGCGCACCGGTGATCGCGCCGAGCAGCAGGCCGAGGCGTTCCAGCAGCTGCAGCGCGTCGTTGCCGATCTGCTCCTCCGCTTCCGGTTGTCCTGCGCTATCCGCGAACAGTTGCGTCGCGTCGTCGATCAACCGCCATTGATCGCTCGACAGCCGTTCGCGGATCGCGGCAGCCGCGCCGCGCATGCCGAACAGGCACGACGCGATCCCCGACGTGCGATCGGCGCCGCGCGTCAGCGATGTCGCCAGCGCGTGCTGGAACGCGCGCGGCGCATCGACGGCGTGCGGCGCGTCGGCCGCGATCAGCCCGGTGTCGCGGCACAGCGTGTCGATCAGTTCGAGATGCGCGGGGCTGTCGACGTCGTCTTCGCCGCGCAGCCGTTCGAGCGCGGCACGCGCGAGGCGCATCAGGTTGGTCGCGCGCTCGGTATAACGGCCGAGCCAGAACAGGTTTTCCGCCGCGCGACTCGCGATCGCACGCGGCCGCTCGACGAGATCGTCGGGGCCGAGGTGCGTCTGCAACAGCGTCGTCGAATCGACGATGCCCTCGGTCATCACCCACGTATCGACGGTGCTGCCGCCACGCGGCATCGGCGCGTTGAACAGCGTGTCGCGCGTGCCGACCCGTGACAGTCCGCCCGGCAGGAGCCGCCAGCGCTGCGCGCCGTCGGCGAGCGCGAACACGCGCAGCAAGAGCGGTTTCGGCACGATCCGCGCGCTGCCGTTGCCGTCGGGTGCGTCGGGCCGCGGCCAGGTCGGCGCCTGCGACAGCGGCAGATCGGCCTGCACCGTGTAGTGTTCGGGCCGCGCGAGAATCCGCGCGCGCCATTCCGCCAGTTGCGCCGGCGTGAGCCGCGCGCCGATCACCGGCTCGAATGCACCGCCTGCCTGCACGTCGGGTGGATAGGATGCCTTGACGATGCCACGCGCGAGTTGCGGCAGCGCGTCGTCGCACGCGGCCGCCTCGCCGCACCACCACGAATGCACGGCTGGCAGCGTCAGCGTTTCGCCGAGCAGGCCTTCCGCGAGACGCGGCATGAAACCGAGCATCGCCGGCGATTCAAGGAAGCCCGAGCCCGGCGCGTTCGCGAGCAGCACGTTGCCCGCGCGCACGGCCTGCAGCAGCCCCGGCACGCCGAGCATCGAATCGGGCCGCAGTTCGAGCGGATCGAGCCACGCGTCGTCGACGCGCCGCAGGATGCCGTGCACCGGTTCGAGCCCGCTCAGCGTCTTCAGGAAGACGTGATTGTCGCGCGCGGTCAGGTCGCCGCCTTCGACGAGCGTGAGGCCGAGATAGCGCGCGAGATAGGCATGCTCGAAATAGGTCGCGCTGTGCGGTCCCGGGGTCAGCAGCACGATCCGCGAGTTCTTCGCGGCGGGGCTGAGCGACTGCATGCTCTGCAACAGCGCACGGTAGGCGGACGCCAGCCGCTGCACGCGCAGCCCGCGAAACCCGCGCGGAAAGAGCCGCGACACGATCAGCCGGTTTTCGAGCAGGTATCCGAGCCCGGTCGCGCCCTGCGTGTGCTGCGCAACGATCCGCCACTGCCCGTCCGGGCCGCGCGCGAGATCGAACGCGACGACGTGCAGCCACGTATCGCCCGGCACGCGTGCGCCGCGCATCGCGCGCAGGTAGCCGGGATGACCGGTGACGAGCGCGGGCGGCAGCAGCCCGCGCTGCAGGATCGTCTGCGGCCCGTACAAATCGGCCAGCGTCGCGTTGAGCAGCCGCACGCGCTGCAGCACGCCGCGCTCGATCACGACCCAGTCTTCGGGCGTGACGATCAGCGGTAGCAGGTCGAGCGACCACGGCCCGGCCGCGCCGTCGCCGGCGCGTTGCTCGTGCAACTGGTAGAACAGGCCGTTCTCGCGCATGCGCCGGTGCAGCGCGTCGGCGCGGCGGTCGAGGTCGGCCACGCCGTCGCTGCCGATCGACGTGAAGAAGCTGCGCCACGCGGGCGCCAGCGCGGGCGCGTTCAGGCCGGCCGCGCTGCCGCGCAGTTCGTCGTAGCGGCCGGCGGCGGCCGGCGCCGCGAGCGCGGCGGCCAGTTCGGCGGCGTCCGGCTGCGCGCCGGTATCGAAAAGCGTGGGCATCGCGTCGAGGGCGGCGAGATGATCGAGGTCAATGGGCGGCACGATGTCGTTCCGTCGTCAGGATGCGGCCGCGCACGCGCGCCGCCGCACCGGCGGCAAGCTGCCGCGGCGCGCGGCCGCAGTCTGCCCGCATCCTAGCACTCCGGCGAGGCCGCCGGGAGGTTGCGCGCCGCGCATCGTCATCGATCGATCAAGGCCGCCGCAAGTCCAGCGTGAACGGAAATTCGCGGCTCGGCGCGGCGGCCGCGACCTCCATCCGGCCCGGCGTGTGCCCCATCTCGACGAAGCGCGCGAGCCGGCGGCTCTCGGCTTCGTACGCGTTGACCGGGAACGTCGCGTAATTGCGCCCGCCCGGATGCGCGACGTGATACCGGCAGCCGCCGAGCGAGCGCTGCAACCACGTATCGACGATGTCGAACGTGAGCGGCGCGTGCACGCCGATGGTCGGATGCAGCGCCGACGGCGGCGCCCACGCCTTGTAGCGCACGCCCGCGACGTACTCGCCGACGGTGCCGGTCGGCTGCAGCGGCAGCGCGCGGCCGTTGACGGTCACGACGTGCCGGTTGTCGTTGAGCCCCGTCACGCGCACTTCGAGCCGTTCGACCGACGAATCGACGTAGCGCACCGTGCCGCCGATCGCCCCCTCCTCGCCCATCACGTGCCACGGTTCCAGCGCGCCGCGCAGCGACAGTTGCATGCCGTTCACCGCGATCTGCCCGAACAGCGGAAAACGGAATTCGAAGTGCGGCGCGAACCACGCCGGATCGAACGCGAAACCGGCGTCGCGCAACTCGGCCAGCACGTCGTCGAAATCCATCTGGAGAAATTCCGGCAGCATGAAGCGGTCGTGCAGCGCGGTGCCCCAGCGCGTGAGCGGCGTCGTGTACGGCGTGGCCCAGAAACGCGCGACCAGCGCACGCAGCAGCAGTTGCTGCACGATGCTCATCCGCGCATGCGGCGGCATCTCGAAAGCACGCAGTTCGAGCAGGCCGAGCCGGCCGGTGGACGAGTCGGGCGAATACAGCTTGTCGATGCAGAACTCGCTGCGGTGCGTGTTGCCCGTCACGTCGATCAGCAGGTTGCGCAGCACGCGGTCGACGAGCCACGGCGGCATGTCCTGCCCGAACAGCAGCTTGTTGCGCTGGATCTCCGCGAATGCGATGTCGAGCTCGTAAAGCTGGTCGTTGCGTGCCTCGTCGACCCGCGGCGCCTGGCTCGTCGGCCCGATGAACAGCCCCGAGAACAAATACGACAGCGACGGATGGTTGTGCCAGTAGGCGATCAGGCTCGCGAGCAGATCGGGGCGGCGCAGGAACGGGCTGTCGGCCGGCGTCGCGCCGCCGAGCACGAAGTGGTTGCCGCCGCCCGTGCCGACGTGCCGCCCGTCGACCATGAACTTCTCGCTGCACAGCCGCGATTGCCACGCGGCGTCGTACAGGAATTCGGTGTGGTCGACGAGTTCGTCGAAGCTCGCGGCCGGATGGATGTTCACCTCGATCACGCCGGGATCGGGCGTCACCTGCAGCAGTTTCAGCCGTGCGTCGCGCGGCGGCGGATAGCCTTCGAGCACGAGCTTCACGCCGAGCGTGTGCGCGGTCAGCTCGATCGCGCCGAGCAGGTCGAGATAATCCTCGAGCGCGGCGAGCGGCGGCATGAACAGGTACAGGATGCCGTTGCGCACTTCGACGCACAGCGCGGTGCGCGTGATCCACGCGGCCGATTCGAAGCGCTCGGGGCGGCGATGCGGATCCCCGGCGCCCGGTCGGCCGCTCGCGGCCGCACCGTCGTCGCGCCACTGCATCACGGTCTGCGCGGACGCTTCGCGATGCATGCCGGCCAGGTAGCGCGGCGCGTCGGCCGGGCCGGCGTAGCGGGCGCGCGTGGCAGCGGCATCCGGCAATGCGTCGCGCGGCGCGAACGGATCGCGCTCGACCAGGTACGGATAATCGGCGCTGGCGGTCCACGGCAGCGAATCGAGCGGCAGCCGGTAGCCCATCGGCGAATCGCCCGGCACGAGGTACATCCGCTCGTCGCGGAAGAACCACGGGCCCGTCTGCCAGCGCGGCCCGTCGAGGCCCGGCATGTCGTCCACACGCTTCACCGGCAGCACGTAGCCGACTACGCTGTCGAGCTGCTGCTCGAACACCTTGCGCAGCCGCGCGCGTTCGAGCTCGTCGTCGAGGCGCGCGTCGAACGGATCGACATTGACGGGCAGCCGGCGCTCGCGCCACAGGTAGTACCACACGTCCTCGTAGCCGGGCCGGATGAATTCGCCGGTCAGGTTCAGCCGCGCGGCGAGCGCATCGATGAAACGCTTCGCGTCGTCGGTCGTGTACGCGGACGGTTCGCGCTCGTCGGCGAACAGCGACGGATCGTGCCACACGGGCTGGCCGTCCGCGCGCCAGAAGATCGACAACGCCCAGCGCGGCAATTGCTCGCCCGGGTACCACTTGCCCTGCCCGAAATGCAGGAAGCCGCCGTCGCCGTATTCGGCGCGCAGCCGCTGCACGAGTTCGGTCGCGTAACCGCGCTTGGTCGGGCCGAGCGCATCGGTGTTCCACTCGGCGCCGTCGCGATCGTCGATCGACACGAAGGTCGGCTCGCCGCCCTGCGTGAGCCGCACGTCGCCGGCCGCCAGCGCACCGTCGACCTGCGTGCCGAGCGCGAGCACGGCGTCCCACTGCGCTTCCGTATACGGTTTCGTCACGCGCGGCGATTCGTACACGCGCGTCACACTCATCTCGTGCTCGAACGACACCTCGCACTCGTCGATCAGCCCTTCGACCGGCGCGGCACTCGTCGGCTGCGGCGTGCAGGCGAGCGGAATATGCCCTTCCCCGGCGAGCAGGCCCGACGTCGGATCGAAGCCGATCCAGCCGGCGCCCGGCAGGTAGACCTCGCACCATGCGTGCAGGTCGGTGAAATCGACCGACGTGCCGCTGGGGCCGTCGAGCGATTTGACGTCGGGGGTGAGCTGGATCAGGTAGCCCGACACGAAGCGCGCGGCGATGCCCAGATGGCGACACAGCTGCACGAGCAGCCACGCGCTGTCGCGGCACGAGCCGGATGCGAGTTCGAGCGTTTGCGCGGGCGTCTGCACGCCCGGCTCCATCCGCACGAGATAGCCGATGTCGCGCTGAAGCTGCTGGTTCAGCGCGACGAGGAAGTTCACGGTGCCGGCCGGCGTGCGGTCGACGGCGTCGAGATACGTACGGAACAGCGGCGCGGCGCTCGTCTGCGGGTCGCACGCGAGATACGGCGCGAGCTCGGTCTTCAGCGCGTCGTCATAGCTGAACGGGTATTGTTCCGCGCTCGCTTCGAGGAAGAAATCGAACGGGTTGTACACCGACATCTCGGCGACGAGATCGATCGTGATCTCGAAGTGCTCGGTTCGCTCCGGAAACACGAGCCGCGCGAGATAGTTCGAGAACGGGTCCTGCTGCCAGTTGATGAAGTGCTGCGCAGGCTCGACCGTCATCGAATACGCGAGGATCGGCGTCCGGCAATGCGGCGCGGGCCGTAGCCGCACGACCTGCGGGCCGAGGTTGACGAGCCGGTCGTAGCGATAGCGGGTGGTGTGATGCAGCGCGACGTGGATGGACATGGGAGCTCGGATCGGGTTGGGCCGGCCGCGCGCGCCGCGTCGCTGTCGACGCGGCGGCCCGGCATGGCGGATTCGGCGAAAGCGCGCGGCGGGTCAGACGAGTTCCGGCGTCTGCACGACGCTGATCTCGACGCCGACGGCCGTCGCGCCGAGCCCCGTCACCGGCTGCGCGTCGCGATGGTCGAGGCCGACCGCGATGCGCACGTAGCGTTCGTCCGGGCAACGGTTCATGAACGGGTCGAAGCCGACCCAGCCGAGCCCTTCGACATAGGCTTCGGCCCATGCATGGCCGGCCGGCTGCTGCATCAGCGCGGCGGCTTGCGGCTGCGCGCCGAGCGCCGGTTGCGGCTGCCCCTGCGATTGCGACTGCACCGCATGCGACGCGCCGAGCATCTGGTGCATCCCGTCGCCGCTCTGCAGCGCGAGTGCTTCCTCTTCCTCGACGTCGCCCGCCTGCTGCTTCGCATCGGCGATGCGCTGCATCGCGCTGTCGGCCAGCACGTAGCCCGAGATGTAGCGCGCGGGGATCTTCAGCGCGCGGGCGGCCGCGATGAACGCGTGCGCATGGTCGCGGCTCGTGCCCTCGCCGCTTTGCAGCGCGGTTTCCGCATCGACGGGCGCATCGGCGGCCAGGTTCGGCGCGTACGCGATGCGGCCGTGCACCTCCGTCATCAGCCAGTGCAATGCGTCGAGGCCGTGCGGCTCGATCGGCAGCGCCTGCGTCAGCGCATGCACGGTGTCGCCCGCTTTCGTGAGCGCGGTCTCGCGCTCGAAGATCCACGGCGGCGCATAGCCCTCAGGATTCCCGAGAATGCCCGCGCGGTCCTGCGTCTCGACGACGCCGGCCGCGACGACGACGATCTCGTCTTTCGCGCCGCGATCGTGGCGCACGAGGTCGATCCGGTTGCCGAGCCCGTCGGCGTACGACAGCGTCGGCTCGACGCCGTCGATCGTGACCTGCCACGCGCGCACCGTCTGCCCGGGGCCCGACTGCGGGCGCAGCCGCAACCGTTGCAGTGCGTGGGAAGCTTGATCGTCGAACTGATAACGCGAAATGTGTCGGATGGCGAGTCGCATGGCAAGTCTCAGTCGAAGTTGTAAGCCTGGGCGACTTCGAGCCCGAGGCTGTTGTTGCGGCCGATGAAGTCGGTCAGGAACTCGTGCAGGCCGCTCTTGAAGATCCGCTCGACCGAGGTATCGGACAGCATTTGCAGGATCTTCGTGGCCGTGTCGTGACACGGGTGTGTCACGCCGTAATCCTTCGCGAGCAGGTTCAGGCTCGACACGACGCGCCCGTAGCAATAGCGCAGCGAACGCGGCATGCGGCCGTTCAGGATCAGGTAGTCGGCGATGTTCAGCGGCTTGTACTGCACGTCGTACACCCAGCGGTACGAACGATGCGCGGCCACGCAGCGCAGGATCGTCTCCCATTGGTAGTTGTCGAGGATCGTGCCGACGTGCGACACCGACGGCAGCAGCAGGTGGTACTTCACGTCGATGATCCGCGCGGTGTTGTCCGCGCGTTCGATGAAGGCGCCGATCTGCGCGAAATCGAAGATCTCGTTGCGCAGCATCGTGCTGTAGAAGCTGCCGAGGATCAGCGCGGTTTCGCGCTTCACCTGGTCGAGCACGGCCGGCAGCTCGCTTTCCGGCACCGGCTGCGCGAACGCGCGGCGCAGCGCGAGCCACGCGCCGTTCACGCTCTCCCACGCCTCGCGCGTCAGCGCCGTGCGCACCATCCGCGCATTCGAGCGCGCGGCCTCGATGCACGACAGCACGCTCGACGGGTTGTCGCGGTCGCGCAGCAGGTAGTCGGTCACGGTATCGGCCGCATACGCGTCGTATTTCTGCCGGTAGCCGTCGTCCGCGCCCGAGCTGACCAGCACCGACGACCATTCGGCCGGCGCGTCGGACGTGCGCGTGAGCGCCATCCGCAGCCCGGCATCGACGATGCGCGCGATGTTCTCCGCGCGCTCGATATAGCGGTACATCCAGTAGAGCCCGCTCGCAGTTCGTCCCAGAAGCATCTCGTGTCCACTCCGTCTTCGTTCGGTTCGCGCGCCGGCTCCGGCGCGCGCGGTCGCGTCCGGCTCAGTCGGCCAGCACCCAGGTGTCCTTGGTGCCGCCGCCCTGGCTCGAGTTGACGACGAGCGATCCTTCCTTCAGCGCGACGCGCGTGAGCCCGCCCGGCGTGATGCGGATCCGGTCCGACACCAGCACGAACGGCCGCAGGTCGACGTGGCGCGGCGCGAGGCCGGCGTCGGTCAGGATCGGCGTCGTGGACAACGCAAGCGTCGGTTGCGCGATGTAGTTCGCGGGGCGCGCGCGCAGCTTCGCGGAAAACGCCTCGAGCTCGGCCTTCGACGCGCACGGCCCGACCAGCATCCCGTAGCCGCCCGAGCCGTGCACCTCCTTCACGACCAGTTCGTCGAGATGCTCGAGCACGTACTTCAGGCTGTCGGCCTCACCGCAGCGCCAGGTCGGCACGTTCTCCAGCAGCGCCTTGCGGCCCGTGTAGAACTCGACGATCTCCGGCATGTACGAGTAGATCGCCTTGTCGTCGGCGATGCCGGTGCCGGGCGCATTCGCGATCGTGATGTTGCCCGCGCGGTACACGTCCATGATGCCTGCCACGCCGAGCACCGAATCGGGGCGGAACGTGAGCGGATCGAGGAACGCATCGTCGACGCGGCGGTACAGCACGTCGATCGGCTGGAAGCCTTCGGTGGTGCGCATCGCGACGCGGCCGTCGATCACCTGCAGGTCGCTGCCCTCGACGAGGTGCACGCCCATCTGGTCGGCGAGGAACGAATGTTCGTAGTACGCGGAATTGTGGATGCCGGGCGTAAGCACGGCGATGGTCGGATTGTCGGCGTTGCCGCCCGGCGGGCATACGGCCGCGAGCGACTGGCGCAGCATCTGCGGGTAGGTTTCGACCGGGCGCACCTTCACCTGCTGGAACAGCTCGGGAAAGAGCTGCATCATCGTTTCGCGGTTTTCCAGCATGTAGGACACGCCGGATGGCGTGCGCGCGTTGTCCTCCAGCACGTAGAACGCGTTCTCGCCGGTGCGCACGATGTCGACGCCGATGATGTGCGTGTAAACGTTTCCCGGCGGCCGGAAATCGATCATCTCCGGGATGAACGCTTCGTTGTGCGCGATCAGGTGCTTCGGCACGATGCCCGCGCGCACGATTTCCTGGCGGTGATAGATGTCGTCGAGGAATGCGTTCAGCGCCATCACGCGCTGCTCGATGCCGAGCGACAGCCGGCTCCATTCCGCCCCGGAGATGATGCGCGGGACGATGTCGAACGGAATCAGCCGCTCGGCGGCCTCCGCGTCGCCGTACACGGCGAACGTGATGCCCGTCTTGCGGAACACGCCTTCCGCGTCGTGGGCCTTCTGGGCGAGGCTCGCGGGATTCTGCGTGTCGAGCCATTGCTTCAGGCGCGCGTAAGGCGCCCTTACCATGTCGCCGGATTGCAGCATTTCATCGAATGGCTTCATCGATCTTTTCTCCATCGATCGTTTTCCCCGGCATTGCGCATGCCGGACCGGCGTACTGAATGCTTTGCAAGGAACGTGCCTTGCTCGACCACGTCGATATCCCCCTGTTTTTGCGCCGCGCCAGGCACGCCGGTGCGGCATTGCGCACCACAACGGTGCAACCCCCGACGCGACGGGCGCTTGCGGTGCGCCGTGAACGCGCACGGTCGATGCTGCGCCGCGTTCGAGGAACATAGTTCTCCCGCGTGTCACGAATGTGCAATCTGCACTGCACCAAAAGTGGCGGGCCCGCGCCCCGGAACGATCACGCGCGGGCGGGCCGGCACGCGCACGGCGCAGCCGGCCCTGGGGGGAAGTACCGTCCGCGGCGGCGCGGACAGTCCGACGCGGTGAACTGTCCGGTTAAGCCGGGTCCGGCACCTCAACGCTATGCAGCCGTAATCCCGGCGACAACGCCCATGCATATTTCGACTGACACCGATCGAAAAAAAACATCGGCTCGACCGGCGCGAGGCGCGGTACGCTAGAACGTTGGTGCGGCAGACGGCGCCGCCTTTCAGGCGCCCGACTATAAAAAGCGAAGATCGAAATGGAAGCAAAGTGGCTGGAAGATTTCCTGAGCCTTGCGGATACCAAGAGCTTTTCCCGGGCCGCGCGTCACCGGCACCTGACGCAGTCGGCATTCAGCAGACGAATCGCCGCGCTCGAAACCTGGATGGACGCGAAGCTGGTCGACCGCAGCATCAACCCGATCACGCTGACGCCCGCCGGCCAGATGTTCCGCGGGTTGGCCGCGGACATCCTGCGCAGCATGTATGCGGCGCGCAACCTCGTGAACGGCTACGACCAGTTCGCGGCGAGCGACCAGGTCGTGCGTTTCGCCGTCGCGCATACGCTCGTGTTCACGCTGTTTCCCGAATGGCTCAAGCAGCTCAACGGCGAGGTCGGCCACGTCACTGCCCGCGTCAATGCGGTGAACGTGCCGGAAGGCGTCCAGCAACTGGTCGAAGGCGAATGCGATTTGCTGCTCGGCTATCACCATCCGCAGTTGCCGATCGTGCTCGACCCGAATCACTTCCCGTTCGTCAGTCTCGGCGTCGAACGCATCCTGCCCGTGTCGACACCCGATGCACGCGGCGAGCCGGTGTTCCAGCTGCCCGGCACGCCCGATGCCCCGCTGCCGCTGCTCGCGTATTCGTCGGGCGCCTTTCTCGGCAACATCGTCGAGATGCTGTTGCTGAATGCGACCGAGCCGTACGTGCTGCACCGGTGTTTCGAAACGCACATGTCCGAGGCGCTGAAAGGCATGGTCGTGGCCGGGCACGGCATCGGCTGGCTGCCGGAAAGCTGCGTCGCGAAGGAGCTCGCAGACGGCACGCTCGTGTGCGCGGGCGCCGGCGACTGGATCACCGAACTCGAAATCCGCCTGTATCGGTCGGCGCGCAAACGCGGGCTCGCGGCGGAGCAGCTGTGGACCTACATCATGAACCGGCCGCACGCGGCGATCGACGGTGCGACAGGCACTGAAGAAGCGGCCGCCCCGGCGATGCGCAGCGCGCGGCGAAGCGCGGGCGGCAGCCGCTGATGGCATATTCGCGCCGTGGATATCCGCGGCGCGAATACGCGCTCTCCCGATAGCAATCGATAATCCCGTCGGACTCCGTAAGATCCCTCGACGGCTCTTAATCTATCTCCAGAACACGCAAACGTTTGCGATTCATGTCGTATTTTTTACTGTTTTCCGTATTAAGTAAGAATAATCGGCCCGCCTTTCCAGACAGAAATACCTTGTTACACAAGTTTCGATTTACCTGTAACTGTCGGAATCATCAAAAACGTCGCACCCTCATTTCACGATGTGCGACCTGTATCCGGACCTTCATCGATTCGCCTCGAATACAGGAGCAAGAGTTTCTTTTATCAGTCGTTATTTTTCGGCACGAACGTCGATACCTCCGACGTGATTCAAAGCGTGCTCGATCATCGCTACCGAAGAGCAATTTTCATGTTCGGCAATATCGACTTTATTCAGCATTAAGCGATCCTCAGCAATCCATCCTTATCCTATTTAAATAGGATCTTTCACCCCCGTCCCATTCCGACCACACGCGGTTGTTGGTTCAAAAACCATCGTGTATCAATAGCGTGTCGCAAAAAGAACGTTGGCAAATTCGACTCGGAGTCGATGCACGTCATCGATTCCGGACGGGAGATTGCAATGTCACCCTCGCTTCGACAGCATGCTCGCGCTTTCCTGAGCGTCTTCGTCTCCACGCTGTGCATGAACGCCATGGCCCAGACACCGGCGGCCTCCTCACCGGCGTCCGGGCCGGGGGCGAACCGGTACGTGATTTCGTATATCTGCGGCGATGCGCGGATCGACGGCACCGCACCGCTTCCCCCCGACGGGCGTCCGTACAACCTGGGCGTGTCGTTCGTCTCGGAACATACCGGGCAGCCGCTCTCCAACGTGCAGGTGCGCCTGCGCCGACATGGGCGCGTGCTGGTCGAATTCGCCGCATCGGGATCGCGCTGCCTGTTCAGCGTGCCCGATGCGAGCTACCGGGTCGAAGGGACCTATCAGGGAGCAACCCAGTTCGCGATCGTCGAGACGGGCACGCTCACGACGCAGTTGCGCTGGTGAACGTCGCGCCGCCCCTCTCCGATCGCGCCAATCGTGGACCGCATCGAATCAAGGAGTCTTGCATGCCTCGTGCAGAACGACCGGACGGCTCGCCCGCCCGTCAGCCGAAACCCTCGTGGGGTCCGGGAAAGAACGCGGCGCTCAGCGTCGCCGCATTTGCCGCGATCTTCTGTGCCTTCGCGTACGTCGAGCGGGACACGAGGGTCGGCCATGCGAGCGTGACGCACGATATCGCCCGCGTGATCGGAAACGCCGTCGGCAAGTCCCGCGAGCTCATCGTGGCGGCAACCGGCCGCGTGTCCGGCACCGCCGCGCCAGCCGGCTCGACCTCGACGCTCGCGCAGGCCGGACCGGTTCCGCCGTCCGCCTCCGCTCCCCCCGCCGTGTCGGCCACGGCCGAACCGGCCGTGCCGCCGCAAACGGCGGCCCGCTCCGACACGACACGTACGCGCCCCGCGCACGTGCCGCCGACGAGGCTGGCGGCCAATCCGCACGCCGTGTCGACCGGCAGCCGCACGACGCGCCCGGGCGACACGCACCGGACGTCACGTTCGCAGACGCTGGCGCGCACGAGAAAACACCCCGACCCCGTGCCGAAACCGCAACCGCAGTCGTATGTCGCGGGCACGTCGCACATGGAGGCCACCAGCGTCACGCACGATGAGCTGGAAGGCGCCCGCGCTCTGGCCAAGGCGCGCTGGTGCGCACAAATCGACGAATGGAGCTGTGTGGAGCAAAACGCGAGCCGTGCACTCGCCATCGACCCGAAGAACAGCGAATCGCGCGCGCTGCTTGGACAAGCGATCCGCAACCGCCTGTGACCTGGCCGGATCCCGCCGGGCCTCGCCGCCCGACGGGGCGACGGCCGGCGACGAGCGCCGTCGGGCGTGCAACCGATGTGATCGTTTCAAAGTGAGGACACACCGTGGCCAACAATCGTCAACAACAATGCACCACCGTCGCTCCGCCGAACCGGCGGATCCTCCTGCATGCGCCGTTGCTGTGCCTGCTCGTCGCGTCCGGCCCGTGTCTTGCCGCCGAAGGAGACGCGGAACCGGGCAGCGCGAGCGAAATCGCCGGGTCCCGCGGCGCGCCTGATGCGTTGCCGCCCGACCTGCAGCCCCCGGGCGCGTCGACGCAGGCCGCGCCGGGTTCGGGCACGCAGCGGCCGCTTGCGCCAACGCCGATCGCGCAAGCGTCGGACGCATCGATGCAGATCGCGCAGGCGCCGAACCCGGCGATGCCGACCACGGTCGTGGTGGACCCGGATGCGCCGCAGCCGGGCGCGCCATCGACGAATGCACCCACGCCGGCCGCGCAAGCGTCGAATGCGCCGATGCTGCTGGCGCAGGCATTCGACACGCCGCCGGATACGCCGCGGCCACGCACGCAAACGTCCGAGGCACCGCGGCAGCGCGCCCAGGCCACGACCACCGCACCGCCGGCTACACCGACCACACCCGCTACGCCGACGCTCACCGCGCAGGCATCCGGCACGCCGATGCCGAATTCGCCCGCGCCCATGACCCAGCCGTCCGGCGCCGAACCGCCGTCGTCCCGGCAACCGAATTCGCAGTCGCCCGGCGCGCAGCTCCCCGGCGAGCCGATCCAGCGGTCGCAAGGCCCCGACGTCGAAGCGCCGAATGCGCAGGCGCCGAATCTCCGCACCGCCGACGTCGCGACGGTGCGCAACGACGTGTTCGGCCTCGCGGCAAGCGGCGGCGCGGTCAAGGCGCTCGACGAAGCAAAGGCCCGGCCCGATGCGTTCTCCGCCGTCGATATCGCGCAACTGGAAGAACTGTCGATTCGCCAGCAAGTGCGCGGCGGACGCGACAAGTCGCGCTCGATGACGAGTTCGGACCGCTTCGACGGAATCGACAGCGCCCTGCGGGCGGCGGACGACCTCGACAAGCGGATACCGCCCACGCCCGAGTACACGCCGGTCCGCACCGCGCTCGCGGGCGACCGGGTCGTCGCCCTTGCGGCACGCGGCGACATGAAGACGGCCGTCGCGACGTTCGAGACGATTCCGTCCAACGCGGAAATCTCGATCGACGCACTGGCGGCCGTCGGCGACGCGTACCTGTACCTGGGCGAGCCGGCCAAGGCGAACGCCGTGTACGCGCGTGCGCTGAAGCAGGCCACCGCATCGCCGACCGATCGCGCGACGCGCGGCTTCCAGTATGGCGCCCGCACGCAGCCGATCGAGCTGCGCGAAGGGCTGTTCTGGTCGTACGTCGACCAGGCACGCGCGCCGGAAGCGAAGCAGGTGCTCGACGACATGGAGAAGTCGCTGCCGCCCGCCAAGCAGGTGACCAACGTCGGTCCCGGAGAAAGCGACTATCTGCGTTACTACCGGTTGCGCGCGCAATACCTGATCTTCACGGGTCACGCCGACCAGGGGATCGCCGCCCTCGAACAGCTCGAGAAAGAGGTGCCGTTCAACGCGGAGATCCGCGCCGCGCACGCCGATGCGGTGTCGGGCCAATCGCATCCACGCCAGGCGATCTCGATGTATCGCGCGTCGCTGACCGATCACCCGGACAGCGTCGAGATGCTCGCGGGCCTCGGCCGCGCATCGCTCACGGCGGACGACTACGCGACCGCGAAGACCGTCGACCAGACGCTGGGCAACACGTTCCCGGACAGCGGCGCCGTGCGCGGCTTCAAGCGCGACTACAAGGCCTACCGCAGCCCCGTGTTCACGACCGACCTGAGCTTCGAGCACGGCAACAGCGCGCTGGCCGACAACAGCTTCACGTCGGACAGCTACATCTACTCGCAACCGTTCGGCGACAACTGGCGGGTCTTCGCGCATACGTTCTACGGCCATGCGCAAACCGACGGCGGCAGCGTCAGCCGCACACGCACGGGCATCGGCGGCGACTACCGGCACGGGCCGCTCACCGTGCTGGGCGAGGTCACGCGCTCGCTCGGCGGAGACGGCCGAACCGGCGGCCGCGGCACGATCGCGTACGCACTGAACGACTACTGGACGGTCAGCGCGGGGCTCGACACCAACGACAACTCGCTGCCGTGGAAAGCGTATGCCGCGCACATCTGGGGCCGCTCCGCGAACGTCGAGGTCGTGTATCGCCAGAACGACCGGCGCGAAGTCAAGCTGAGCTACGGCGTGAGCCGCTACAGCGATTCGAACCTGCACCAGGAAATCGCGGCGACCGCCACGCAGCGCGTGTACACGTCCGCGAACCAGCTCGTCAACGTCTCGCTGAATCTCGGCACCGACAGCAACACGCGCCATGACGCGCCCTACTTCAGTCCCGGTCGCGACTACGCGGCTGCGGCGACCGTCATGCATCAGCTGACGCTGTGGAAGAAAGGCGACACGGGGCTGCAGCAGCGCGTGTCGGTGTCGGGCGGCGTGTACAACGAGCGCGGCTTCGGCACCAGCCCGCTGTGGAGCGCGCGTCTCGAGCACGCGTGGACGTTCAAGCACGACATCACGCTGAGCTACGGCGTCGAGGTCAGCAGCCACGCATACGACGGCCAGCGCGAGCGCTCCGAAACCGGCTTCCTGTCGCTCAACCTGCCGTTTTAGCAAGGAGATCGGCAATGCTGCAATCCAGACGGACCTTCATGTGCGGATGCCTCGGCACGTTTGCCGCCTGTTCGCTGTTCCCGGGCGTGACCAACGCCAAGATGATCGACCTGCTGCCGCCGTCCGATCCGGCCGACGGCAAGACGTTCCGCGTGATCTGCATGCACGACGTGCGCGACAACCTGATGGCGTCGTTTTCGTCGCCGACGGCGATCATCGATCCGTTCGCGGTCGATACCGGCACGCTCACCGCGATCTTCTCGTGGCTGCAGACCAACAACTACCACACCATCACGGTCAAGCAGATCGAGGAATCGCGGCACGGCGGCAAGCCGCTGCCGCCGCGCTCGGTGCTGCTCACGTTCGACGACGGCTTTCGCAGCCACTACACGAAGGTGCTGCCGCTGCTCGAGCGCTTCAAGTATCCGGCCGTGATGGGCCTCGTCACCGCGTGGATCGATACCCCGGCGGATACGCCGATCCGCATCAGCGACAAGGTGCAGGTACCGCGCGACTACTTCCTGTCGTGGGACGAGGTGAAGAAGCTCGGGCAGTCGGAATTCGTCGAGCTCGGCTGCCACACCCACAATCTCCACCACGGTGCGATCGCGAATCCGCAAGGCAACGAGTTGCCGGCGACCACGTCGCATCTCTACCTGCAAGACCAGAAACGCTATGAAACCGACGCCGAATTCCACGCCCGCGTGCACGACGACCTGCAGACGTGCGTGCGGCAGATCCGCGAGCGCACCGGCCTCGTCGCGCGCTCGATGGTGTGGCCGTACGGCGCGGAAAACCAGCCGGTGCGCCAGATCTCGACGTCGCTCGGCATGGACATCCAGTTCAGTCTCGACGCCGGCCCGAATACGCCGGACGTGCCGCTGGACCGGCTGAGACGGATCCTGATGATGTACGACGTCGATATCGGCGGGTTCGAGCGCTCGATGCGCGAGCCGGCGTCCAACCGCGGCGACGTCGACGTGCCCGAGCGCACCGTGCAGGTCGATCTCGACCAGGTCTACGACCCCGATCCCGCGCGACAGGAAGCGAATCTCGGCAAGCTGATCGAGCGCATCTACCGGATGCAGCCGAAATCGGTGTACCTGCAGGCGTATGCGGACCCGAAGGGCACGGGCGTGGCCGAAGCGGTGTATTTCCCGAACCGGCACCTGCCGATGCGTTCCGACCTGTTCTCGCGTGCCGCGTGGCAGCTCAACACGCGCGCCAACGTGCAGGTGTACGCGTGGATGCCGGTGCTCGCGTTCCGGCCGCCGGCCGACAAGCTCCGCTCGCTCGAAGCCGTCAGCGCATTCGGCGGCGCGCCGGCCCGCGAGAACGGCACGCGCGTGTTCCG
This sequence comes from Burkholderia sp. IO2, assembly GCF_029522185.1. NCBI lineage: Bacteria > Pseudomonadati > Pseudomonadota > Betaproteobacteria > Burkholderiales > Burkholderiaceae > Burkholderia > Burkholderia sp. IO2. The sequence goes on along the minus strand of NZ_JAKWFH010000001.1, from coordinate 47,700 downwards.
GCTGAGCCCGTTCGATCCCGATGCGCGCCTGATGATCCAGCAGATCTACGAGGATCTCAGCAAGCACGCGTCGTTCAGCGGCATCCTGTTCAGCGACGACGCGGTGCTCGACGACTACGAGGATGGGGGCCGGCATGCGCTGCGCACCTATTCGCAATGGGGGCTGCCGGCCGACATCGGCAAGATCCGCGAGAACCCCGACCTGATGAAGCGCTGGACGCACCAGAAGACGCGCTACCTGATCGACATGACCCGGCAGCTCGAGCAGATCGTGCTGGCCCACCAGAACGTCGGCGACGTGCTGACCGCGCGCAACATCTTCGCGATGCCGGTGCTCAAGCCCGAATCGGAAGCGTGGTTCGCGCAGAACTACGACGATTTCCTCGCCGCCTACGACTACGTCGCGCTGATGGCGATGCCGTACATGGAACAGGCGAAGGACCCCGACGGCTGGCTCGACCAGCTCGTGAAGGCGGTACGCACGAAGCAGCGCGGGCTGCAGCGCACCGTGTTCGAACTGCAGGCGTACGACTGGCACGGGCAGAAGGCGGTGCCGGCCGGCACGCTGCTCGCGCAGATGCGGCGGCTGCGCAGCGAGGGCGCCGTGAATTTCGGCTACTACCCCGACAACTTCCTGAACGGCCAGCCTGAGCTCGACGCGATGCGCGACGTGATGTCGCTGAAGTCGCGCCTCGACCCCACCTCGATCAACGCGCTGATGCAGATGCAGCAGTCGCACGGAACCAAGACGCCATGACCACCCACAGCCTGATCCAGCGCCTGCAGGATTTCGTCTTCTACTATCCGTTCTTCATGTCGTATCTGTGGATGATCGGCGGCGTCGTGCACTACTTCCTGCTCGAGGAAGGCCGCGAGCTGTCGACGCGCACGATCGCGTCGAGCGGCATCCCGAAAGTCTCGATCGTCGTGCCCTGCTTCAACGAAGCCGCGAACGCGCGCAGCGTGATCGGCCACCTGAACGGGATGCAGTATCCGAACTACGACATCATCGCGGTCAACGACGGCAGCAAGGACCGCACCGGCGAGATCCTCAACGAGCTGGCCGTCGAGATTCCGCGGCTGCTCGTGATCCATCACGCGCGCAACGAAGGCAAGGCGGTCGGGCTCACGACCGCGGCGGCCGTGTCGAACGCGGAATACCTGCTGTGCATCGACGGCGACGCGCTGCTCGCGCACGATGCGATCGGCTGGATGCTCGAGCATTTCCTGACCGATCCGGGCGTGGGCGCGGTGACCGGCAACCCGCGCATCCGCACGCGCACGTCGCTGCTCGGCCGCATGCAGGTCGGTGAATTCTCGTCGATCGTCGGGCTGATCAAGCGCACGCAGCAGGTGTACGGCCGCATCTTCACGGTGTCGGGCGTGATCACGATGTTCCGCAAGACCGCGCTCGCCGATGTCGGCTACTGGAGCTCGGACATGCTCACCGAGGACATCGACATCAGCTGGAAGCTGCAGTGCCGCGACTGGCGCGTCGTGTACGAGCCGCACGCGCTTAGCTGGATCCTGATGCCGGAGACGATCAAGGGGCTCTACCGGCAGCGGCTGCGCTGGTCCAAGGGCGGCATCCAGGTGCTGCTCAAGTACGCGGGCACGCTGATGCGGCCGACCCAGATGATGATGTGGCCGCTATTCGCCGAATACCTGATCGGCATCGCGTGGGCGTACTCGATGTCGTTCATCCTGCTGCTCGCGCTGATCGACGTCGTCTACCCGCTTCCGCCGAACTGGCATGTGTCCGTGGTGCCGCACTGGCACGGGATGCTGCTGGTCGCGACCTGCATCCTGCAGCTGATCATCGGCAGCATGATCGATCGTCGTTACGACGAAAAACTCCTGATGTACTTCCTTGACACCATCTGGTACCCCGTCGCGTTCTGGCTGATCAGCATGATCACCACCGTCATCGCCCTGCCCGCCGTCGTGCTGCGGGGCCGTGGCAAGCGCGCCGTATGGGTCAGTCCCGACCGAGGCATTCAACATGAAGAACGCGCCGATTATTGACCTTTCCCTGCGCGCCCCGCGCGACATGATCGCCGAACGCGGCAACATCGTCGGGCCCGTGCTCGTCGCATGGTTCCGCCTCGTGCGGCCCGCGCTGGTCGGGGGCGTCTGGGCATCGATCTGCATCTATACGTACCGTTACCTGTTGCCGTTCAACGAGGCCGAGATGCCGATCGAGCAGATCGTGTTCTACGTGACCAGCATCGCGCTGATCGCCGGCACGATCGTCATGTGGCTGATCGCGGGGCGCGTCGTGCATCCGTTCGCCTACCGGTTGCGCGTGTCGAAGATGCTGCGGCGCTCGGCCAGCGTGAAGGTGCGCTCGGTGCCGCCGACCGCGTTGGCAAGCGAGCGCCGGCGCGGCACGCGGCGCACCACGCGCATTCTGGTCGCGTCGCACGACGCGAACGGGTCGATTTCGGGCATCGAATGGGTCGCGCATGCCGGCCCGCAGCCCCGCGAATAAATCGCCGGAGACGTGCCGCGCCGCGCGCGACGCCTGCCGCGCGACGTGGCACCGCTTCCGGCATCGTGCTGCCGCGCGTCGCGCGCCAGCCGGCAACTTCCTGGAGACGAGGTGAATCATGTGCGGAATCGTCGGAGCAAGCGGCCTGAACAATCAGGTGCCGCAACTGGTCAATGCGCTGAGCCGGCTCGAATATCGCGGCTACGATTCGTGCGGCATCGCCGTGCAGCGTGACGGGCGCCTGCGCAGCGAACGCACGCTGCGACGCGTGACGGACCTGCAGGATCGCGTGCTGACGCTCGGTCTCGAAGCGCAGACCTGCATCGCGCATACGCGCTGGGCGACGCACGGCGCGCCGTCGGAAATGAACGCGCACCCGATCATGTCGGGCGACACGATCGCGGTCGTGCACAACGGGATCATCGAGAACCACGACACGCTGCGCGCCGAGCTGCGTGAGCGCGGCTACACGTTTCGCGGGCAGACCGACACCGAAGTCATCGCGCACCTGATCCACAGCCTCTATCGCGACGACCTGTTCGACGCGGTCGTGCGCGCCGTCAAACGGCTGCACGGTGCGTACGCGATCGCGGTGCTCGGCGCGCGCGAGCCGCAGCGCCTCGTCGCCGCGCGCGCCGGCTCGCCGCTCGTGATCGGCATCGGCGCCGAGCAGAACTACCTCGCGTCCGACTGCGCGGCGCTCGGCGACCTGACCGACCGCTTCGTGTACCTGGAGGACGGCGACGTCGCGCTGATCACGCCGGAGCGCATCGCCGTGGTCGATGCGGGCAGACAGGAAGCGCGGCGCCCGTTGTGTGAAGTGAAGGCGCGCGCGGACGACGCCGCGCTCGGGCCGTATCAGCACTTCATGCAGAAGGAGATCTTCGAGCAGCCGAAGGCGATCGACAGCACGCTCGACGGCATCGACACGATCTCGCCGGCGCTGTTCGACGCGACGGAAGCCACGCGCGGGCTGCTGTCGCGGGTCAGAAGCGTGCTGTTGCTCGGCTGCGGCACCAGCTACTACGCGGGCCTGACCGCGAAATACTGGCTCGAAAGCATCGCCGGCGTGCCCGCGCAGGTCGAGATCGCCAGCGAATTCCGCTACCGCGACACGGTGGCCGATCCGCGCACGCTCGTCGTCGGCATCTCGCAGTCGGGCGAAACGGCCGACACCATCGGCGCGATCGAGCAGGCGCGCGCGATGGGCCAGGAACTGTCAATGGCGATCTGCAACGTCGCGACCAGCACGATCGCGCGCAATGCGCCGCTGCGGTTCCTGACGCGGGCCGGCATCGAGCTCGGCGTCGCATCGACCAAGGCGTTCACCACGCAGCTCGTCGCACTGTTCGTGCTGACGCTGACGCTCGCGCAGCTGCGCGGCCGGCTCGATGCCGCGCAGGTCGCGACGCACCTGAAGCAGTTGCGCGCGCTGCCGGACCGCATCGGCCACGCGCTCGCGCTGGAAACGCAGATCATGGGCTGGGCCGCGAAGTTCGCCCGCACCGAGAACGCGCTGTTCCTCGGCCGCGGCATCCATTTCCCGATCGCGATGGAAGGCGCGCTGAAGCTCAAGGAGGTGTCGTACATCCATGCGGAAGGCTATGCGGCCGGCGAACTGAAGCACGGGCCGCTCGCGCTCGTCACGAGCGCGATGCCGGTCGTCACGATCGCGCCGGACGACCGTCTGTTCCAGAAGCTGAAATCCAACATGGCCGAGGTGCGCGCGCGCGGCGGGCGGCTCTACGTACTGGCCGGCAATCAGCTCGAAATCGACGCCGACCGCGACACGCACCTGATCCGCGTACGCGAATCGGGCGACCTGCTGTCGCCGATCGTCAACGTGATCCCGCTGCAGTTGCTCGCCTATCACGTCGGCTGTACGCGCGGCGCCGATGTCGACAAGCCGCGCAACCTCGCGAAATCGGTGACCGTCGAATGAAGCGGCGAATGCGTCCGGCGCAGACCGTCATGCGGCTGGCCGCGGTCGTGCTCGGCGGCGCGTGCGGCGTCGGCGCGGTGTCACCGTTTGCCTTTGCCGGCGCGCCGGCCGTGCATACGGTCACCATGCCGAGCGCCCCGTCGCCGCAGGACACCGGCGACCCGCGGCGCTTCATGCACGGGATCGGCGTGGCCGACGCCGGCGACGGCAAACGCTGGGTGTTCTTCAGCAGCTCGGGCATCATGCCGCGCGGTGCGCTGCGCAGCGGCAGCTGGCCGCATGACGTGTACGTCGGCGAATGGCAGCCGGACAAGCCGCGCGTGCTGCACGTCCGTACGTTCATCAGCCGCCCGGAGGCGCAGGAACCCGTGTCGATCGCGCAGAATGCACACGGCGACATCTTCGTCACGTTCGAGGACGGCTGGAACACGTCGCAGGAAGTCAGCCAGCGCTACGGCATCTACCGCCGCGACCTGAAGCCGGTCAAGCCCTACCCGAACGACGTCGAATCGGGCGGTCATTCGGGGCACGTCGCGACGGTCGCCGACCGCTTCGTCGTGTTCTATTCGACCGACTGGGTCAACGGCGGCGGTGTCGACAACCTCGGCAGCGGCAACGGCGTATACCTGAAAACCTACGACGCGGCCGGGCGCGTGCTGAACCACGTCGCGGTCGCGCCGCATCGCCGCGAGTGGTGGCCCGTGATCGCGGGCTCGCCGCGCAACGCGCTGCTCGTGTGGCAGAAGTTCATCGACGGCAGCACGGATGCGGCACTCGAATACGCGATGTTCGATCCGGTCACCGCGAAGCTGGAAAAACTCGGCTCGCTGAACGACGCGATCCAGTATTACGTGTATTCGGCCGCCTATGTGCCGGAGATCGACCGTTTCATCGTCGTCACGACGACCGCGGACGATCGCGGCGTCGCGATGCTGATCGCGCCGGACGGCCGCCGCACGGCGACGCTCGATTGCCTGCCCGCGTCGGTGCGCGAATCGGGCATCGGCGTCGCCGGCACACATGCGTATGTGCCGACCCGCGACGGGCGGCTGCTGACGCTCGCGCTGGCGCCGGCGAACATGGCGGTGAGCGGCGTGCAGCGCTCACCCGTTCCGTGGGGCTCGACCGGCGTCGCCGGTTTCCCGGCGCGCGGCACGGCGATGCATTTCGTGTCACTGACGCCGTCGGGGATGCGCGAAGCCGATTTCGAACCGGCGCGCGACACGCCGATGCCGAAGAACGAAGTGTCGTGTTCGAGTCATTGAAGGCGGGCGCGTCACGCCATGTCGCGGGCGCGGGCAGATCGCGTGCCGCCACCGTGCCTGTCGTTTTCCCCGTCCGGATCGCGCGACGACGCGCCCTCGCCCCGTCACGCGCCCGGTAGTCGGGCGCCGGCGCGTGCTGGTCCAATCATCGCCGCCGCGCGTTTCCCGCGCCGAATTCGCCAGCGCCGCCCGTACCGGATAGACTGTCGCCCGATTCCTTCCATCGGCCGCGGCGTCCCGCCTCCTGCCGCCGCCGGAACGCCCTTTCCCGGAGAACGAATGCTGAAGCGCCAGTGGTTTTCGCTTGTGCTGCTGACGGTTTGCCTGCTCGGGCAACGCGCGTCGGCCCAGTCCACGCTCGAACTCGACACCGACGGCACGGCCCGCGCCGTCACCCGCCAGACGCTGCTCGCCCGTACGGACGCGACCGACATCCACGTGCCGCGCGACATCGCGTACGGCCGGCCGATGACGTTCCGCGCCGTGCCGTTCGCCGCGCTGCTCGGCGACACGCCGCTGCCGGCCGACGGGGTGCTCGAAACGCGCGCGGCCGACGGTTTCGCCGCGCAACTGCCGCTCGATCTCGTGCGCCGCCGCGCGCCGGCCGGCGCGATCCCGTGGCTCGCGATCGAGGATCCGGCCCATCCGTGGCCGAAACTGCCCGGCAAGCAGGTCAGCGCGGGGCCGTTCTATCTCGTGTGGCTCGGGCCGGACGCGTCGTCGGTGCGCGGCGAGCAGTGGCCGTACCAGATCGTGCGCATCACGATCGAATCGTCGCCGCTCGCGCGCTGGCCGTCGCTCGCCGTCGACGCCGCGTTGCCCGCGAACGATCCGGCCCGCGCGGGCCAGCACCTGTTCGTCACGCAATGTCTCGCGTGCCACCGCATCGACGGCGCGGGCAGCAGCCACGCCGGCCCCGACCTGAACACGCCGATGAATCCGGTCGACTACTTCCAGCCGGCCGCGCTGCGTCGCTACATCCGCAACCCGGCGTCGGTGCGCGACTGGCCGGGCCGCAGCATGCCGGCGTTTCCGCCCGATCAGCTGAGCGACCGCGAACTCGACCAGATCGTCGCGTATCTCGCGTACATGGCGCGGCGCAACGCGGGGAAGTAACGCGGGCCACCCCGGCCGCACCCGTCGCGCTTACGCTTCCTGCGCGCTCTGCAGCACCGCGCGCAACAGCACGTCGGCGCCGGCCGTCGCCCATTCGGGCGTAATCGCTTCGGCCTCGTTGTGGCTCAGCCCGTCGACGCACGGCACGAAGATCATGCCGGTCGGCGCGACACGCGCGACATAGCACGCGTCGTGGCCCGCGCCGGACACGATGTCCATGTGCGACAGCCCGAGCGAGCGCGCCGCGTCGCGCACCGTGTCGATGCAGCGTGGCGCGAACGGCACCGGCGCATACGTGAAGATCTGCTCGATCTGCGCGCCGAGGCCCGTTTCTTCGGCCACGCGCGCGAGCTCCGCGCGCAACGCCGCGTCCAGTTCGTCGAGCACCGCATCGTCGGGATGCCGGAATTCCACCGTGAAAAAGCAGCCGCCCGGCACCGTGTTGCGCGAATTCGGCCGCGCCTCGATCATGCCGACCGTTGCGCGCGCATCCGGTGCGTAGCGGCGGCCGAGCACTTCGACGAACGAGATCATCCGCGCCGCGCCGACCAGCGCGTCGCGGCGGAACGCCATCGGCGTCGTGCCCGCGTGCGCGTCGACACCGGTGAGCGTCACCTCGTACCAGCGCTGCCCCTGCCCGGCCGTCACGACGCCGATCGTCTTGCCGGCCCGTTCGAGAATCGCGCCCTGTTCGATGTGCAGCTCATATGCCGCGTGCACCGGATAGCCGCCGACCGGCTCCGCGCCCGCGTAGCCGATCCGTTCGAGCTCCTCGCCGATCGTCCGGCCCGCGCCGTCGGTGCGCGACAGCCCATATTCGAGCGTATAGACGCCCGAGAACACGCCGGCCGACACCATCGCCGGCGCGAAGCGCGAGCCTTCCTCGTTGGTCCAGATCACGACGTCGAGCGGACGCTCGGTCTCGATGCCCGCGTCGTTCAGCGCGCGCACCACTTCGAGCCCGCCGAGCACGCCGTAGATGCCGTCGTAACGCCCGCCGGTCGGCTGGGAATCGGCATGCGAGCCCGTCATCACCGGTGCGGCGTCGGGACGGCGACCGGCGCGGCGCGCGAACACGTTGCCCATCCGATCGACGCGCACCGTGCAACCGGCTTCACGCGCCCACTGCACGAACAGGTCGCGCGACTCGCGGTCGAGGTCGGTCAGCGCGAGACGGCACACGCCGCCCTTCGGCGTCGCGCCGATCTGCGCCATCCGTTCGAGCGACGCCCACAGGCGGTCGCCGTCGACGCGCGGCATGCTTGCGGGAGCGTCACGCATCGCCGTTCTCCGGCGCGGGTTGCAGCGCATAGCGGAAATCGCAGCGCTTGCCGCCCTGCATGATCGTGCTCGTGCGCGTGAGCGCGATGTCCGGTGCATAGCCCTGGATGAAATAGCTGTCGCGCGCGCAGCTCAGCAGGTGCCCGATCTCGCCGAGCCCCATCGCGTGATACATCTCCGCGTAACTGCAGCGATGCACGTCGTAGTCGTAGTGCGCGTCGTCCGCGCGCCGCACCTCGACGTCGAGCGCATCGTCCTTCTCCCACAGCACCTGCAGCGCGATGAACGATTTCACGCTCGTGCCGTCCGGCTCCTGCGCGGCGAACGTCCGGCCCGCGTCGACGGCCGCGCCGCGCACGGCTTCCGCGATCACGGCCTGCGCGCGCTCGGCGCCGAACTCGCGCTTCATGATCTCGTAGATCGGCTTGATGATTTCCGCTTCGATGCGGCGCCGCGCGAGGATCCCGAGGCGCGAGTCCTCGGGGGCGGCGGCGGATGTCTGGTTCGCTTCGGTCATGGGGATCGTGTTGGTCGTTTTGTCGTTACTTGGCTGCGGTGCGCGAGCCGCCGAGCACGTCGACGACGGCCCACTTGCCGCCGCGCACCTGGTAGATCGTGAAGGCCGGGTCCTTCAGGTTGCCTTCGGCGTCGAACGCGATGCGCCCCGTCACGCCGGGCCGGTCGATCGCGCGAACGGCCGCGACCAGCTTCGCCGGCTGGGTCGTGCCGGCCTTCTGCGCGGCCGCGATCAGCGTGGCGGCCGCGTCGTACGCGAACGGCGCATGCAGCTCGATCGGCGCATGAAAACGGGCCTGGTATTGCGTGTCGAACGCCTTGCCGCCCGGCATCCGGTCGAGCGACAGGCCCGGTTCGAGCGCCGTCACGCCGTCGCCGTCCTTGCCGGCGAGCGACAGGAAGGTCTGGCTCACGAAGCCGCCCGCGCCGAGCAGCGGCGCGTTCACGCCGAGCTGGCGCATCCGGCGCGCGATCGGCGCGGCTTGCGCGTCGAGGCCGCCGAAGAACACGAGATCCGCGCGCTTGCCCTTGATCGCGGTCAGCACGCCGCTGAAATCGGTCGTCTTGTCGTTCACGTACTGACGATCGACGATGGTCCCGCCGTTCGCCTGCACGCCCTTGATGAACTGCTCAGCCAGCCCCGCGCCGAACGACGTGCGATCGTCGATCACCGCGATGCGCTTCGCCTTCAGCGTCTTCACCGCGTACGCACCGGTGAAATGGCCGCCCGCATCGTCGTGACCCATGATGCGGAACGCCGTCGCGTAGCCCTGCTGCGTGTATTGATGGCCGGTGGACGCCGGCGCGATCTGCGGAATGCCCGCATCGCGGTACACGCGCGACGCCGGCACGCTGCAGCCCGTGTTCCAGTGACCGACGACGCCGATCACGTGCTGGTCGACGAGTTGCTGCGCGACCGCGACGGCCGTGCGCGGGTCGGACTGGTCGTCGGCCGCGACGAGCTTGTAGACGACCGGCTTGCCGCCGATGGTCGGATGCTTCGCGTTCGCGTCGTCGATCGCGAGTTGCGCGCCGTTCTGCAAGTCCTTGCCGATCCGCGCGGACGGGCCGGTGAGCGGCGCGGCGAGACCGATCAGGACCGTCTGCGGAGCGGACTGCGCCAACGCGGGAACGGAGGCGACCAGGGCGGCCGCCGAGAAGGCGAGGCTGGCGGGGAGGAAAGCGATTTTCATGTGCGGGGGCCGGTCAATCGGATCAAAAACATGAAAAATATTAAATATTCGACATTCAAACCCCAAATATCCAATTGTTGGATGCTTATGCCGTTCTCCACACATTAGCGTATATCTTTGTAAATACGGGATATTTTTGTGTTGTCGCTTACCCTGACTTTTCGATAAAATTCGATACATGAAAAATATCGAACAATTGCCGCACGATCCACCGCTGCGCGCGGTGCGTGCGTTCGAAGCATTCGCGCGTCTCGGTTCGGTCACCGCGGCGGCCGGCGAACTCGACATCACGCCGTCGGCGGTCAGCCATCAGCTGCAACTGCTCGAAGCGTTCATCCAGACGCCGCTGACGGTACGCGAAGGCCGGCTGCTTGCGCTCACCGACGAAGGGCGCGACTACTACCGGTCGATCAGCGCGGCATTCTCGGTGCTGCGCAGCGCGACGCGCTTCGTGCGCGACCGTTCGTCGCTGCGCCAGATCACCGTCAGCCTGATTCCGCTGCTCGGCATCGGCTGGTTCATTCCCCGGCTGCATGCGTTCCTGGCCGACAACACCGACGTCGACGTCACGGTGCTGTACGCGCATCACCGCAACTACCGAAGCGATGCGTCGGATCTGTCGATCCGCTTCGGCACCGGCGACTGGCCCGGCTATCGCTGCGAGCGGCTGCTGCCGGGCGCGATGGTGCCGATGTGCAGCCCGTCGTTCCTGAAGCGTCACGGGCCGTTCCGCACGCCGGCCGATCTCGCCCGCGCGCCGCTCGTGCATGACGAGGATCGCAGCACGTGGGTCAACTGGCTGCAGGGCGCCGGCGTGCGGCACGTGTCGCACGCGGTGGGGCCGATGTTCGAGGATGGCCAGCTCACGCTGAGCGCCGCCCGCGCGGATCTCGGCGCCGCGCTGCTGCGCGCGCCGCTGGTCCAGCGCGAACTGGCGAACGGCGAGCTCGTGCAACTGTTCGATCACGCGCTCGACGACGGACGCGACTACTACCTGTGCACGCGCGAGGACGCGGACATGCCGGACGGGGCGCGGCGGCTGGCGGCATGGTTGCGGGAGATGGCGGGGATTTGAGCGGAGGCGCGTCCCGCCACCGAACCGCGAATCGGCATTCGCTTCGGACAGGCGGCGATCCTGCATTTACGCGGCCGCATGTCGATGATGGCTGCGTCAAGTCAGGGAGGTTGCAATGCCCACCATCCCGATCGACCTGTCGGATGACCAGCATGCCGCGTTGAGCATCATCGCAGGGGCCAGGGGCCGCCCCCGCGCCGAAATCATCGGCGACGCAATCGATGCCTGTATCGCGCGACACGGACCCACACTTGTCAACAATGTGTTCGGTCTATGGAAGGGGCACGAGATTGCCAGCCAGGAGGACCTGCGTTCGGAATGGTGAAGGCATGTACAACCTCGGCCCCGCCCGAATTGCCTTCGCCCCCCGCCAATCAAGGGCCGGAAGCAGATAGAAAATCCCGATGCCGCGGATTGAAACAAGCAATTTCACAAGCTCAGGGTGAACCCGGATACTGGCAACACTCCACTCACCACTGAAGAAAAGGAATTGTCCAGATGCCGATCATCAACACCCAAATCAAGCCGTTCAAGGCAACCGCTTACCACAACGGCGATTTCGTGCCCGTCTCGGAAGAGAACTTCAAGGGCAAGTGGTCCGTCGTCGTGTTCTACCCGGCCGACTTCACGTTCGTGTGCCCGACCGAACTCGGCGACCTCGCCGACCGTTACGCGGAATTCCAGAAGCTGGGTGTCGAAATCTACGGTGTGTCGACCGACACGCACTTCACGCACAAGGCCTGGCACGACACGTCGGACACGATCGGCAAGATCAAGTACCCGATGATCGGCGACCCGACGCTCACGCTGTCGCGCAACTTCGACGTGCTGATCGAGGAAGAAGGGATGGCGCTGCGCGGCACGTTCGTGATCAACCCGGAAGGCGAGATCAAGCTGTGCGAAATCCACGACAACGGCATCGGCCGCGACGCAGGCGAACTGCTGCGCAAGGTCCAGGCGGCGCAGTACATCGCGGCGCACCCGGGTGAAGTGTGCCCGGCCAAGTGGACGCCGGGTGCGGAAACGCTGACCCCGTCGCTCGACCTGATCGGCAAGATCTGACGATCGCTCCGCGCGCCTCGCACGAGGCGCGCGACGGCGGGCCACGCACTGCGCGCCCCGCCCCCTCCTCCGGCACGACGTGCCCGACCAGCATAATCAATACGGAATCCGAAACGCCATGCTCGACGCCAATCTCAAGAACCAACTCAAAGCGTACCTCGAAAAAATCACGCGCCCGATCGAACTCGTCGCCTCGCTCGACGACAGCGCGAAATCGCAGGAACTGCTGGCGCTGCTGAACGAGATTGCGTCGCTGACGGATCGCGTGACCGTGACCGAACGCCGCGACGACGCCGAGCGCAAGCCGTCGTTCTCGATCGGCGAGCCCGGCAAGCCGGCCGGCATCCGTTTCGCCGGCATCCCGATGGGCCATGAATTCACGTCGCTCGTGCTCGCGCTGCTGCAGACGGGCGGCCATCCGATCAAGCTCGACGACGACGTGATCGAACAGATTCGCGCGCTCGACGGCGACTACGCATTCGAAACGTTTTTCTCGCTGTCGTGCCAGAACTGCCCGGAAGTCGTGCAGGCGCTGAACGTGATGTCGCTGATCAACCCGCGCATCCGCCACGTCGCGATCGACGGCGCACTGTTCCAGGATGAAGTCGAGTCGCGCCAGATCATGGCGGTGCCGACGATGTTCCTGAACGGCGCGTCGTTCGGCCAGGGCCGCAGCAGCGTGAAGGAAATCCTCGCGAAGCTCGATACGGGCGCCGGAGAACGCGCGGCGAAGTCGCTCGAAAACAAGCCGGTGTTCGACACGCTGATCGTCGGCGGCGGCCCGGCGGGCGCGGCTGCTGCGATCTACTCCGCACGCAAGGGCATCGCGACGGGTGTCGTCGCCGAGCGTTTCGGCGGCCAGGTGCTGGACACGATGGCGATCGAGAATTTCGTGTCGGTGCAGGAAACCGAAGGGCCGAAGTTTGCCGCCGCACTCGAGCAGCACGTCAAGCAGTACGACGTCGACATCATGGACGTGCAACGCGCCGACGCGCTGATCCCGGGCGACGTGCACCAGATCCGTCTCGCGAACGGCGCGGTGCTGAAAGCGAAGACGATCGTCCTCGCGACCGGCGCACGCTGGCGCGAAATCAACGTGCCGGGCGAGCGCGAATACCGCAACCGCGGCGTCGCGTACTGCCCGCACTGCGACGGCCCGCTGTTCAAGGGCAAGCGGGTCGCGGTGGTCGGCGGCGGCAATTCGGGCGTCGAGGCCGCGATCGACCTCGCCGGCATCGTGAAGGAAGTCACGCTGGTCGAATACGGCGCGCAACTGCGCGCGGACGAAGTACTGCAACGCAAGCTGCGCAGCCTGCCGAACGTGACGATCGTCACGCAAGCGCAGACGACCGAACTGACCGGCGACGGCAGCAAGCTGAACGGGCTCGTCTACAAGGATCTGCGTTCCGGTGAAACGAAGCGCGTCGACCTCGAAGGCGTGTTCGTGCAGATCGGCCTCGTGCCGAACACCGAATGGCTGAAAGGCACGGTCGAACTGTCGAAGCACGGCGAGATCGTCGTCGATGCGCGCGGCGCGACGTCGGTGCCGGGCGTGTTCGCGGCCGGTGACGTGACGACGGTGCCGTTCAAGCAGATCGTGATCGCGGTCGGCGAAGGGGCGAAGGCGTCGCTCGGCGCGTTCGACCACCTGATCCGGCAGGACGTGGCGGCGCCGGCCGCCACCGCGCAGCCGCGAGTCGAAGAAGCGGTCGCCGCCTGACGGACGTCAGCCCGACGGCAAACAGTTTGTCTCTCTTGGCCCCGCATGCTTTGGTCAGCGTGCGGGGCCCTTTTTATGCCGAGGACGCCCGCGGCTACTTGGTCGCGGTCGGGCCGCCGTTCGCCGGCACGGGCGTCGTGGTCTTGAAATGGCTCGACTCCCTGACGAGCTGCTCGGTCATCGCGGCGGCTACCGGATTCGCGCCGGACGACGAACCGCCCTGCCGATACGAACCGGTGCTCGCCGACGGCATCGACTGCATCGACGACATCGGCGGCGGCGGCAACGACGGGTCGAGCTTCGCCGATTCCCTGACGAGCGCCGCCGTCTCCGGCGTTTCGGATTTCGTCGCGGCCGGCGGCGCGGCGGCGGCGTGGCGTTCGAGGCCGTCGCGCTTGCGCGGCGCACGTTGCGTGACCTGTGCGGGTGCGGCGGACTGAGCCGACCCAGCGGGCTTGGCGGCCGGCGTGGGCGGCGGCGTCGCTGGGGTCGAATCCTGAGCGTCGACCGTCACGACGTTGACTTTCGGCGGCGGGGCAGCCGGCTTCGTCACCGGTTGCGGCTTGTCGCTGACCACCGGAACCGCGGCAACCGCTGCAGGCGGGGCGACGACGCGGGCAGTGGCGGCCGGCGCGGGCGTGGATGCGGTGGGAGGCGGTGCGGCAGCCGCCTGCTTCGGCGCCGTCGCGACAGCCGGTGCCGGCGGCGCGATCGCGCCCTGCACCGCGTGGTCGTTGCCCGCGGGCGCCGCGGCAACAGGCGCGGCCGAATCGCCGATGCCGGCGTCCTCGATCGCACGGTGGTCCGCGCGCAGGAGCATCACGTACGCGGTGCCGGCTGCGGCGACCAGGAGCCCGCCGGCGATCATCATGGTTTTACGGGTACTCGTCATGCTTGCTCACCGATCATATCGACGTGAACAAGCCATGATACGCGGCCAACGTCCGTTGATCCCGCATGAATACATTTGGTTGCATTGATGTCGGCGCAGGCCGGCGGGGGCCGTCCGATGCCGCGCCGCACTATCGTCAGACGGGAAAAAATTGCCCGCCCTCGCCCGTCAGATACAGAAGATCGCGACCGCGATCCCGCCGAACAGCAGCCACTTGACGATGTAGTACACGGTGCGATTCCACGCCTTCAACCGCTTGCCGGCGCGGCGAATCGCATACAGGTACCGGAACGCGCGATTGAGCCCGCCCGTGCGATCGCCCGTTTCGTTCGGCGATGCGGCTGCGCGCATCAGCAGTTGCCCGAACGCGTCGTTGATGCGCTGCGCCCAGCGATATTTCATCGGGCGCTCGATGTCGCAGAACAGGATCACGCGATCGTTCGCGGTGCGGTTTTCGGCCCAGTGCAGGTACGTCTCGTCGAACATCACGGCCTCGCCGTCACGCCATGCATACGATTCGCCGTCGACGACGATCCGGCACGCGTCGTCGTTCGGCGTGTCGAGCCCGAGGTGGTAGCGCAGCGAGCCCGCATACGGATCGCGATGCAGCCCGAGCTTGCCGCCCGGCGGCAACTGCGCGAACATCGCGGCCTTGATCGACGGAATCCGCGACAGGATCTCGACCGAGCGCGGACACAATGCCTGCGCGGACGGATGCGGCGCGTCGTACCACTTCAGGTAGAAACGCTTCCAGCCGTTGCGAAAGAACGAATTGAAACCGATGTCGTTGTACTCGCCCGATGCCTTGATCCGGCTCGCGTCGCGCAACGCGAGCGCTTCGCTGCGGAACGTGCGCCATTCGCGCTGCAGCACCGCGAGCTCCGGAAAGTGATCCGTGTCGAGAAACGGCGTGGTCGGCACCGACGAGAACGCGTATGAAAAGCAGTTCAGCGGCGCGGTAAAGGTCGAGTGGTCGGAGAGTTGCCGGAACAACCCGTGCCGAACCTTGCCGCGCCGATGCGTGTACACGACACACGCAATGAACACGATCAGCAGGACCCAGCGCATCGATATTTCCCCCGTAAGCTGTTTGCCAGAATTCTAGGTACGGGAAAAATTTCTTGCACTGACGCGCAGGCCGCGCGGCGGGCGTCGTCACGATGCGGCGAGATGCCGGAACGATCCGCGCCGAAACGCCGAAAAGCCCGCGTATACGCGCTTTTCGGGCCATCCGGCGCGTGCGCGGCATGCCGCCGACACACGCGCCGGCGGCGATTATTCCGGAAACGGCAAATCAGTTTGTCCGTCTGCGCGCATACCGAACGTGTTCAGCGTCATCGCGACGAGCGCGTAGTAGCCGAGCAGCGCGACGAGGTTCACCACGGTCTCGTGGCCGAAACGCGCCTGCGCACGCGCGAACGTCGCGTCGCTCACGCGGCGCGTGTCGTACAGCTCGGTGGCGAACGCATGGATCAGCGCGTCGTCGTCCGATTCGAAGGCGGGCGCGACGCCGAGCCGGATCGCGTCGGCCGTCGCGGCCGGCACGCCGGCCTCGAGCGCGATCGGATGATGGATGTGCCACTCCGCCTGCGAGCGCCAGCGCGCGGCCGTCACGAGAATCGCGAGCTCCGACAGGCGCAGCGGCAGCCCGGTGCGATAGCGGCAGAACGCGCCGAGCTTCTGCGCGTGCTGGGCCAGCTCGGGGCTCGCGATCCAGCCGAGAAACGGCCCGTTCAGGTTGCCGCGCGGGCCGCTGAGAATGTCTGCGAGCACGGCTTTCTGTTCGTCGGTGGCCGACGCGGGGTCGAAAGGGGGCAGTCTGTCTGTCATGGTGAGGATTCGATGAGATCGGGGTTCATGCACCGGCCGACGCGAGCGCCGCGCCGATCGCACCGGACAGCCGCTCGACGATCGTATCGATCTGCTGCGCGGTACACACGAACGGCGGCGCGATCAGGATGTGATCGCCGTGCACGCCGTCGATCGTGCCACCCATCGGATACACCATCAACCCGCGCTGCATCGCCTCGCGCTTGACCGCCGCGTGCAGCTTCAGCGCGGGGTCGAACGTCGCCTTGGTGTCGCGATCGCGCACGAGCTCGACGCCGACGAACAGCCCGCGGCCGCGCACGTCGCCGACGTGCGGATGCGCGCCGTAATGCTCGCGCAACGACGCACGCAACTGCTCGCCGCGCGCCTTCACGTTGTCGAGCAGCTTGTCCTCGGCGATCACGCGCTGCACTTCGAGCGCGGCCGCGCAGGCGGTCGCATGGCCGAGGTACGTGTGACCATGCTGGAAGAAGCCCGAACCGTCGACGATCGTGCGATAGATCCGGTCGCTCACCAGCGTCGCCCCGATCGGCTGGTAGCCCGCACCGAGCCCTTTCGCGATCGTCAGCAGATCGGGCGCGACGCCGTCTTCGTCGCAGGCATACCGGTAACCCGTGCGCCCCATCCCGGACATGATCTCGTCGAGGATCAGCAGCACGCCGTACTTGTCGCACACCGCGCGAATCTTCTGCAGGTACGTGCGCACCGGCGGCACGGCGCCGGCCGTCGCGCCCACCACCGTTTCCGCGACGAACGCCGCGACGTTTTCCGCGCCGAGTTCGACGATCTTCCGTTCGAGCTCGTCCGCGAGGCGCTGCGCATACGCTTCGTCGGTTTCACCGGCCTGCTGGTCGCGGTACGCATAGCACGGGCTCACGTGGTGCGCCTCGATCAGCAGCGGCAGGAACGGCTCGCGTCGCCATACGTTGCCGCCGATCGCGAGCGCGCCGAGCGTGTTGCCGTGATAGCTCTGGCGCCGGGCGATGAAATGACGGCGCTGCGGCTCGCCCTTCTCGACGAAATACTGGCGCGCGAGCTTCAGCGCGGCTTCGATCGCCTCGGAGCCGCCCGACACGAAATACACGTGATCGAGCCCGGCCGGCGCGCCGTCGACGAGCCGGTCGGCCAGTTCCTCGGCCACGTCGGTCGTGAAGAACGACGTGTGCGCGTACGGCAATTGCTGCGCCTGCCGCTTGATCGCGTCGATCACGCGCTGGTTGCTGTGGCCGAGACACGATACGGCCGCGCCGCCGCACGCGTCGATATAGCGTTTGCCGGTCGAATCGATGATCTCGATGCCGTCGCCTGCGACGGCAACGGGCAAGGTGGCGCGCGGGGCGCGATGGAAAACGGTCGTCATGCGTGGCCTCATGGATCAGGATGCGCGGTGAGCGCGTCCGGACGGCACGATGCGCGTCGCGAAGCGCTGCGTGCCGTGTTGGTGAACGGTGAAATCGATCGATGCCGCGCCGATCGCGAACACGGCCGTCGCCAGCGTGTTCTCGTCGTCCGGATCGGCCGGATCGTCGCGGTAGATCGGCAATCCTTCAGGCGCTCGATCGCCGAGCACGCGCAGCAGCGCGGCTTCGTCGATCGTGTCGATGCCGGGCGTCAACGCGTCGACGCGACGCTGGCGGTCCGCCGACGACTGCGTGACGATCTGCGCTTGCGCGTCGCAGCCGGGATGCACGAGATGGTTCGCATGGCCGGCGAGCCGCGCGACGTCGATGACCGAACAGCGCGCGACGCTCGCCTCGATGCTCAGCAATCGCGCATCGCCGGTCGCCCCGAGCGTGTGATGAAAGCCGCTCGCGCGCGCGTGCCGGCGCAGCACGTCGACGGCCGCATCGAGCGACGTCGCGTCGAGCACCGCACGCGCGAGGATCATGCGCGGTACGCCCGGCGCCGGCGTGCGGATCCGCAGGTTGTTGATCGCCTGCGCGATGCCCGCGCGGTTCGCGGCGAACGTATGGCCCGGCAGCGAGCCGGGGTAGTAGAAACTGACGAAGCCCGGCTTGCCGGCCGGCTGCACGTCGACGAGCAGGCACCGTTCGCGCAGGTACGGATCGCCGTCCTCGTTGTGCGCGATCCAGCGCGTGCCGTCCGCATCGCGCGCGGCAAGCGTCGTGCAGCCGTCCGGCGCGTTGTGGATCAGTTCGCCGCGGCAGTTCCACAGGAAGATGTCCTCGGCCGGCCAGCCGATGCCTGCCGCGATCCCGTCCAGCTCCGCGACGAGGTCGGGGTACGCGGCGAGCGCGGCCCGCCGCAACGCGTCGACGAACGGATGGCCGCGCCAGCGGCGTCGGCGGCCGGTCGATCAGGTCGACCGGATGGCCGTCCTCGGCGATGCCGCCCTGATCCATGAACAGCAGCCGCGTGCCGACCCGCTTCGCGAAGCCGATCTCGTGCGTGACGACGATCATCGTCATCCCTTCGGTCGCGAGATCCTGCATCACTTTCAGCACTTCGTGGCGCAGCTCCGGATCGAGCGCCGAGGTCGGCTCGTCGAACAGCATCAACCGCGGCCGGATCGCGAGCGCCCGCGCGATCGCGACTCGCTGCTGCTGGCCGCCCGACAGCTCCGACGGGTAATGATTCGCGCGCGATTCGAGGCCGACCTTGTCGAGCAGCGCCATCGCCTGGTCGCGCGCGTCGGCGCGCGACGCGCCGCGCACCTGGATCGGCCCGAACATCACGTTCTCGAGCGCGGTCATTTGCGGGAACAGGTTGAACTGCTGGAACACCATGCCCGCTTCGAGCCGGATGTTGCGGATCGTCGTCGCGTTGCCGCGCACGCTCTGGCCGTCGACCAGCAGCTCGCCGCCGGTGATTTTCTCCAGCGCGTTGATACAGCGCAACATCGTCGATTTGCCCGAGCCCGACGGACCGACCACGACGACCACCTCGCCCGCGTCGATCTTCAGGTCGATGTTCTTCAGCACCGGCACGTGGCCGAAGCTCTTCGACACGTTCTGGAATTCGATCATGCTCATAAGATTTTCATCCGCTTTTCGACGAGCCGCAGCGTCAGCGTCATCGCGCCGGTCAGCAGCAGATAGATGACGGCCACCGCCGTCCAGATCTCGACCGCCTGGAAATTGCCCGCGATGATTTCCTGCCCCTTGCGCGTCAGTTCGCCGACGCCGATCACGATGAACAGCGACGTGTCCTTCAGGCTCACGATACACTGGTTGCCGAGCGGCGGAATCAGCCGCCGGAACGCGAGCGGCCCGACCACCTTGAGCAGCACGCGCGGCATCGACAGGCCCATCGCGAGCCCCGCTTCCGTCAGCCCCTTCGGGATCGACAGCAGCGCGCCGCGCACCACTTCCGCGAGATACGCGCCGGAATTCACCGTGATCGCGATGATCGCGGCCGTCAGGCCGTCGATGCGGATATGCGCGAGCAACGGCAACGCGAAGTACAGGAACATCACCTGCACGACGATCGGCGTGCCGCGGATCAATTCAATATAGACCTGTGCGAGCACGTTCATCGCCTTCGGTCCGTATGCGCGGAACATCCCCGCGATCATTCCGACGACGAAGCCGCCCACCAGCCCGAAAAATGCGATGAACACCGTCAACCGGACCCCGTCCATCAGGTCCGGCAGCGCCGCCCAGATCGCCGACCAATCGAAATTCACTTGTCGCTCCCCGTTCGATTCAAGACCGGCGCGGCCGTTCGGCCGCGCCATGCTGCGTGGTCACGCTCACATCTTCGGCGGCTCGGCGCCGAACCACTTCTTGTAGATCTGCGCGTAGCGGCCGTCGGCCTTGATCTTCACGAGCGACGCATTGACCTTCGGCACGAGCGGGCTGCCCTTCGGGAAACCGATCCCGTACTTGTCGCCGCTGACCGGCTGGCCGGCGACCTGCACCTTGCCCTTGCCTTCGTTGTTCACGAAGAACAGCACGTTCGGCGTATCGTGCATCGCCGCGTCGACGCGGCCGGCTTCCAGTGCGAGATAGGCCTGGTCGATGTTCGGGAACTGGCGGACCTCCTTCGGCTTCAGGTGCGCCTTGATCCAGTCGATCGTCGCGGTGCCCGTCTTCGCGGCGATCACCTTGCCGTTCAGGTCGTCGATCGACTTGATCGACGTATTGCCGGCTTGCACCATCGCGGCGAGCCCGCTGTCGTAATACGGCGCCGAAAAGTCGATCGCCTTCTTGCGCTCTTCCTTGATGGTCATCCCGGACAGCGCGACGTCGATGTTCTGCGTCTGCAGCGCCGGAATCAGACCCGCGAAATCCATCGGCTGGATCGTGTATTTCCAGCCCTGGTCCTTCGCGATCTCCGCCCACAGGTCGAGATCGAAGCCGACGTACTTGTCGCCCTGCTTGAACTCGAACGGCATGAACGACGTATCGGTCCCGACGACGAGCGTCTTGGTATCCGCGTGCGCGAGGCTGGCGCCGAGCGCGGCGACGACCGCGACGGCTTTCAGGAAGGAACGGCGACTCATGGTTTCTCTCCGCATGATTGAGCGATGTAGCCGGCCAACAGGCCGGCGGAACGACGACATCAAGCCGCACCGCAACATGCGATGTCGAATTAGACCTTAGTGCAACAAATGTTGTCAATGGCGATACTACGACAACAAAAAAGTCCGCAACAGGTAAATGCATCGAGACAAACCCGGGCCGCGCGGCGCGGATAGATCGGAGGAAAACGGGAGGACGGCGGTGCAGAACGCCCCGCCGGATCGCGCCGCGCCGAGGGGCGGCGGCACGGGGAGAGAAGATGGGTGCGCCGTGCCGCGCTGGCCGTGCGCGCCGAGCCGGCAACCGCCGGCTCGGCTCAATGCGGGTGGCGAAACGCCCGGGCAATGGCCAACGGGCAACGCGCCGATGCCGCGCCGCTCACGCCGCGACCCCGCTCGCCTGATGCGATACGAGCCGCGCATACGCGCCCTGCCGCGCGATCAGTTCCGCGTGGCGCCCGGCCTCGATCACGGCGCCCTGCTCCATCACGAGGATCAGGTCGGCATTGCGCACGGTCGACAGGCGGTGCGCGATGATGATCGACGTGCGCTGCGTCATCAGGTCCTCCAGCGCCGCGCGGATCTGCTGCTCGCTGATCGTGTCCAGGTGCGACGTCGCCTCGTCGAGGATCAGCACCGGCGCATCCTTCAGGAACGCGCGCGCGATCGCCACACGCTGGCGCTGGCCGCCCGACAATTGCACGCCGCGCTCGCCGACGCGCGTCGCGAGCCCGTCCGGCAGCCGCGCGACGAAGTCGCCGAGCGCCGCGTGGTCGATCGCGCGCCGCACGTCCGCGTCGGACGCATCGTTCGCGGCGAGCCGGATGTTCGCTTCGAGCGTGTCGTTGAACAGGTAGGTATCCTGCGCGACGAGCGCGATGTGCTGCCGCAGGTCGTCGAGCCGCAGGTCGCGCAGGTCGACGCCGCCGAGCGTCACGCGGCCCTGCTGCGGGTCCCAGAAACGCAGCAGCAGGCTCGCGACCGTCGACTTGCCGGCGCCCGACGCGCCGACCAGCGCGACCGTGCTGCCGGGCGGCACCTCGAAGCTCACGCGGTCGATCGCGGGCACGCCGCGCCCCGGATACGTGAACGACACGGCCTCGAACCGCACCGCCGGATCGCCGGGCATCGCGTGCGCGCCGTCGGTCACCGTCACGGGCTCCTTCTCCAGCGCGCGCAAGCGGCGCGTCGACGCGATCGTGTCGGCCAGCTGGCGCGCGACCTGGCCGATTTCGGCGACCGGCATGAACGCGGCCACCGCGACCAGCACCAGCAGCGGCAACGACTCGCGCGGGAACCCGCCGCGGGCGCACAACCATGCGCCGAGCGCCGCGACCGCCAGCCCGCCGAGCCCGCTCGCGACTTCCAGCGCGGCGCTTTGCGTCGACAGATCGTCGAGCAGCTTCGCGCGCTGCCGGCGGTACGCATCGACCTCGGCCACGAACGCCGCGCGCCGGCGCCCGATCGCCTGGAACGCGGTCAGTTCCGCGAGCCCCTGGATCGTTTCGGTCAGGTGCGCGCCAAGCTGGCCGAGCGCTTCGCGCGCGCCGGTGCCGAGCCGGTCGACGTCGCGCCGGGCCAGCACGGGCGCGAGCCCGGCCCACTGCAGGAACGGCAGCAGCACGAGCGCGAGCGGCCACGCGACCGACGCGAGCAACACCAGCACGCCGGCCGGCACGAGCACCGCGACGAATGCCGGCGCCAGCGTGTGTGCGTAAAAGTATTCGACGGTCTCGACGTCCTGCGTCGCGAGCGACACGAGATCGCCGGAACGGCGGCGCAGCAGCCCGGCCGGCGCGAGCCGTTCGAGCGTCGCGAACAGCGCGATGCGCATTTCCGCGAGCAGCCGGTACGCCATGTCGTGCGCGAGCCACGATTCGAGCCAGTGCAGCACGGCCGCGACCGGCGCGATCACGAGCAGCGCGGCCACCAGCCCCGTGCCGACCTGGCCGGTCGGCACCGCGCCGACCACCCGCGCGCCGAGCACGCCGACGCCGATGAACGCGAGCACGCGGCCGATCCCGAACAGCACGGTCAGCACCACCTTGCCTTTCCATGGACGCACGAAGCGCAGCAGCGTCCGCACCGTTTCCGGCCAGCCGATCGTCGCCGCGTCGTCGTTCAGCGGCCGCACCTGCGGGCCCGACGACGCACGCGCGGTCGCGCCGGCCGCCGCCGTCGTGCCGACGGATTCGGCGACCGCTTCCAGTTGCGGCCCCATCAGCCGGCGATACGGGCCGTCGCGTGCGATCAGCGCCGCATGCGTTCCTTCGTCGACGACCTGCCCCTGGTCGAGCACCAGGATGCGATCGGCGCCGATCACGCTGGACAGCCGGTGCGCGAGCACGAGCGTCGTCCGTCCGCGCGTGAGCCGGTCGAGCGCCTGCTGGATCAGCGCTTCGTTTTCCGCATCGACCGACGACAGCGCCTCGTCGAGCAGCAGGATCGGCGCATCGCGCAGCAGCGCGCGGGCGATCGCGATGCGCTGGCGCTGGCCACCCGACAGCATGAGCCCGCGTTCGCCGATGCGCGTCGCGTAGCCGTCGGGCAGCGCCGAGATGAAATCGTGCGCGTTGGCGGCGCGCGCGGCCGCGATCATGTCGGCATCGCTCGCATCCGGGCGGCCGAGCCGCAGGTTGTCGGCAACGCTGCCGTCGAACAGCGTCGCATCCTGCGCGACGACCGCGATCATGTCGCGCACCTGGTCGGCAGCGAGGGTCCGCACGTCGTGGCCGCCGATCCGGACCGCGCCGCCCTGCGCGTCGTGCTGGCGCAGCAGCAGGCGCACGATGGTCGACTTGCCGGCCCCGCTCGGCCCGACGATCGCGACCGTCTCGCCTTCGCGTACCGAGAAACTCAGCGCCGCATGGGCATCCGCGCGGCGCCCCGGATACGCGAAGCGCACGTCGTCGAACGCGATCTCCGGCCGCAGGCCCGCCACGCGCGGTGCGTCGGCGGCCGGCGCCTGACTGCCCGCGTCGAGCAGCGCATGGATCGCATGCGCCGCCGACTGGCCGATCATCCCCTGATGCAGCACCGCGCGCAGGTCGCGCAGCGGCCGGAAGATCTCGCTGCCGGCCATCAGCACGATCAGCAGCGCCTCGAGGCTCATGTCGCCGTGCCGCACGCGCCACGCCCCCACCGCGATCGCCGCGGCCGCGCCGAGGCCGGTGCCGAGATCCGTGAAGAACCGCGTCAGCAAGCCGAGCGCGAGCACCCAGAACGTGCTGTCCGACAGCGCGCGCGCCTTCGCGGCCAGCTTCGCGCCGAACGCGCTGCTCTGCCCGAACGCCTTCAGCGTCGGCAGGCCCTGCACCGCGTCGAGAAACTCCTCGCCGAACGCCTTGAACGCGGCCGAACGGGCGAGCGCCGCGCGCTGGTCCGCGCGATGCACGAGCTGCGGCAGCGCGAGCGTGACGAGCGCCGCGACCAGCAGGATCGCGGCCGTCGGCACGTCCCACCACGCGAGCATCGCGAAGATCATGATCGGCGCGCATGCGGCGATCACGAGCTGCGGCAGGTAGACGCCGAAGAAGGTCTGCAGCTGCTCGACGCCGTCGACGACGGCCAGCATCACGCCGCCCGTGCGTTCGCCGCTGAACCATGCGGGGCCGAGCGCGGCGATCCGGTCGAACAGCCGCGCGCGCAGCGTGGCCTGCACCCGGCCGGCCGTGTGCTGCGCAAGCACCGTGCGGCGATGATCGAGCCATGCACGCAGCAGCACGCAGGCCGCCGTTGCCACGACGGCTTCGCCGATGCCGCGCGCCGGCGCGCCGGAGAAAACCAGCGCCAGCACGCGGCCGAGAAACACGAAGCGGAGGATGCCGACACCCATCGCGAGCAGCCCGAGCGCGACGGCCGCCGCCACCCGCCAGCGCAGTCCCGTCATCATTGCCCATAGTCGTCGGTCGAAATACATGCAGCCCTCCGGTCGGTGTTTCGTTGCGTTTTTCTGGACCGGATCGAGGCTACCCGCACGGCCCGCGCGCGGCAAAAGATGATTTTTCAACGGGTGTTGAGTCAACTACAATACCCCGCATGTCGCACCTTCCTCCCCTCAGCGCACTGCGTGCTTTCGAGGCGGCCGTCCGCCTCGGCGGGTTCGCGCGCGCGGCGGCCGAGCTGAACGTGTCGACCAGCGCGGTCAGCCACCAGATCCGTTCGCTCGAGGAATCGCTGGGCGCCAGGCTGCTCGAACGCAGCACGGGGCTCGGCGGCATCAGCCTCACGCCGGCCGGCACGCGCCTGCTGCCGGCCGTCAGCGATGCGCTGTCGCGTCTGACCGACGCATGCGCCGAGATTCGCGGCACCGCGCAACGGCTCACCGTGTCCGCCAACGCGCCGTTTTCGTCGATGTGGCTCGCGCGCCGTCTCGCGGAATTCTCGTCGCTTCATCCCGACACCCCGCTGCATGCGGTCGTGCTCGACGACGAGCCGGATTTCGCGCGCAGCGGCGTCGACCTGGCGATCGTGCACGTACCGGCGCACCGGCTGCGGGCCGACGACGACGTGCTGATGCGGGAAACCGTGTTTCCGGTCTGCAGTCCCGAACTGTTTCCGTACGCCTCGGGGTACGTGTGCCGCTCGCGGCTGCTGCAGGAAATGCACGAGGACAGCCCCGAAATCGACTGGCGCAACTGGGCGGTGCACTTCGGCTTGCCAGACGACTTCGAGACGAAGATCGTCCGTTACAGCAGTTTCAGCCAGGTGATCGGCGCGGCCGTGGGCGGCGCGGGCATCGCGCTCGGGCGCGTACCGCTGATCGAGCCCGAACTGCGCAGCGGGCGCCTGGTGCCGCTGGTGCCGGGCCTCTCGCGCGATGCGTCGTGGCGCTTCGTGCTGCGCCGCCATCCGTCGACGCGACACCGGCTGCTCGATCCGTTGATCGCGTTCCTGCGCAACGAAGCGGACGCGCCGCCGTTCGTCTCGAAGAAGGTTGCCCCCGCATCCAACGACAGTCACGCACGGGGCGCGGGCGGCGCCTGACGCGCCGGCTCGCGAAGCCGGCCCGCGTTGCCGGCGAACCGCTTACGGCGTCGCGAAGAACAGCGCGACGACGCACGCCATCCCGCCGAACCACACGAGCGAGCGCAGCGACGCCCAGTTCAGCAGGTACATCAGCGCATAGACGACGCGGATCGCGACGAACGCCATCGCGAGCTGGTCGACGCGATGCACGTTCGCGCCGTTGTGCCACGCCACCACCAGCGCGGCCGTGAACAGCGCGAGCGCTTCCCACGAATTCTGATGCGTGGCCTGGGCGCGGGCACGCCAGCCTTCGAGCTTCGCCAGGTACTCGCGCGGCGCGCGGTTGTCGTAACCCTTGCGGGCCTTGGCGAGAAACGTCATCGGGAACGGCAACAGCGCCACGATGAACAGGCACAGCTGGGACGTCGTCATCAAAGTCTCCTCCGTTATGATTACATTGATCAATGACAAGATCGCCGAGAGCTTAGCATTGCGGCATGCCGTTCGCGCACCGGTTTTCTAGACGGGAGACTCGGCCGGGCAAGCCGCGGGAGACGGCGTGCGGCCCGCTGCGGCGCCAAAATTTCCACCAAATCGTCGACAAATACGTTAATTAAAACTGGTCGAACACCAATAAGATAGCGTTCAACACTGGCTTGGCGCGATCGCGCCAGCCCACCGTTTCACGCCGCGCCAACCGCGCACCGAACGACATCCGACCCGAGCCCTTGCCATGCCCCGTCCCATCGTCGCCCATATCCGCCCCGGCGCCGTCCGCCACAACCTCGACTTCATCCGCCGCACCGTCGCGCCATCGCGCGTGTGGGCCGTGATCAAGGCCAATGCGTACGGCCACGGCATCGAACGGATCTATCCGGGCCTCGCGGCCGCCGACGGCATCGCGCTGCTCGATCTCGACGAAGCCGTGCGCGTACGCGAGCTCGGCTGGGACAAGCCCGTGCTGCTGCTCGAAGGCGTCTTCGAACCGGCCGACGTCGAACTCGCCGATCGCTACCGGCTGACGGTCGCCGTGCACTGCGACGAGCAGCTCGACCTGCTGATCGCCGCGAAGCCGAAGCAGCCGATCGACATCCAGCTCAAGATGAATTCCGGCATGAACCGGCTCGGCTATCGGCCGGCCGCGTTCCGCGCCGCGTGGGAACGCGCGGCGAGTGCGCCGTCGATCGGCAAGATCACGTTGATGATGCATTTCGCGAACGCCGACGAAGGCGAAGTCGACTGGCAGTTGGAGCAGTTCGACGCGACCACGGCCGGGATTCCGGGCGAGCGCTCGGTGTCGAATTCGGCGGCCGTGCTGTGGCATCCGCGCGCGCATCGCGACTGGGTGCGGCCCGGCACGATCCTGTACGGCGCGTCGCCGACGGGTGCTGCGCGGCATATCGCCGACACGCCGCTGGTGGCCGCGATGACGCTGACCAGCAAGATCATCGGCGTGCAGACGCTCGCGCCGGAAGAGACCGTCGGCTACGGCCGCCGCTTCACGGCCGACCGGCCGATGCGGATCGGCGTCGTCGCGTGCGGCTACGCGGACGGCTATCCGCGCCACGCGCCGACCGGCACGCCGATCGCGGTGGACGGCGTGATGACGCGCGTCGTCGGCCGCGTGTCGATGGACATGCTGACCGTCGACCTGACGCCTTGCCCGAACGCGGGCATCGGCTCGAGCGTCGAGCTGTGGGGCGACCAGGTGAAGGTGGACGACGTCGCGGAAGCCAGCGGCACGATCGGCTACGAGCTGATGTGCGCGCTCGCGCGCCGCGTGCCGGTCGTGATCGTGCCGCCCGGCGCATCGACCGTGCAAGCGCCGCTGCGGACGGGGAGTTACGGACGCTGACCGGCGCCGGTACTACAGTGCTGCGGTGCTGCGGTACGTGACCACGTCGCCGCGCATGCCGTGCTTCTTGCTGGCGGGCCGCCTCGGGCAGGCCGTCAGCTCTGCGGCGAACCGCTTACGCAGACCGACGACGACACGGTCCGCCGTTGCGCGTTGCACAACGACGGACGCCGACGCGTTCTCTTATTCGCCTCCGTCAACGCATCACGAACGCCACGTCGGCTTCCGCTTCTCGAGGAACGCGTCGATCCCCTCGCCCGCATCCTCTTCCATCATGTTGCGCGCCATCACGTCGCCCGCATACGCATACGCTTCGTCGAGCGGCAACTCGCGCTGACGATAGAACATCTGCTTGCCATAACGCACCGCGGCCGGGCTCTTCGCGACGATCTCCGCGACCTTGCGCGCGACGGCTGCATCGAGTGCATCCTCGGGCACGGCTTCGTTGACGAGCCCCCACGCGGCGGCCGTCGCCGCATCGACGAAGCGCCCGGTCATCAGCATGTCGAAGGCGCGCTTGGCCGCGACGTTGCGGCTCAGCGCGACGGCCGGCGTCGAGCAGAACAGCCCGACGTTGATGCCCGACACCGCGAAGCGCGCGGTATCGGCCGCGACCGCGAGGTCGCACGCGGCGACGAGCTGGCAGCCGGCCGCCGTCGCGATGCCGTGCACGCGTGCGATCACCGGCACCGGCAACGCGCGCATCGCGAGCATCACGCGGCTGCACTGCGCGAACAGCGTGCGGTAGTAGTCGAGTTCGGGCTTGCCGCGCATCTGCCGCAAGTCGTGGCCGGCGCAGAACGCCTTGCCTTCGGCGGCCAGCACGACGCAGCGCACGTGCGGATCGGCCGCCAGCGTATCGAACGCATCGTGCAGGGCCGACAGCATCGCTTCGGACAACGCGTTGAACTGCTGCGGGCGATTCAGCCGCAGCGTGACGACGCCGTCGTGCGCGTCGCGCAGCAGGATCGG
This sequence comes from Burkholderia sp. IO2, assembly GCF_029522185.1. Classification (NCBI taxonomy): domain Bacteria; kingdom Pseudomonadati; phylum Pseudomonadota; class Betaproteobacteria; order Burkholderiales; family Burkholderiaceae; genus Burkholderia; species Burkholderia sp. IO2. Next base: position 19,039 of record NZ_JAKWFH010000001.1, on the reverse strand, counting down.
CTCGGCGGTCTGTTGATCGGGTTCCATGGGGCTCCGCTGGACGGGGGTCGACAGGTTGCGCGGCGAGGCGGGCGAGTGGTCATCGCGCCCGCTCGCTCGCGGCATATCCCGGAAATGGTCCTCCACATTGCGCACCGCGTCCAGCCGCGTCGCCGCATGCGCGTGCGCGGCGGCCTGCCGGCCACTACGCCACACCCTTGCCGCTCGTGCGTCAACGGCGCGGCTGCGGCTGCGCGGCTTCCACGCGGCCTGCCGTCCTCGCCGCCAGCGCGGCTATCGCATAGGCGACGCATCCGAGCGCCGCGACCGCCCACAGCGCATCGGTCGGATCCGGCAACAGGATCGTCGCGGCGCCTGCGACGGCCACGCCGAGCAGGCTGCCGGCCTGCCGCGCCGCGTTGAGGAACCCGGATGCCACGCCCGCCGCGTCGGCAGGCACCTGTTCGAGCACCGTCGCGATCATCGGCGCCACCGACAGCGCGGTTCCGGTGCCAAATGCGACCATGGCCGTCCAGACCACCGGCCACGGCGCACGCAGCGCGAGCGCAAGCGCGATCGCCGGGACGGCCAGCGCCGCCATCGCGAGGCCGTTTGCCATCAGCCTGACCGGACGCACCCGGCCGTGCAGTTTTCCCGACAGCAGATTGCCGAGCGACAGGCTCAGCGCGAACGGCAACAGCGTCAGCCCCGTCTGCCGCGCACTCATGCCGAAGCGCCCGTGCAGGTACAGGCTCAGCACGAACAGCAGCCCGAAGTAGCCGACATAGACGAGGCTGCCCATCAGGTTCATCGCGACGAAGACGCGATTGCGAAACCACGCGAGCGGCACCATCGGATGGCGGGTACGCCGCTCGATGACGACCAGCACCGCGGCGGCGAGCGCGGCGACCAGCAGCGCGCACCGGACCTCCGTGGCGCCGACGCCGCGCGTCGGCAGTTCGATCACCGCGAAACACAGCGCACCGAGCGCCGTCGCGCCGACGCACTGGCCCGCCCAGTCGAACGGGCGCACGTCCCGCGCGGCCGACGCCCGAACGAGCGCCGCCGCGCCGGCAAAGGCGACCGCGCCGGTGGGCACGTTGATCAGGAACGCGCTGCGCCAACCGAAATCGTCGACCAGGATTCCGCCGAGTACCGGCCCCACGGCGACCGCGACCGACGCGATGCCGGCCCACACCGCGATCGCCCGCGCGCGCTCGGCCGGCACGTCGAAGGTGCTGCGCACGATCGCGAGCGACGCGGGCAGGAAGAGCGCGGCGCCCATGCCCTGCCCGAAACGGGCGACCACGAGGATCGTCACCGACGACGCGCCCCCGCACGCCGCCGACGCGGCGACGAACAGCGCCAGCCCGGCCAGATACACGTGCTTCGCGCCGAACCGGTCGGACAGCGCGCCGCCCGCGAGGATCAGCGCGGCGAAGCTGAGCGTGTACGCGTCGACGATCCACGCGAGTTCCGCGACCGTCGCGCCGAGGCTCGTGCGCATCGCCGGCAGCGCCACGTTGACGATCGTCGAATCGAGCACCGCCATGAACATGCCGACCGCGACGAGCGCCAGCGTCAGGCGCTGCTCGCGCGCCGTCGGGTGGTTCGGTGTCGCCACCGAGACGGGTGCGGGGACGGAAACGGAATGGCAGTCGGACATGACACCTCCAGGCAGATGCCGGGAGTCTAGGACCGGCCGCGCGATGCGGAAAAGTGATAATTTCGCATTTACCTGATGCAGATCTGCATCACCGATTCCCGCCCGTCGCCACCAGCCCGATGACACAATCGATCCGCATGAACTGGGACAACGCCCGCTTCTTCCTCGCGCTGGCGCGCACCGGCACGCTGCGCGGCGCCGCGGCACAGCTGAACGTCGACCAGGCGACGGTCGGGCGCCGGATCGCCGCGCTCGAGGACGAACTGTCGGCCCGGCTGTTTCTCCGCACACCGACCCTCTATGTGCTGACGACCGCGGGCGAAGCGCTGCTCGAACCGGCCGAAACGATGGAACGCGCATCGCTGACGATCGAGCGCCGGGTAATGGGGCTCGACGAGCAACTGGCCGGGTCGGTGCGCATCGCCACGACCGACACGCTCGGCAAGCGCTTCGTCGTTCCGGCGATCGCCCGCGTGCGGCGCAAGCATGCCGGCATCGACGTGGTATGCGTGACGTCGGCGCAAATCACCAACCTCACGCGCCGCGAGGCGGATCTCGCGATTCGCACGTTGCGGCCGGAATCGCCGGACCTGATCGTCAGGCGGCTCGGTCATCTCGAAACGGGCATCTACGCATCGCGCCGCTACCTGGCCGAACGCGGCGAGCCGGTCGCCGGCAGCGCGTTCGACGGGCATGATCTGGTGATGTACCAGCAACCGGTGGTGCCGACGATGTGGGACGCGCTGTGCGGCGAACCGACTTCGCGCGGCCGCGTGATGTTCCAGACGTCGTCGACGATGATGCTGGTGGAGGCCACGCTCGCGGGGCTCGGCATCGCGGAGCTGCCGTGCTTCCGCGCCGACACCGAGCCGGAACTGGTGCGCCTCATGCCGCAGCGATGCAATCATTTCGACGTGTGGCTCGTCGCCCACACCGATCTCTACAAGACCGCGCGCGTGCAGGCGGTGATCGAAGCGGTCGTCGACGAATTCGCGACGGCGGCGAGCGCGACGACCGCTGCCCGATAACGCGGGTTTCAGGCTTTTCAGGCTTTCGCGTCAGCGCACCGGGGGGTGTCTCCGGCTACGCGAGGCACGCACGCCCGACCACACCTGACCGACGCCGACGGCGAAAAAAACCATACCCATCGCGCCGATGGTCAGCACGGTGCCCCAGATCGCGCCGAACGTGTTCATCCGCGCGGTCGTCCTCGGCGCGTCCGGCGCATAGCGCACTTCGACCGTCGCGCCGTCCTCGACGCTGACTTCGCCGCCTTGCGCATAGTCGACCTGCTCACCCGCGAGCGTCGTGAACGTGATCTCCGGATGATGCGGACCTGCGTTCAGCTTGACCACGCGCCCTGGCACGACGACCGACGTTCGCAGGAATTCGCGTGTCGACTGCGCGTACAACGCAGTGCCGATCAGCATGCACGTGCCCACGATGGTAAAAACGATGCCCTTCGCGATCCGCCACTCGATGTGCTGCGCAGCGGGTCGCCCGATTTCAGTTGCCATCTGCTTCGTTCCGCTCCTGATGTTCGTCAATGCCGGGCATGCGGCGCATGATGCGCCGCCACGCCGCCCTCGGCATCCGGCAGGATACGGACATCCCGGCACGCTGTAAATTGCGTACGCAAGCCCGCGCCGGGCCGCTCGCGCGTCAGCCCGCGAGCTTCTTCAGCGCGTCGAGCACCGCATCGCCCTTGAACGGCTTCACGATCCAGCCCTTCACGCCGGCGGCCTTGCCGCGCTCCTTCATCGCCGGGCTGCTTTCGGTCGTCAGCATCACGACGTTGACCGCCGTGTTCGCCAGTTCGCCGCGAATCTTCTCGACCATCGTCAGGCCGTCCATGTTCGGCATGTTCACGTCGCTGATCACGAGGCGCACGCCGGGCGTCGCCTTGAGCTTCGCGAGCCCGTCCTTGCCGTCGACGGCCGTCGCGACGTCGAGCCCGTGATTGCGCAGGAAGCCGGCCACTTCGTCGCGCACCGTGCCCGAATCGTCGACCACCAGAATCTTTGCCATGTCGTATTCCCCTTTCGTTGTTGCTGACTTCAAAACAGTTCGAGTTCGCCCGATTCGACCATCGGCCCGACGTCCTGCACCGATTCGCGGAAATCTTCCGGCGACCAGCTGAGGCTGAACACGAAACGCTGGTCGAGACGGACCGAACGCCCCGATGCCGGATCGGTCATCCGGTACTTGAAACAGAGCTGCGGGCAGTCGCCGCCGAACGAGATGAACTTCTGCTTGTGATTGACGACGAGCGGCACCTGCACCGGATGGCGCGCCAGCGCCTCGGCGTCGCCGAGATAGCGGTTCTTGAACGCGCCCCACACGAGGTTGGTCAGTTCGCCGAGCACGCTGTTCACGTCGCGGAAATCCGGCGCGCGGCCGCCGTCGCGCGTGCCGCCGAGCATGTCGAGCAGCGGCTGCTCGCTCGTCTGCAGCAGCATGTAGCCGCGGCACCACGCGCTTTCGAGCGCGATCAGGCTGAACACCTCGCCGAAGATGATCTGGTCGCGCACGATGCACGGCGTGTCGTGCTCGATCGTCATGCCCGGGAACAGGCTGTCGAGGCGCGCCTCGGTGATCTCCGAGATGCCGCGCACCAGCGCGTTCGGGTAGTCGCGGCCGAACAGGTATTCGTCGATCGCGCGCTCGAGCGGCGTCATGTCGTCGGCGACGTAGGCCGCGCATGCGACGCGCGCCAGCGCATCGGGCAGCCCGTCGCGCGACGCGAGCGATTCGCGGCGCAGGATGATCGGCAGCTCGGGCCGCAGCGCGTCGATCTGCGTCGCGATGATCGCGCTCTCGACCGGCGAGCCGCCGTAATCCTCGGCCAGCAGGATCGCGCCGAGATCGATGTTCGAGCGCAGCACCTTCAGCAGCCGGCTGCGCCGCACGGTCAGGCCGACCAGGTTGTGCTCGTCGCAGAAACGCTTGATCGCGTCGGCGTGCACGCGGCTGTCGTCGAGCACGAGCACCTTGCTGACGGGTTGGTCTTCGGTCATCTCACGGGTTCCTGATGGTCGGTCAGAACAGTTCGAGCTCGCCGCCGGTTTCCACCGTGGCCGTTTCCGGCACATGGAAATCGACCGGCGCGTTCGCGCACACGCACAGCGTCGCGCCGACCCGCACGTCGCCGTCGAGCGTCAGGTCGTACGCAGCCACGTAATCGGGCGCGAGCGCACGCATGTAGTCGATGCTCGCGCCGCTCAGCAGGTAAGGCGTCGACATCCCGAGATCGGGAAACGGCGCGGTCAGCGCCTGGTTGATCGCGCCGCAACACAGGTTCGCGACCTCCATGAACGCTTCGGTCAACGGCCGCTGGCTGCTCGTGCCCGCCGTCGTGCCGGCGAAATGGCGGCGCGTCGCGTCGTCGTCGCTGAAGCGCAGCGCGAGCAGCAGGCGGAAATGCAGCGCCGAGATCGTCAGCACGGCCACGTGTTCGGGCACCTTCGGCTTCGATCGCGATTTCGCGAGCACGCGATCGGGCGCGTCGGGGTCGTGACCGGCGGCCGGCCGGATCTCGCACGCGCCGCCGGCCGCGAGCCGCGTGCGCGCGGCATCGAAAAAGATCCGTTCGAAACCGGCCCTCGCCTGCGCACTGATCACGCGGCTTCCCCTTCGATTCGCGCGTGCAGTTGCCCGGCCAGCGTCTCGACGGTCGCGAGCGCGGCCGTGATCATCTTGCCGCCGGCCTGGATGTCCTGGAACGTCGCGGCCGTCACGAGATCGTTGCGGTTCAGGCTGTCGCGATAGCTGTTCGACAGTTGCTGCGAGCGCGCGGCCAGCCCGCGCACCTCGCTCGCGACGATCGAGAAGCCGCGCCCGGCCGTGCCCGCGCGCGCGGCCTCGATCGACGCGTTCAGCGACACGATCGATACGTGCGCGACGATCGCGGACAGTTCCTGGTTCTTCGTGCGCATGTCCTGGTTCTGCGTGGTCAGCGAGATCATCTGCTCGTGCCAGCGCTCGAACGTGCCGGCGAGCCCGCGCAGGCGCGCGGCTTCGTCGGCGATCTTCAGCGCGTGCTGCGCGAGCGCCGCGCGGTCGGCCGACAGCGCCTGCAACGCGTCGCGCTGCGCGCCGTTCGCGGCGGTCTCGCGCATCAGCGCCTCCGCCAGTTGCGCCTCGCGTTGCGCCCATGCGTCGGCGGCGTCCGCATGCGCCGACGCCGCTTCATCGGCGCGTGCGCCGGCTGCATCGAGCGCGTCGCGCAACGCATCGGCCTCGCGCGTGAGCGCCGCGACGAGCCGCCTGCGCGTCACGCGCAACACGACCGCCGCCGCCACCGCGACGACCACGCCGCCCGCCAGCGCGGCGGCCACCTGAATCATCCACGCCTGCTCGATCACGCCGTCACTCCGCTGCGCCGATATCCGCGATGCGCGCCCGCTGCGCGTGCGCGGCACCGTCCGCCGCGAAGCGCGCCGGCAGCGACACGATCGTCTCGAACGCGCGATACGGCGCGCCGACGCGATCGTCGGTGAAGCGCAGCGCGATATCGCCGCCGTCGCGCTTCAGGAAATTGCGCACCGCGTCCATGCCGACGCCGCGCCCCGATACTTCGGTCACCGTCTGCGCGGTCGAGAAGCCCGGCCGGAAGATCAGCTCGGCGACCTCCTCGTCGGACAGCGCCGCTTCGCTGTCGGCATCGATCCAGCCGCGCTCGCGCGCGATGCCGCGAATCCGGTCGAGCGCGAGGCCGCGGCCGTCGTCGCCGAGCACGAACCACAGCTCGCCGCCGCCCACGCCGACCGCGATGTCGATCGTGCCGGACGCCGCCTTGCCGGCCGCGCGCCGCTCGTCGGACGATTCGATCCCGTGGTCGATCGCATTGCGCAGCAGGTGCATGAACACGTTCTTCAGCGTCGCGACGATCTCGCTGCGCACGCGCTGGCCGTGACTGTCGATATGCACGACGGGCGCCGGCTTGCCGAGCTCGGCCGCAAGCGACGGCAGCGACTCGATCACGCCGCCGAGCGCGTCGCCGATCCCTTGCGTGCCGAGCTGGCTCAGCATGCGCCGCACCGCATCGCGCGCCGCGTGCCAGTCGGACGCGTTCGCCGGATCGGCGCCGTCGAGCACGCGCAGGCTCTCGCTGATGTGCGCGCGCTCGACCATCAGGTAGTCCGCGCCATGCTGCGCCGGCTCGCCGCTGCGGCCGAGCGTGACCGCGTTGATCGTCGCGTAGTGGTCGACGGCTTCACGTACGCGCGCCAGATCCTCCATCAGCGCGTCGCGGTTCCACTCGGGGCCGCTGTCCGCGCGGCGCAGCGATTCGTACGCCTGCTCCGCTTCGTGGACGATGTTCGTCAGATGCTGCAGGCTGTACGTGCGCGCATTGCCCTTGATCGTGTGCATGTTGCGGAACAGCGCGGCGACGATCGAGTGATCGGCGCGCTCGTGCTGGCGGATCATCCGCTCGTTCTCGCTGAGGAAGCCCTTCGCGCTGTGCACGAAGTCGTGGAACTTGTCCTGGCTGATCGACAGGATCTCGCCGATCATCTCCAGGCGGCGCTGCTGCTCGCCGGCCTGCGCGGTCAGCTCGCGGATCTCGGTCACGTCGCGCACGCACAGCATCAGGCGCACGACTGTGTCGGTCTCGTCGGTGATCGCCGACCAGCTCAGGTCGAGCCACTTCTCGCGGCTGTCCGGCATCCGCTTCGCGACCTCGTTGACGAGCAGGTGCTCGTTGAACGCGAAGTTCATGCTGTCTTCGCCAAGGCATGCGTGCACGGCCGCGTCGACCTGCGAGCGCGCGTCGGCGCCGATCGCCGAATCGTCGAACACGAGCGCCATCAGGTCGCGGCCGGCGATGTCGTTCGTCTCGAAGATGGTTTCGAGGTACGCCGAATACTCCGCATGCACGACGCCGCCTTCGACGACGGTCAGGATGCCCTGCTGCATGTTCTGCAGCATCGCCTGGATGTCGGCCGTCTTCTGCTTCAGTTGCGCGGCGTTCTCCTGGATCTTCTCGATCATCCCGTTGAACGCGACGATCGAGTGGCCGATTTCGTCCATCCGGCCCACCGGCACGCGGCGCGTGAAATCCTGGCTCGTCGCGATCTCGCTCATCGCCGTCTGCATCCCGATCAACGGGCGCGTGATCTGGCGATACAGCACGAAGCCGAGCGCGGTCAGCAGCACGATCACCGTGCCGGCGACGCCCGCGATCGCGGTCGCCGTGGTCGCGAGCATCCCGTTCAGCGCGCCGATCGCGTCGTCCTTCTGGCGGTTCTTCTCGACGCGCAGCGTGTCGACGATGCTTTCGAGCTCATCGCGATACTGCGCGACGTTCGCGAACAGGTAGGCCTGCGCCATCTCGGCCTTGCCGTCCGTCTTCATCTTCACGGTGTCGTCGATCGCCGCGAAATAGTTCGTGGCGCTGTCCTTCGCCTGCGCGACGAGCCCTTCCTGCGCGCGGCCGACCGCCGATTTCGCCTGCGCGTCGAGTGCGGCGCGCAGCGCGGCCTGCTTCGCCTTCAGCTCGTCGCGCGCCTGGGCGGCGGTGTTCGCGTCGGGCGCGTAGACGAGCGTCATCGTCGCGATCTGGATGTTCTTCACATCGGCGACGAGATCCGCCGACGCGAGCGCGCTCGGCACGATTCCCTGGGTGACCTGACGCACCTCGGATGCGCTCTTGCGCGTCTGGTACACGGCATAAGCGCCGATCGCGGACAGCGCGAAGAACGTCAGGACGACTAGCAGCGTAATGCGATGACGGATGGTCATGAGTACAGCTCCCCGCAGCGATCCGGGTTCGATCGCCCTCTGGTCTATTGAAAGAATGTGAGCGCCGAATTATCGGGGATGGTGTATGACTGTCCGATGACCGAAAATCAATCGGTCATTGAGAAAAATGAAATGAATAATTGCGCGGGGAAAAGCCTAAAGTTTTTGGTCGGCTTGCCGTTAACTTTCCGACGCCATACCCCGTATGGATGCGGTGTTCGACGAATCACACGAATAGCGGATATTCATTGTTTTATTCATGCTCCGCAAAATCCGTTCTATTGAATGCCGGCAAAACGTTTGCGTATTATCGGCGAGTCGTTTTTCCTGGCATCTTTTTATGCTCGACGCGGGGTTTGTCGGGCAGGTTCGTTAATGTCGATCTTGCATGACCTACCGTTCAGTCTGCCCTCGGTTCGGCTAGCCAGTCTTCGAATTGCAGCCGCGGAACGCGCTCGAATTCGCGAACGTTGTGCGTGACCAGCACCAGTTGCCGCGCGCGCGCCTGCCCTGCGATCAATGCATCGTATGGACCGATCGGCGTGCCGGCCGCGATCAGGTGCGCACGAATTTCACCCGCATGCTGTGCATCCTCGGTGTCGAACGATACGACCTCGAACTGCAGCGCGTCGACACGCGCGACGTTCGCAGCCGCTCGCTGGCTCTTGTACGCGCCGTAGTAAAGCTCGTGCGCGACGATCGCGGGGATCCCGAAATCGGCCGGGTGCCAGGCATGCAAACGGGCCAGTATCGCCGGCTCGCCTTTGAGAATGGCGATCACCGCGTTGGTATCCAGGAGGAACTTCATTCGAACACGTCCAGGCCCGAGCGCTCCTGAGCGGACGGCTGTGTGGTCGCGGCAGCCTCGAAATCGGCGTCCACTGGACCGATCAGCGGTGCCAGCCAAGCCCAGTCTTGCGGCATCGGCTCGAGAATGACGGCCGCCCCGTGGCGGCGGATGCGAACCTCGGCCGTATCGAAGCGGAAATCCTTCGGCAGCCGGACAGCCTGCGAGCCACCATGCTTGAAGAGCTTTGCAGTATCCATCGCTCCATCCTCACGTATCTACGGAATGTATCTATTTTATCAACTGTACGTGAGAATGACGAGTCCTCCAATCGGACTGTCGTCGGCGCATATCCAGGCCGTCCGGCCATGCCTGGCCGCGTGATATCGCGATCCGTTCCCGCAACGAACGGCGCCCCGATTCATTCCGGCGAGGAAACAATCAATCCCGCCCCGGCGATTCCCCTCCCGATCCGCCCGCTCTAGACTGTCGCATCGATCCCTTTCCGGACCCACGCGATGACCGACGCCCTGCCGCTGACCACCGATCCCGAATCCGGCCTGCAGTACCGTTTGCGCCCGGCCGCTGGCCGCCCCGCCGCGCGCCTGTTGCTGCTGCACGGCGTCGGCGGCAACGAAACCAACCTGCTGAACGTGGCCGACGTGATCGATCCGCGCATCGAAATCGCGTTCCTGCGCGGCCCGCTCACGTTCGGGCCCAGTCAGCATGCGTGGTTTCCGGTGCGTTTCGGCCCGAACGGCCCTGAAATCGATGCCGCGCGCGCGGACGAGAGCCGCGTGCAACTGGTCACGCTGCTGCACGCCTTCCGCGCACAGGATGGCGCGGCGCCCGCGTTGCCGACCGTGATCGCCGGCTTCAGCCAGGGCGGCATCATGAGCGCGAGCGTCGGCCTCACGTCGCCAGGCGACGTGAGCGCGTTCGCCGTGCTGTGCGGGCGCATCCTGCCGGAAATCGATCCGCTGATCGCGCCGCGCGACGCGCTGCGCCCGCTTCACGCGCTGATCGTGCATGGCCGCTTCGACGACAAGCTGCCCGTCTCGTGGGCAGACAAGGCCGACGCGAAACTCGCGGCGCTCGGCGTCGCGCACGACACGCGGCTGTATGCGGCCGGGCACGAGCTGACCGCGGAGATGGCCGGCGATTTCGGCCGATGGGTCGGCGAGCGCACCGGGTTGAACTGACTCGAACCCGACGCACCGGGGGCGCCCGCCCGCGAACGGACCGGCGCCCCCGGTGCATGACATCACGCGCGCGTCACGCGTTCCGCGCAGGATCCGCAACGGCACGCACGGATGCCGGCATCGCCGCCGCCCGCTCGCGCTCGGCGCCACGTTTCGCCAGCTTCCAGCCGATCACCAGCGCGAGCACGACGACGGGAATCGTCGCGATGGTCCACGTGCCGCCCGGATAGTCGAACGCCATCAGCACCAGCACGCCGACGAGGAAAGCGAGCGTGAGCCACGACGTGAACGGCGCACCCGGCATCCGGAACGACACGGCTTTCATCTCGCCGCGATCGACCGCGCGGCGGAACAGGATCTGGCACATCACGATGAAGCCCCACGTCGTGATGATCCCGAGCGACGCCATGTTCAGCACGATCTCGAACGCCTGGGCCGGCACGATGTAGTTCAGCGGCACGCCGATCGCGTTGATCGCCACCGTGATCAGGATCCCGCCGTACGGCACGCCGCGCGCGTTCATCCGCGACACGAAACGCGGCGCCGAGCCGCCCATCGCGAGCGAGCGCAGCACGCGGCCCGTCGAATAGAGGCCGGAATTCAGGCTCGACAGCGCGGCCGTCAGCACCACGACGTTCATCACCGTGCCGACGTACGGCACGCCGAGCTTGCTGAAGAACGTGACGAACGGGCTTTCGTGCGCGCTGTACGCGGTCCACGGCAGCAGCATCGTCAGCAGCACGACCGAGCCGACATAGAACAGCGCGATGCGCCACATCACGCTGTTGATCGCCTTCGGCAGCACCTTGCGCGCATCGGCCGTCTCGCCCGCGGCGACGCCGACGAGCTCGATGCTCGCGTATGCGAACACGACACCCTGCACGATCAGCACGGCCGGCAGGATCCCGTGCGGGAAGATCCCGCCGTGATCCGCGATGACATGCAGCCCCGGCATCTGCCCCGCCACCGGATGGCCGCTCGCGAGAAACACCGCGCCGACCGCGAGAAACACCGCGAGCGTGCCGACCTTGACGAGCGAGAACCAGAACTCCATCTCGCCGAACACCTTCACGCCGATCATGTTCATCACCGACACGATCCCGAGCGCGCCGAGCGCGAACACCCATTGCGGCACGTCGGTGAAGACGGCCCAGTACTTCATGTAGATCGCGACCGCGGTGATGTCGACGATGCCGGTCGTCGCCCAGTTCAGGTAGTACATCCAGCCCGCGACGAACGACGCCCGCTCGCCCATGAACTCCCGTGCGTACGACACGAAGCTGCCGCTGGTCGGCCGGTGCATCACCAGCTCGCCGAGCGCACGCATGATCAGGAACGCGAACACGCCGCACACGAGATAGACGAGCGCGAGCGCGGGCCCCGCGCTTTGCAGGCGCCCGCCCGCGCCGAGAAAGAGGCCGGTGCCGATCGCACCGCCCATCGCGATCATCTGCACGTGCCGCGGCTTCAACTGCTTCGCATAGCCGGCTTCGTGCGACGCGAACATCGCATCGGGATCGGCATGAGCGGCATCCGCGCCGCCGGCCGGGCCGGCCGGGCGTTCGCTGGTGTGTTTCATCGTGAGTCTCCGTCGTTTGTTGATGTGTCGCGCCCCGCTTCAGGGGCGCTTTCGGTACGGTCGCGAACCGGCCGGCGTTAGCACGCCCGCGGCCGGATCAGCGCTTCCGGTTGCAGCGCTTCGTCGAGTTGCGCAGCGGTCATCAGCTCGCGGGCTAGCACGACCTCGCGGATCGATTTGCCGGTCGCATGCGCTTCGGCGGCCACGGTGGTCGCGCGCTTGTAGCCGATGTACGGATTCAGCGCGGTCGCGAGCGCGACCGAGCGCTCCATCGTTTCGCGCAGCCGCTCGGGGTTCGCGGTGATGCCGCTCACGCATCGCTGCGCGAGCGTCGTGCAGGCGGCCGTCAGGTGGCTGAAGCTGCGGAACAGCGCGCTCGCGATCACCGGTTCGAACGCGTTGAGCTGAAGCTGGCCGGCCTCGGCCGCGAAGGTGATGGTCAGGTCGTTGCCGAACACCTCGAACGCGACCTGGTTGACGACTTCCGGGATCACCGGATTCACCTTGCCGGGCATGATCGACGAACCGGCCTGCACCGGCGGCAGGTTGATCTCGCCGAAGCCCGCGCGCGGGCCGCTCGACAGCAGCCGCAGGTCGTTGCAGATCTTCGACAGCTTGACGGCGATCCGCTTGAGCACGCCCGACACCTGGACGAACGCGCCGCAATCCTGCGTCGCCTCGATCAGGTTCGGCGCGGTGCTCAGGTCGAGCCCGGTGATGCGCCGCAGCGCGGCCAGCGCCTTCTCCGCGTACTCCGGATGCGCGGTGATGCCCGTGCCGATCGCGGTCGCGCCGAGGTTGATCTCGCGAATCAGCCAGCCGGCCTCCTGCAGCCGCGCGATGTCCTCCGTCAGCATCACCGCGTAGGTCGAGAACTCCTGGCCGAGCGTCATCGGCACCGCGTCCTGCAACTGCGTGCGGCCGAGCTTCAGCAAGCCGGCGAACGCGTCGGCGCGCTCCGCGAACGCATCGCGCAGCCGCGCCATCGCTTCGAGCAGATGCTCGACCGCGAAGCACGTCGCGATCCGGATCGCGGTCGGATAGACGTCGTTGGTGCTCTGCGCGAGATTGACGTGTTCGTTCGGATGCAGGTATTCGTACTGCCCGCGCGCGTGCCCCATGATTTCGAGCGCGCGGTTGCAGATCACCTCGTTCGCGTTCATGTTGGTCGACGTGCCGGCGCCGCCCTGGATCACGTCGACGACGAACTGGTCGTGCAGCCGCCCTTCGCGGATCTCGACGCACGCGGCGGCGATCGCATCGCGGTACGGCCGCGGCAGCAGCCCGAGTTCGCAGTTGGCGTCGGCCGCCGCTTCCTTCACGGCCGCGAGCGCCATCACGAGGTACGGCAGCGACGCAATGGTGCGGCCCGAAATGTCGAAATTCTCTTTCGCGCGCAGCGTGTGGACGCCGTAGTAGGCGGCATCCGGAATACTTCGTTTCCCTAAAAGATCCGCTTCGACGCGGAAGCCGTTTTCTGCCATCGTGCCCTCCTGAATGTCTCGTGCCGCTCGTCGTGCGCCGCTTCCCGACGCGACGGGTTCGCATTCTATGCCTTTGCAAAAACAACCTCGCTTCTGTATTATCGAAAGCGGTTTTGCGTGGGACGCAACAGCGAGAATCGAATGAAAACAGGCGCGAGGGAAACCGGCATCGATCACCTGGGCGCGATGCGCGCGTTCGTGCGCGTGGTCGAAACGGGGAGTTTTTCGGCGGTCGCGAAGGAGATGCACGTGTCGACGTCGACCGTCGCGCGCAAGGTGACGGCGATCGAGGAAGCGCTCGGCGTCGCGCTGCTGCACCGCTCGACGCACAGCGTGACGCTCACCGAGGCCGGCCACATCTACCTGGAGCGCGCGGTCACGCTGATCGCCGATCTCGACGACACGCTGCGCGTCGTCGCCGAGCTGAATGCGCGGCCGAGCGGCCCGCTGAAGCTCACCGCGCCGGTCGCGTTCGGGCGGCGTCATCTGGCGCCGCTGATCGCGCCGTTCCTGGCGCGCTATCCGACCATCCAGCTCGACGTGCGGCTCACCGACAACCACAACGACCTCGTGGCCGGCGGCTTCGACCTCGACATCCACGAAGGCGAGAACTACCTGGATAACCTCGTCGTCCACCGGTTGTCGCGCAACGACAGCATCCTGTGCGCGACGCCCGGCTACCTCGACCGCTGCGGGCGGCCGGCGACGCCGGACGACCTCAAGCATCACAACTGCCTGCGCTACGTGCACCCGGAAGGCGATCCGCGCTGGGATCTCGTGAGCGGCGACGCGCACCACAGCGTGCTGCCGGCCGGCAATCTCGTCACCGACCATTCGGAATTGCTGCTGGATGCGACCTGCGCGGGGCTCGGCATCGCGGAATTCGAGATCTGGCTGGTGCGCGACCTGCTCGCGAGCGGCCAGCTCGAAGCCGTGCTGCCGCGCTACCGGCTGCAGAACCGGCTGACCGGCGAATTCATCTACATCGCGTATCTGGCGAACCGGCGCAGCTCGGCGAAGCTGCGCGTGCTGAAGGATTTTCTCGCGGAACATCTCGCGCAGATCGGCGAGCTGTCGGAGCGGGAACTGGCGAAGATTCGCGACCTACGCGCATAGTGCGCGCCGACGCGCGGCCCGGATCACAGGCCGGCGGCATCGGCTCGGTAACGGCGTTCAGGCCGCCTGCAATTCGAACGGGAACGTCGCGTGCCCGAACTCGACGCCCTGCGTGTTGAGCATCCGCGGCCGGTGGAAGCCGGCCAGTTGCGCGCGCTGCTCGGCGGTGCCGATCCGCAGCCGCTCGAGGATTTCGCTGACGACCATATACAGCACGTCGAGATTGCCGTCCTCGATCTTCACCGAAATGCCGAGCGCGCCGTCCGCACCGAGTTCCCGCGTGCGTTCCGACGCACGCACGCCGATCCCGTAGCATGCATCCGCGCCGAGCTTGCCGACCACCTGCCCGCCGAACGCGTTCATCAGCACCGTGCAATAGCGCCCTTCGCCCGCCACCAGTTCCGGATACGCGGTCATCGAACGATGAATGCGCGCCAGCGCGCGAACGCGATCGGTAACCGCGCCGCCGGCTTCCACCGCGTCCGCACCGTCGGCCAGCGACGCATAAAGGCGCGCGAGGCGATCCAGCGAGAACGCCGGCGTCGGCAGGTTGCAGCCATCGATCGCCCAGTCGACCTCGTCGTCGCGCAAGCCGCACGCATCGGCCACCACGTGCTTCACGCGCACCTGCATCGGATGGTCGGGCAGATGGTAATCGGCGATCGCCGCGCCGATCGCCTGCGCGCCGGCCAGCATCCCGACATGCTTGCCGGAACAGTTGCTGCACACGCCGGTCGGCGTGTAGTCGCGCTTGATCCACGACCGGTACACCGCGTCGGACAGCGGCGGATGGCCGCCGCAGCGCAAATCCGCTTCGTGCGCGGCGACCTTCTCGAGCATCGCGCGCGTGCGCGCGATGTGACGGTCCTCGCTGCTGTGCGACGCACACATCAGCGCGATGTCCGCGTCGTCGAAGCCGAAGCGTTCCGGCGCGCCCGTCTCGATCACCGACAGCGCCTGGGCCGGCTTGGCCGCCGACCGCGCGAGCGTGATCCGGAACGGATCGCCGAACCGGGACAGCAGCCTGCCGCGTGCATCGACGACCGCCACATGGGCGACGTACGTGTTCTCGATCGCATTGCCGCGGTATGTGACGACTGCTGCGCGTGGGGTGTCCATCGTGTCCTGTCTCCTTGCCTGGGGGCCTGACTGCCGGGGCCCCTCAACCGGTACGGCAGTGTAGCGAGTCGCCGCCGCCGCGCGGCGGCCCTGTCATGGAAAGCGGTGTTGCACGCGACGCAAAGGCGATCGCGCCCCCACGAACGCCCGACTGAATGAGTACAAAAACCATTCAATCGTTTACAGATTTGACACTAATCCGTAGAATTGCGACCGAAAACGCGAATCATACGCATTTACATTGACGTTTTCCGATGTTTCGGGCACGCCCCGCTGGCATCGAGAAAAACGCGTCCGATCACCGAACCTTCCGCTGCTTCCCGATATGCCCGCCCAGTTCAAGACGAGGCCTCGCACCCTCGTATCGGCACTGACCTGCTCCGTGTTCCTGACGCCGCTGCTCGCCTCCGCCGAAACCGCTCCCGCTTCCGCTCCTGCCGCCGACGTCCCGGCGACGCTGCCGACGATTGCCGTGCAGTCGTCCGCGCTGTCGGACATGCAGGTGAAACGCTCGCCGTCGTACAAGTTCACCGCGCCGCTGCTCGATACGCCGCGCTCGGTCACGGTGATCCCCGAGCAGTTGATCAAGGAGAAGAACGTCACGTCCTTCGCGGACGCGCTGCGCTCGGTGCCGGGCATCACGTTCCTCGGCGGCGATGCGGCGGCGAACCCGTCGGCCGACCGTCCGGTGATCCGCGGCTTCGAATCGCGCAACTCGATCTTCGTCGACGGCATGCGCGACTCCGGCCTGCAGAATCGCGAGACGTTCGCGGTCGAGCAGATCAGCGTGATCAAGGGCCCCGATTCGGTCTACGCGGGCCGCGGCTCGGTGGGCGGCAGCATCGACATCGTCACGAAGACGCCGCAGAACGACAACTTCATCAACAGCAGCATCGGCTTCGGCACCGACGGCTACAAGCGCGCGACGGTCGACGCGAACCGCAAGATCAACGACACGACGGCCGTGCGCCTGAACGTGATGGGCCACGACGCGAACCAGGCCGGCCGCAACGACGTGTACAACAAGCGCTGGGGCGTCGCGCCGTCGATCGTGTTCGGGCTGAACACGCCGACCACGGTCACGGTCAGCTACTACCACATGAACTCCTACGACATGCCGGACTTCAGCGTGCCGTTCCGCGCATCGGGCGGCACGCCGGTGCCGACCGATCGCGGGCAGTTCTTCGGGCTCAACACGCGCGACTACCGTTACGGGCAGACCGATACCGGCGAAATTCGCGTCGAGCACAAGCTCAATGACACGTGGAAGCTGAAGAACACGACGATGTTCGGCCGCTCGACGCTCGATTACGTGGCGACGAATCCGCAGATCCTCGCGTCGAACCCGAACATGCTCGGGCTGCAGGCGAAGAGCGGCAAGTACGCGCTGAACGGTTTCTCGAACCAGACCGAAGTGACGGGCAGCGCGAGCCTGTTCGGGATGAAGCACACGATGACGGCCGGCGTCGAGTTCAGCCACGAGCAGGCACGTTACGAGGGCTATCTCGTGTCGGATTCGGCCGGCAACAACATCCGCTCGAACAGCCCGTGCGCGATGGTCGGCAACTGCACGCCGCTCGCCGGCGGCTGGAACCCGAACATGCCGTGGACCGGCAGCATCGTACTGAACGGCGACAAGGGCTTCCCCGGCGCGACGACGAACACGCGCACCGATACGGTCTCCGCGTACATCTTCGACACGGTGAAGCTGTCCGAGCGCTGGCAGTTCAACACGGGGCTGCGCTTCGACCGCTACGACACGACCGGCAAGCAGGCCGGCGTCGCCGACCTGTCGAACACGTCGAACCTGTTCAGCTACCAGTTCGGCCTCGTGTTCAAGCCGGTGACCAACGTGAGCCTGTACGCGTCGTACGGCACGTCGTCGAACCCGCCGGGCTCGAACGGCGGCCTCGGCGGCGGCACCGACCAGATCACCGCGACCAACCAGGATCTCGCGCCCGAACGCGCGCGCAACATCGAGATCGGTGCGAAGTGGGACGTGCTGCAGGATCAGCTGTCGCTGACGTCCGCGCTGTTCCAGACCGAAAAGACCAACGCGCGCGTCAGCGACGGCCTCGGTCACACGGTCAACGCGGGCAAGCAGCGCGTGCGCGGTTTCGAATTCGGCTTCGCGGGCAACCTGACGCAGAAGTGGCACGTGTTCGGCGGCTATTCGTACCTGAACGCGATCACGACCGACGCGGGCCCCGGCAGCCCGGGCGCATCGGGCCTGCCGATGGTGATGGTGCCGAAGCACAACTTCACGCTGTGGACCAGCTACGACGTGATGCCGAAGCTCACGCTCGGCGCGGGTGCGACGGTGATGAGCAAGACCTATGCATCGGTATCGCCGACCGTGAAGAAGTGGACGCCCGGCTATGCACGCTTCGACGCGGCCGCGACGTGGCGCGTGAACAAGACGATGGACGTTCAACTGAACGTGCAGAACCTGTTCGACAAGCAGTATTACGCGAGCGCGTATCCGATCTACGCGACGTGGGCGCCGGGCCGTTCGGCGATGGTCACGCTCAACTTCTATCAGTAACGCCGCCGGCGACGGGAGGGCGCGCCGCGCCCTTCCCCGCCGCGTTCACCACGGCAGCGAATACGTCTTCACGTTCGTGAAGCTCTTCATCGCCTCCTGCACGCCCTCCTTGTAGCCGAGCCCCGAATCCTTCACGCCGCCGAACGGCGTCAGTTCGAGCCGATAGCCGGGCACTTCGCGCACGTTCACGCTGCCGACTTCCAGCTCGGTGATGAAGCGCGTGATGTGGTCGAAGCGGTTCGTGCACACCGACGACGACAGCGCGTAGTCGGTGCTGTTCGACATCCGGATCGCCTCGTCGATATCGCGAAAGCGCATGATCGGCGACACCGGCCCGAAGGTTTCATGCTTGACCAGCGGCATGTCGGGCGTCACGCGATCGACGACGGTCGGCGAATACAGCGCGCCGTCGCGCACGTTGCCGACCAGCAGCCGCGCGCCGCGCGCGATCGCGTCGTTGACTTGCTGCTCGCAGAACTTCGCCGCCGCTTCGTCGATCACCGTGCCCATGTCGACCGACGGATCGGACGGGTTGCCGTACGACCAGGCGCGCGTCTTCTCGACGACGAGCGCCGTGAAGCGATCGGCCACCGCCTCGTGCACGAGCATCCGCTTGATCGCCGTGCAGCGCTGCCCCGAATTCTTGTACGAGCCCGACACCGCGAGCGTGCTCGCTTCGTCGAGATCGGCGTCTTCCATCACGATGATCGGATCGTTGCCGCCGAGTTCGAGCACCGCGCGCCGGTAGCCCATCCGCGCGGCGATCGACTTGCCGATCGACACGCCGCCGGTGAACGTGATCAGGTCGATCGCCGGGT